>JBOHSB010000332.1:0-32718 GCA_050733015.1 Gemmatimonadales bacterium
CCCCTGTACCACCGGTACAATGGCGATGGGTACGGCGAACACAGCGACGGGCAACCATTCGATGGAACCGGGGTGGGTAGGGCGTGGCCCCTGTTGACGGGGGAGCGTGGCCACCTGGCGCTTGCGCTGGGCGAAGATCCCGCACCTTACCTGGCAACAATGCTACACACTGCGGGACCGTGCGGGTTGCTCCCCGAGCAGGCATGGGACGCAGCGCCCATCCCGGACCGGGGGCTCCTTCCTGGGAAGCCGTCGGGGAGCGCAATGCCGTTGCTCTGGGCGCACGCCGAGTTCCTGCAACTCCTGGCCGGGCGCCAGGTCGGCCGACCTTTTCAGCTGCTGCGGGCGGTGGAGCAACGCTACGCCGGCCAACGCCCGGTCGCGCCGACCTGGCACTGGCGGGTCGACACGAGCTTCGCGGTGCTTCCCCGAGGAAGGGCACTCCTGATCGAAGACCGGGTCCCCTTTACGCTCCACTATGCGTTCGACGGCTGGAATCAGGTGCAGGACCGCGAGGCGCGGCTGCAGGGGCTGGGTATGTTCGGTGTCCGCTTTGCCGCTGAGGAGCTCGCGTCGCACCAGGAGATCAACTTCACACGCCGCTATGCTCAACGATGGGAAGGTCGGGATTGTCGGATTGTCCTAGTACCAGTAGAGAGCTGAGCCCCGGGCGGGGCGCGATCCGGCTCAAGCGGCTGTCGTGTTGCCCGCCCGACTTTCCTTCAGCCCGCAGGACGAGGGACCCTAAAGTCCTCCGGCGTTGTGGCCGTTTCCGAAGCCCAGCCATGACCAGCGCGTTTGTCCGCCAACCAGAGGAAGTGCCATTTGGAGGCTCGTCCATCCTGGTTCAGCAGCGCACGGCGGTCTAGCGCGTGCCGGGGCGACTAGTCGTCCGCGGCGGCGAGGAATGGTGGTCGAGCCTGAAGGCAGCGGTCATGGCTATCACTGAGCTGTGTGTTCACCGGTCCGATGCATGAGCGTCGTTTAGCAATCACTTCATGCAGTCTTCATACAAGCGCCACCATCTTGTGCCTCGTTAGATCGGCCGGGTTAGTGAAGCCTGACCACCAGCTCGGGGAAGCAAAGAAGGCAGCCCATGGGGGGTGTATGAAAGTGTCAGACTTAATGCAGACTGCCGTAAAGACGGTCACCGGCGATACACCCGTCTCAGAGGTCATTGTGTCACTCGCGGACGTGCAGGTTAGCGGGCTTCCGGTGGTGGACACTCGCGGCCGGGCAGTTGGAGTGGTCTCAAGTACTGATCTGATCACCGCGCAGGCGCGGGCACGCACCGCTCAGGAGCGGCAAATCCTGTTGGAGCAGACCCAGGTACGGGACCTGATGACCCCAAAGCCGCTCACGATCGAATCGACTGCAGACGTACAAGAGGCAGCTCGGCACATGCTGTATGCCGAAGTGCGTCGGCTCTTTGTCGAGCAACGCGGAGTTCTGGTGGGCGTTATCTCGCAAACTGACATCGTACGCGCAGTCGCAACCGGAACAATCTCCCTGAGGCGCGGCATCCCTTTAACGGTATTCAAGTTAGGCTGGCGTCTTCCTCGCCCCTGTCGCCTTCGAAGGAGCTGAGTGGAATGGACGCGCGTCGTCGGAAGCCGAATAGGGGAACCGTACTCCGACGGCTCGAGTTGCCAACGACGAGGGAGGTCGACAGTCAGGCGAGAGGTTCATCGGCCAAATAATGGCACCGTCGCTTGTGCACTGTTCCCATGGCTAGGCTCGCCTCTCATGGCGAGGTAGCGCACCGGTCCACTCTATGACACCCACGGGGGTTCCACATGTCAATGACGCTGTTCGTGAGCGCCCTAATGATCGTCCTCGGAGTCCTCGTCCGTAATGAGGTGAGGACCTTGGTCGAGGTGGCGCGGGTCCGGCAGACCACGCAGGCCCGCCGCCTGAGACGATCGCGATGACGACCGCCTCCGGCAATCTCCTCAAGACGGTGAACCAGAACTTTGACGCAGCGGCGGCCTACGGCAGCTACCCGGCTGGCCTGCTCAAAACAGATTAAGACCTGCAATAGCCTCTACCATTTCCAGTTCCCGGTCCGGAAAGAGGGAGGAGGCTATGACGTCATCGAGGCGTGGCGCGCCGAGCACAGCCACCACAAACTCCCGGTAAAGGGGGGCATCCGCTTCTCTCCCGACGTCGATGCCTATGAGGTTCAGGCACTGGCCGCCCTAATGACCTACAAATGTGCCATCGTGGATGTCCCCTTCGGCGGCGCGAAAGGAGCGATCAGGGTGGATCCGCGCAAAACAGGCGTTGAGCAGCTCGAGCGGATCACGCGCCGGTACACCGTGGAGTTCATGAGGAAGAATTTCATCGGCCCGGGGGTGGATGTGCCGGCTCCTGACTATGGGAGTGGCGCGAGAGAGATGGCCTGGATCGCAGACACTTACGCCCAGTTCCATCCCGGAGAGATCGACGCGATTGGTTGTGTCACAGGGAAGCCAGTAACGCAGGGAGGAATCCGGGGGCGCAGCGGGGCCACCGGCCGCGGAGTTTTCTACGGCATCCGGGAAGCTTTGATGGACACCGATCTTGTCCGCAGACACGGCCTGACCCCAGGACTCACGGGCAAACGAGTCGTCGTCCAGGGGCTCGGTAACGTGGGCTATTCCGCGGCCACGTTCTCCAGGATGGCGGCGCAGTCCTCGTTGGCCTCGCGGAATACGAGGGAGCTATTGCGAACCCCAACGGCATCGACTTGGAATCAGTAGTACAACACCGCAAGGACACTGGACGGATCACCGGGTTTCACGGTGCCGAGGATCTGCCGTCGAACGCCGCAGCGCTGGAGCTTGACTGCGATGTGCTCGTGCCCGCAGCCCTTGAAAACGTCCTGACGCGGCAGAATGCCAGGAGAGTCCGAGCCCGCGGCGTGGCGGAAGCTGCCAACGGCCCGACCACCGCTGACGCGGAAGCGATCCTGCGGTCGCGTGGAGTCCTGGTGATTCCAGATATCTATTTGAACTCAGGCGGCGTGACGGTGTCGTACTTCGAGTGGCTCAAGAACCTCTCTCACGTGCGATTTGGGCGCATCGCAAAGCGTTTCGACGAACTGAGCTCCCAGAGAATGGTGCACGCGATTGAGAGTGCTTCGGACAAACGGCTTGGGGAGAAAGAGCGCGTGCTTCTCGTTCGCGGCGCGGATGAGGAGGACCTCGTCCTATCCGGCCTCGAGGAAACAATGAGCGCCGCATTTCAGCAAATTCGAAGCGTACAGGCAGCCAACCCAAGAATTCCGGATCTTCGGACTGCGGCGCTGGCCTTGGCCATCAAAAAAATCGCTGGTTGCTATATCCCCTAGGGGTTTGTTGGAGGAGATTGCACACCAAAGAGGGCGCTGAGCGCTACCCTTCGTGGCCACCTGATCGGTCCGGACACTTCAACACAGAGACTATTCGCTATTAGCCGCGGTTCGCCACGCCCCTTGTCCCGCTCGATCACTTCGATGCCCGGCCAGCAGGACGGCCACTAGACAAGGCCCGTTCTCCATAGGCAGAGACCTCACATCGCTTTCACGGCCCTGAATCCAGCATACGTGAGTTTCTGGCTGAGATTTGTGGTTTACGTTACCGAAGAGCGAGCGGTACGTGAACCGGAACTTCCAACTCTACCAGCTCGTCGATGGCCGTGCTGACTTTCGCCATCCCAAGGACTGGGGCGGTCGATGGAGTGGCGTGGTGATCTCGTGACCCCTTACACGAGCTCAAATAGACAAGCGGGCGGCAACTCTGTACGAAAGGACCGTAATCGCCCCGCAGGGCCGCCAGCGCCACCAGCGCGAGAGCGATCTGAGTGGGCCATACGGTGGTGTTGTACGGGCGCGCAAATGCCGAAGAGCTGATGCGCGTCGTACGGCAGCCGCTTACCCGTCAGATCGCGCCGGAACGCTGGGCCAGCGCCCGTTCGATCGCCTCCAGGTGCCGGGCGCTCTTCTCTTGCCCCTGCATCCCACGCCAGAGAGCCACCACGATCGCCCCTAGAATGAGGATCCATAGAATCGCGTACACCAGGACGAGTCCACCCATTCCGCCGTACATCATCGTCAAACCTCCCGAGTGGCACCTTGGGTGCGTGAGCCGGAGCGTGAACGCAGCAGCATCTTCGTCTTCCTGCGACCGGCCGGGCGGTAGACCAGAACTGGCACCTCCGCGCCACGCACCAGCTTGTCGGCCACGCTGCCCCGAGGGTGAGCCGGCGCAGGTCCAACCGACGACGGCAATGCCGGTGGCGCGAAGGCCGCGGGCGCTCGCTCCAGCGCTGCTCCGTCCTCGCCGGGCCGCACCAGGAGCACAGGGAACCTCGAGGTTCCGAATCAGATAGTCCGCTACGCTGCCCAGCCATGCGCGCCGGATGCCGCCATGGCCGTGAGTCGCCACGACGACCAGATCGATGCCCAGCTCCCGCACGTATTGGACGAGCGCGGGACCGGGCGAGCGATCCAGTCGGCCCGTAGCAGCGAATTAGGCATGTGACCACCTCACGTGGTCGGCGTGTGTTCTCAGCGCCGACTGATGCGGACCCGCCAAACCTCCGGCCCCTCCGCTTCGTAGGTCCAGTCGAAGGCATCTGGGCGCACGGCCGTGAACTGCTCGCGCAGCCGTCGCGGATCGTGGTCATTGACGATCACCATCGCCTGCCCGCTGGCAAGGCCGTCGAAGGCACGAAAGATGGCCGGGTGCTTGTCCCGCGGTGGAATCACCCGAACGTCGAGTTCTAGCGGCGAAACGGACATGAATGCAATCCTTCGAAAGATGTGGTTGACAACGACATCAGGGCCAATCGCCCGGTGCGCAGCCCAGCGCATGCGGCCGACTGCGGCCAGAGAACACTCCTCCAGAAGCACCCTGGCCGTCCTCCGCCGTGGGCGGCTCGGACGCGCGCTTGAGCAGGAACGCAGCCCATGCTCGACATTTCATCATGCCTCTGTCAGTGGGGTGACCCGGTCGAGGCAATCGTCGCGCACGCGCCTCCCACAGCCGTCACGCGCAGCTTATCCTCCGTGCATGCGTTCCCAACTATCGACCTCAACAGCGAGCTCAGGGCCGCCCAGCGGCGGTGCAGAGTCCGCCGTGCGCCGCGAGGTGGTGCTCACCGGAGATCGTCCGACGGGCCCGCTGCACCTCGGGCACTTCGCCGGATCGCTGCGCACCCGTCTGGCGCTGCAGTACGAGCACGATCAGACCATTCTCATCGCCGATCTCCAGGCACTCACCGATCACGCCGGCCGCCCCGCCGATGTCCACCGAAACGTGCTGGAGCTGGCGCTCGACTATCTCGCGGTCGGCATCGACCCTGCGGCCACGACCATCGCCGTACAGTCCGGCATCCCGGCGCTCGCGGAACTCATCGTGCTCTACCTCAACCTGGTCACGGTCGCCCGCCTCGAGCGCAACCCAACTGTGCGCGAGGAGATCGCGCTACGCGGCTTCGGACGCGCCATCCCCGCCGGGTTCCTTGCCTACCCCGTGAGCCAGGCGGCCGATATCACCGCGGCACGCGCGACGCTCGTGCCCGTCGGCAGCGACCAGCTCCCGATGGTGGAGCAGACCAACGAGATCGTGCGGCGCCTGGCGCACCTGGCGGGGCGTTCCTTGCTGCCCGAGTGCAGGCCCCTGCTGTCCGACACCCCTCGCCTACCCGGCGTGGATGGCCGCAAGGCCAGCAAGTCGCTTGGGAACGGCATAGCGCTCTCCGCTGCGCCGGACGAGGTCCGCGAGAAGGTGCGCGCGATGTTCACCGACCCAGGCCACCTGCGAGCGAGCGATCCGGGTCGCGTCGAAGGCAATGTCGTCTTCGCCTACCTCGACGCGTTCGACCCTGACCGCGAGGCTGTCGAAGAGCTCAAGACCCGGTATCGGCGCGGCGGCTTGGGGGACGTGGCGCTCAAGCGCCGCCTCGAAGACGTCCTCAACTCACTGCTCGCGCCGATCCGTGTGCGGCGGGGCGAGCTGGCCGGAGATCTCAGCGCGATCGAGGGACTCCTGAGGACTGGAACGGCCCGCACTCGGGACATCGCGGCCGGCGTGCTCCGGGATGTTCGCGAAGTCTTTGCGCTGGACTGGGCACCCACGCAGACGCCGAGCCCCTCGGGTCCTTGAGGGCCGTCACCCCCAAACGGGGGTGATCCTCGTTTAGCTCCCCGGTCCGCGTTCACATCAACCATCCCGGTCGGGGGCGATCAGGACCATGCCAGCCGCTTCCCGGAGAACGTCGGCCGAGACACTCCCCGGGAGGAACCGGCCGAATGACTGCCGCTTCGGGGCTCCAACGGCGATGAGGTCGAAGTCTTGCGCGAGCTCCGACAGCACGCTGACGGGATCGCCCTTGAGCACGACCGAGCGCACCTCCAGGTCGCCCGCCAAGCGGAGCTCGTCACCGAGCTGGCGGAGCACGTGAGCGACGCCTCGTGTGCCCGCTTCCACCCAATCTCCAGCATCCGGGGGCGCGAACTCCACCTCCGGCACGACGTGGGCGAGCGTCAGCTTCCCGCCGGCCGCGAGCAACGGGAGCGTCGCGCGCGCTGCAAGCACGCTCGCCTTTCCGAGGTCCATGTTCACGAGTGCGGCACGAGGAAGTCGATCGGCGTGGGCCGGCACCGCGAGCACCGGGACCCCAGCTTTCTTCGCCAACCGGAACGCCACGTCCTCCGCGCTCGCTCTCCCGCGCGAGCCGAGGTCCGGGAGACCCACCAGGACGTACTCCGATGTCCGAACCTGGGCCATGGCCGCGGTGGTGGACACAGGTTCGCCAAGTTCCACGCCCGTCGTGAAAAAGGTGGAGAGTCCGACGGCCTCGTGAACCTGCCGTTGAGCACGGGCCCGCCCTGTCCGTAGCCGGCACGCCTCCAGCTCGTGGCGCTCGAGGTCCGCTGCCAGGCAGACGAGGCGCGACAACGGCGATGAGAGCGGCCGGGCCACACTGAAGACGTGCGCGTTCACCCCATCGCGGCGGGCGAGCGCCTCCGCCAGCCGTATGGCTCCGCTGAGGGGATGCCCCTCCTCACCGGCGATCAGAAGCGGCCCAACGAGGTTGCGCCGGACCATCGCAGTATGAGCGACCACTCTCCGTCGGGCCGAAGCCTGAGAGCGGGTCGGCACTCCCGGCATCGGCCGGGGCGCCGTATCACGGCGATCCACCGGTGAATGTGCTACGGATCCCATCCTGACCTCCATATGCCTCGTGTTTGTCAAACCTGATCGGTGTCCCCGGACCGGCTCACGAGAGACCGGAGCCGCGCGCCCGCGACGCCCCAGGTCGGAGGGTCGCTCGCCGGAAAGGACTCTGATGCCATCTCGTCGATCAGCGCCTCCAGCGCCTGCCGGCCCGCATCGACGGCATCGCGGCGGGCGCGAACGGCCAGTCTGATGTTCTCTGTTTGATCGCGTTGCATTACCTCGCACTCCTCACTCGCTAGCCATCGCGTCTGGACATCGTGTACGTGCATCCGCCTGCGCGCAGGGCGGACACTGGGTTCCAGGCCAGCCCAGCCATTGGATCGGCGCTCGTGGACGGCGCCTGCGGCTTGGCGCAAGTCGATGCGCCCGACGGCATGCGTAATCGCGTCTGGCTGCCACGGCTGCGCTGAGACCTGGGTAACCTACGCTTACGCTCCTGAAGAGCGCCTGAGAGTGCTGTGAGCAAACCTTCATGCGGCGCTGAGGACGCATTCAGACACTCGGGGCAGACGCACGGGCAACCTGTGAGCTCCCGTGACCCTGCAGTATCCCGCTGAAACGAGCTTCATACGCCTTTCACGTCCTGTTCGGAATGGCCCTTGTACACTGCACCGTACGCGGCGACTGGAACTGCCCGCGTCTTGTGACTGGTGGCAGTCACGCTGACTTGTATGAGGAGGCACTGGCATGACATCGCTTTCCACCGCTCCCACGGGCTCCCTCAATGCCTCACCCCGGGTCAGCACCTGGGAGCTTGACCCCGCCCACTCGCATGTGGAATTTGCCGTGAGACATCTCATGATCTCGACCGTAAAGGGCCGCTTCGCCGACGTGCAGGGCACGATCCGGATGGACGAGGCCGACCCCAGCGCGGTTCTCGTGGACGCGACGATCGGCGCCGCGAGCATCGACACGCGGCAGGAGGAGCGCGATGCGCACCTCCGCTCCACGGATTTCTTCGATGTGGCGCGGTTCCCTACCATCTTCTTCCGCAGCCGGCGTGTTCAGGGGAACCCGCTCGAAGGCGACTTCCGGCTCATCGGCGACCTCACCATCCGCGACATCACGCGCGAGGTCGCGCTGGACGTCTCGGCGGGGGGTCACGCGACGGACCTGTCGGGGGAAGAACATGCGGGGTTCAGTGCCCGCACGACGATCGACCGCACGGACTTCGGGCTCAGCTGGAACCAGGCGCTCGAAGCTGGTGGCGTCCTTGTCGGCAATGAGGTCAGGATCTCGATTGAAGTCGAGCTGGTCCGGCAGGAGCAGGTGGCGGTCGGCGACTCGCACGAGTAGGGTGACGCGCCTTTGAGCCCGCTCGTCCAACGCTACCTGCGAACCGCGATCATCTTTCTGCTGATCGGCCTGGGTCTTGGAGCGTGGATGCTGATTCGTCGCGAGCTCGCGGGGGAATATCCCGGGCCCAGGCTCGTTAGCGCACACACCCACGTCATTCTGGTAGGGTTCGTCATGATGATGATTCTCGGCGTGGCGCTCTGGATGTTTCCGCACCCTGACCGGGATGACGTGCGGTACCGCCCGGCGTTGGCTCAGGCGGCGTACTGGCTGCTCACTGCGTCCACGGCGACGCGCTTTATGAGCGAGGTGTCATCGCCGAGCGCCCCGGGGCCCCTCCACCGCTGGCTCACCGTGGTGGCGGGGCTAGGGCAAGTCGTTGGACTCGGCGTCTTCTTCTACAACCTCCTGCCGCGTATCCGCTCCGCGCGCAATGCCGGAGGCTGATCACCGGCGGTCGGCCAGCGACCGTGCCTCACGGAGCATTTGATTCGCGTAACCCCACTCATTGTCGTACCAGCTCAGCACCTTGACCAGATCGCCGTCGATCACCTTGGTGAGCTCGAGATCGACGATCGATGCGCGCGGATCACCAATGATATCCGACGACACGAGCGGGTCACGCGATACCCCGAGCACCCCTGCGTAGCGATCTGTGGCGGCCTCTTCCGTGAGGACCTGGTTCACCTCGCCGACGCTGGTCTTCCGCGAGGCGAGCAACGTAATGTCGGCAATCGAACCGATGGGAACGGGCGCCCGCAGGGCGATCCCGTCGAACAGGCCCGCGTACTGCGGCAGCGCGCGCGTCGTCGCGAGCGCTGCCCCTGTCGTGGCCGGTACGAGGTTGGCGCCTGCCGCGCGGCCGTGCCGGAACTGCCAGCGCGGCCCGTCCACGACTGACTGGGACGACGTATAGGCGTGCACGGTCGTCACCACCGCCTTCTCGACCCCGATGCGGCGGCCGATGACCTCGACCAGTGGCGTGATGCAGTTCGTCGTGCAGCTCGCGCAGGAGATGATGCTGGCCGTACCGCTGGCCAGGTTCGCCCCGTGGACGACGGTCTCCACCTCTCCGCCGTGCGACGGTGCCGACAGGAGGACAAAGCGTGCTCCGGCCCGGATGTGCTTCTCGAGATCGGCGCGCCGCGTGAACATGCCGGTACATTCGAACACCAGATCGACGCTCAGCTCGCTCCAGGGGAGCTCGGCTGGCTCCGGGCTTCTCATTGTGCGCACCTTGCGGCCCTCGACGACCAGATCGTTTCCGTCGACGGCGACCGGCTTCGAGTATCGCCCGTACACCGTGTCGAACCGGAGCAGGTAGGCGAGGTTCTCGGCCTCGACCAGATCGTTGACGGCGACCAGCTCGAGGGCCGGCTCGTCGACCACCAGCTTCAAGATCGCGCGCCCGATTCGCCCCAGGCCGTTGATGGCGACCCTGGTCCTCATGTTGCCTCCATTGCCTTCAGCCTCAGGCTGCTTCTCAAGGCGTCCAAGGCTTGGGAAAACCGAACACCATCACCGCGTCACCGAGGGGGTAGCTCAGCTGGAAATTGCCCCCGCACGCCACCGCGATAAACTGCTCGCCGCCGTGGGTGAAGGTCATCGGCGCCGCATTGCATCCCGCGCCCGCGTTGAACTGCCAGAGCAGCTTCCCGGTTCTGGACTCGTACGCGTTGAAGTTGCCGTTGCCTTCGCCGGTGAAGGCGAGGCCGCCGGCCGTGGCGAGCGAGCCGCCCATCATCGGCTGAGGGACCTTGTTCTGCCAGGCGATCTTGCCGGTTGCGAGGTTGACGGCGGAGTAGAGACCCCACTGCTCCTCACCGGGGATGGCAACGAAGGCCGAGCCGAGCCAGAGCCTGCCCTTCTCGTAGGGTGCGGAATGGGTGATGTAGTTCATCGGCTGGTGAAGGCCAGCCACAAAGGCGTAGTTGAGCGTCGGATCGACCGCGATGGGCGACCATTCTGAGCCACCGTTGGCGCCCGGGAGCATGCGCGTGCCCTTCTCGCTTGGCAACGCGAACATGTTCTCCTGCGGCACGAAGTTGTCGCTCTTGCGGACCAGCTTACCGGTGGTGGCATTCACGACGTAGACCCAGCCCGTCTTCCCGGCATGGACCACGACTTTCTTGCCGTGAAGAGTGGTTACGACCGGGGGAGATACGGCATCGAGGTCCCAGACGTCGTGCGGAACCGTCTGGTAATACCACTTGGTCTTGCCGGTCGTGGCGTCGAGCGCGACGATGGCGTCGGTATAGAGGTTGTCGCCCGGGCGGACGCTGCCATCGAGGTCCGGTGAAGGGTTGCCGACGGCGAGAAAGATCGAGTTGAGGTCCTTGTCGTACGCCGGCGTCATCCACACGCCACCGCCGCCGGTCTTCCAGGCATCTCCGTACTTGGCGCTGTCGGCCTTCTCCTTCGCGATGTCGCGATGCAAGTCACTCGCCTCGGCCTTCGTCGCCCAGGTGCCCCACCAACCGTTCGGCGCCTTTTCGTCGAACGTCGGGTCACCTTTGGGGGCGGGAATCGAATACCACCGCCATGCTTGCTCGCCCGTCTTCGTGTTGTAGGCCGTGACGTGCCCCCGAATGCCGTATTCCCCACCGGACACCCCGACGATCACGTTCTGGCCGACGATCAGCGGGGCATGGGTGATGCTGTACCCCGCGGCGGGGTCCGCCACCTCGACGTCCCACGTGACCTTGCCGGTCTTCGCGTCGAACGCGATGAGGTGCGCATCCAACGTACCCTCGACTACCAACCCGTCGCTGACCGCCACCCCGCGGTTATTGGGCCCGCAACAGGTGAGAGTCGTGCCGAGCTTGTGCTCGTAGCGCCAGACCTGCTTCTTCGTGTTCAGATCGTACGCGATCGTGGCTTCGTTGTAGGCCGTGGTCACGTACATCATGTTCCCGACGACGATCGGCGTGGTCTCGAACGACCCCTGCCGGCTGACGCCGGTCTGGAGCACCATCCGGGGTACCAGCCGGCTGACGTTGCGCGTGTCGATCTGTTTCAGGGCGGACCACCGTTGATTCCAAGCGTTGCCGCCGTAGGTCGGCCAGTCCACCTGTCCCCATGCTGCGGCGGGCCAGACGCTCAGACCCATCAGCGCAACCAGACTGCTGGCCAGACGCACCGATCTCATCGTGTCACTCCTTCACGTGGGTGAATCGGACCCTGTTCTGAAGCCCGAAGGCCAGCCTGGGCTGGGTACTGCATTGCCGTTTCAGATCTCGGTCTACCCCGGTCTCCCCAGGTCGCCGTCCCAGTGTATCGGTGCCTGGCACAACGAGAACGGGGACCGGGGCCGCGCGTAGCGTCAAACGTGTGGCCGACCCCATGTCCGCCGCCCTCATGGCGTGCGACCCGTTCCGTCCCATGACGATGAGATCGGCTCGACTCACCCGCGCTCGTTCCAGAATCACGGGCCCCGGTGCTCCGACTGCGACAATCGTGCGGCTCTCGGGCGACTGCCCGACGTCATCGCTTAGCCGCCGAAGCCACGCATGAGTGGGAGCCACCCAGCGAGAGCTCGTGCCCAGGCTCACGGATCCGCTCTCGCGCGCTCCCTCCTCCCATAGCCATTGGTGCGCCAGAAGCGAGTCGCTGAGCGCGTGCAGCAGCGTAAGCTCGGCGCCGAAGTGTCCAGCGAGGGCTGCGGCCCAACCCACGACGTCGCGGCCGACGGCAGCGTCATCCACCGCGGCGAGAATGCGCCGGGGAGACTCGCGTACGCGGCCATCCACCACGAGTGCCGGGACGGCAAGTCGTCGAATCACGCGCTCGAGAGTCCGGCCCCTGCTCCCGTCCACGGCCTTGCGGCCGAGCACGACCAGCTCCGCACCAAAGGTGGCGGCCGCCTCGGCCAGGCTATCGACCGGAGAGCCAACTCGCACCTGTACCGACAAATCCTTAGCCCGGAGCGTCCCGGCGAAGCCGCGCAACGCCGGCAGAGGGCTGGCAGCAGCAGCAGCCCTTCCCAGACGATCATCAAGCGCGGGCATCACTGGCCGTAAGAACGCAGGTACTTCGGGGATCGGAAGTACGTGAGCGAGCTCAATCGTGCACTCCCCGAAGTGTGCGGCGGCCCAACTCGCGGCTGCGAGCGATGGCTGACGGAAGTCCACGCCGACCAGGATGCGCCCGGGTGCCATCTGAGAGCGTGTCCCTTCGGCCGCACTCGGGGTGCCATTGACGGCTATCATACGTCCTCAGAACCCTGAACCGCAGCGCATGCAGGTCTGGGTTTCGGGAACGACCGCCAGACGCTCGTACGCAATCGCCGACCGGCAGACCAGGCACGCCCCGTAGATCCCGGCTCGAATACGCTTCAGTGCGTCACGGATGAGCCGGATCCGCATCTGCGTCCGCACATCATGACGGTGGGCGTTGAGGGTGCTGCGGGGCGTCAACCGGCGCAGCTCCCCCAACAGTTCGGTGCTCAGCTCCGTCAACTGAGCGTCGGTCAGGCCCGACACCGGTGGCGGCGAGCAGGTAAATGACGACGTCATCCTCTAGCCCCCTTCTTGAACTCGATGCCGCCAGCGCGGCGAGACGTACTCTCGCCGCAGGTCGACACCTGCGATGAACTAGGCCGCTGCCGAATAATCCGCCCGGAACTGCTGCATGCGCCGGTACAAGCCGGTACTTCGCAGGGTCCGCCACATGACACGGGCTCGCGCGATGGCGAATACCTCGACCCCCTCCTCCGGAAGCAGCCCGATCTCAAACCCCCAGCCGCCGCCCTCTGACTCTTCGGCTGCCGGTAGGAGCAGCCTGGCCAGAACCCCGTCGGGCGCAATGACCGCCTGGCCGGGCCCATGGTCCATGATGAGGGCTTCGGCAGGCCCGGTCACCGGCTGTCGCTTCTCTCCGCGCCGTCGGGTCAGCGCTAGGTGCGCGACCGCAGCGGCGAGAGCCGCGTCCTCGCGGGTCGCAAACCCCCGGAAGCTCACCGCAGTCGCGTTGACCCGGCCGATCTCCCGTTCGTCCTGCAACAGCCGGAACTCAGGTCCGTTGCCAACCCGTCGTGCTCGCATCTCTTCCTCCTTCAACCAGAGCGCGCTACACGTCGGACGCGCAGGGGGTCACGACCCGGATACCAACGAGTTCGCGGGTCAGCAACGCGTACTCTATCAGGGTGTGAATGAAGGGGTTCAGAAGAGACTATGAAGTTGCCTTCATCGGACCGCGGACGGCTTGCTGGCGACCATTCGTGGAGCGGCGGTGCAGCTGCGCTCTTCGCTACGGCACGATCCACGACGGCGTCTTCGCCGAGGGGTCGACCTTCAGTCGGATCCACATGCCGGAGATCCCGTGCCCCGGGACTCCGCAAAAGATCCGGAAGGTGCCGCTCTCCGGGGCGGTGAACCGTATTACATCGGTCCCGCCCTGAGGTAGGCCCTGGGTTGCATCCCTCGTGTATGCACGTGGGATTGCCGGATCGCCACCCATGTTGGGCATCGGATCCGCGTCGGCAATGACCTCCGCGCTGTGGGGCGTGCCGTCGTGATTCACGAAGTTCATCACGACGGTGCTCTTCGGGGGCACGACGAGCGTTGCCGCGCCGTTGGTGTAGCCGTCGAAGTTGAATGGGCCCGCCGTTCCCGGCGCCCCGGCTTCGA
Source organism: Gemmatimonadales bacterium (assembly GCA_050733015.1). GTDB lineage: Bacteria > Gemmatimonadota > Gemmatimonadetes > Gemmatimonadales > GWC2-71-9 > CAVVWJ01. The sequence continues at coordinate 14,129 of JBOHSB010000332.1, forward strand.
GGGCGAACGTGACGGTGTTCGTCGCGGGGTCATAGGAGACCCGCTCACGTTGTGCCGCCTGGGCCCACACGCGAGGCGCCCACCCGAGGGCGGTAAGCCAGACAACGATGCACACAGCTCTGTACATGAGGCCAACTCGTTCCGTTGATGGGAAAGGTGCTCGTGCTCACTTTCGGATTGCGATAGCGGACTCGAGCCTAGCCAGCGCCCGCTGGCCCTGAGGCGGGACGTCGTCCCGGTTCAGTCCCTGTGTAACTCGCTGGAGCTCGCCAAACCAAGCGGCGAGGAGTTCGAGGAAATGGCAGGACGCCGCGGCCATCACCTCAGTCATTTGCTGCCGCCCGGCGACCCGGTTGAGATGCCGGCGCATCAGTTCGAGCTCCATGGTCGTGGATCGGAGCCGGGAGGCATCGGCAGGCCGAAGGAATGGGAGGATGGCCTTCACGAGTGTTCGCTGCCGGCGATACTTTCGGTCGAATTGATCGTTTATGTATCGCACCGCGCTCCAGCCGTCCCAGAAATCCGCTCTGGCGGACAGGGTTGGCGCAAGCCACCGCAAGGTGTCGCTGATCCACCGATGGTGAATATCACGCAGGACGGTGCATAAGGTCGGTGCTGAGCCGGTCGCAATCGGGCTTACGCAACGCGCCCTGACGAGGGAGGCAGCAGTCATCAGGATCACGTCCTTTCCATGAAAGATTCCGTATACACGATAGTCAGCGTCGTATGAAGGGAGCGTGAATGGTAGAAGAAGGGTCCTTGTGCGTTCGCTGCAGTGAAGAGGACTTAAGGGTGGCTTCACGCAGCCTTCATGGGAGTGGCGCCATCTTGGTCTCATACTAGCGAGGCCGCGAGCTAGGCTCAGTCGCCGAGGAGATGCAATGAGAGTGGCCGATATCATGCAGACCGCCGTAGGAACTGTTGCCAGCGACACCCCTGTGTCCGAGCTCGTGGTCTCGCTCGCAGACGCGCGGGTCACCGGACTTCCAGTGGTGGATGCTCGCGAGAGAGTGGTCGGCGTCGTTTCGAGCACCGATTTGATTGCAGCGCAAGCTGAGACGCGGAGCGCCGCGGAACGTGACATCCTTCTAGAGCAGACATCGGTCCAGGACATCATGACGCCGAGGCCGCTCGTGATCGAGTTCCACCGCCGAGGTGCACGAGGCAGCTCGACACATGCTTTACGCGGAGGTGCATCGATTGTTTGTCGAGGATGATGGGGTCCTCGTGGGTGTCATCTCACACACCGACATCGTGCGCGCAGTCGCCACCGGGAAGATCGTTTAAGTCACGCTGGTTCCATGGGTCGCACGGACTACGCTGGAGCGTCAAACGCGTGCTTCCGAACGGGGTTCCGGGACACGCCGGAATGGTGAAGGAAGGCGCCACCTGCAGGCGATGAGGGCATCGAGCATGGAGCAGCGCATCAACTACAGCGAGGTGGCGCTCGAGGGGATCCGGGCGTTGGGCGGACTCGATACCTATCTGCGGAGCTCCGGGCTGGATCCGGGCCTCCTCAACCTGATCAAGACCAGGGCCTCCCAGCTCAACGGCTGCGCGTACTGCCTCGACATGCACACGAAGGACGCCCGCGCCGGCGGCGAGACGGAACAGCGCCTCTACGCCTTGTCGGCGTGGCGCGCGACTCCCTTCTACACCAATCGGGAGCGAGCCGCGCTCGCCTGGGCCGAGGCGCTCACGCTGATCAGCCATGCACCCGTCTCCGACGCGCTCTACGAGGAGGCCCGCCGGCACTTCTCGGAGAAGGAGCTCGTCGATCTGGCTCTCGCCCTGGTCGCGATCAACGGGTGGAACCGGCTGAGCATCGCATTCCGCATCGTGCCGGGGACATACCAGCCGAAGGCTCCGACCCCGGCGGCCGCCGAGTCACGGAAGGGAGCGATGGCATGATCCGACTGAAGCGCGCCTATGAGCCTGCCGCGAACGCCGATGGGCGGCGGGTGCTGGTCGAGCGGTTGTGGCCGCGCGGCGTGTCCAAGGCCCGGCTCCGCCTCGACGAGTGGGCGAAGGACGTGGCGCCGAGCGCGGCCCTGCGACGCTGGTTCGGGCACGACCCGGAGCGATGGCCCGAGTTCCGGCGACGCTACCTGGCCGAGCTGCGAGGGCATCCAGCCGCGTGGCAGCCGCTCCTAACCGCGGCGCGGCGCGGCCGGGTGACCCTCATCTATGCCGCGCATGACATCTCGCACAACGGCGCCATCGCGTTGAAGGCATTCCTCGATCGACGACTATAACTCACGCAGTTTCACCGGCACATTCGAGCTGCGATCAGTTCATGGAGACGGCAATTATGGCAACGGCAATCACGGAGACCAGTCAATCGGAGCGACCAGTCATTGGCTTGGCGATCGGACACGCGCTGCTCCTGACAGCGGCCGCGGCTGGTCTGCCCGCGGTGGCCGGCGCGCAGACTGGCCAGTCGAATGAAGTCTACGTCGTTCATCTATCCGCGCTGAACACGACGGCGACCGGATTGAAGGCAGTGGGCAAGGCGACGTTCACGATCAAAGGTGATAGCTTGACGATCGCGGTGAACGCGAGCGGGTTGCCGAAGGACATCGAGCACTGGCAGCACTTCCACGGCTTCATCGATGGTCGCGAAGCAGCGTGCCCGGCACACTCGGCGGACGCGAATGGCGATGGCATCATCGACGTGGTCGAGACTGGGGCGGCGGCGGGAACGACGATGGTACCGTTCAGCGGTAATCCGGTCAGCATGGACGTGCCGCACGGCACCTACCCGAAGGCTTCGGCGACCGGAACGCTCCACTACCATGAGACGGTGTCGCTGAGCGCCCTGCAGGCAGCATTCGCAAAGGCATTTGATGGCCAGAAGCTGGATCTCGATCGCCGGGTGGTCTTTATCCACGGGATCCCGGCGGCCAGCAAGCTCAAGGCCTCCGTGGCCTCCCTCGGCCCCATTCCCGCGCAGGTCACGTTGCCGATCGCTTGCGGCAAGATCACCCGCGCGAAGTAGTGGGCGCCATACGAGTCACGTCCGGAGTGGCGCATCATGGCTCGAGCCGTCGCCCGGCGCAGCGACACTTCCCGGGGGTCACGCTCCTGGACGTCGACGGCTCTCCAGTCTCCCTGGAGCATTGTCGCTGACTGACAAAGCTAGTCGTTGTTCTTCGCGGCGAGCGCGATGCTCGAGGCTCCGGTCACTCTATTGCTGGAGGACTCGGAGCGCGGGGCTGAAGAGCTCACGTTCGAGCCGCACAAGTGCTCGGCGTAGCAGTCACCCCGTGGCCCCAAGCAGCCGATCACGGTCGGCAGCGAGAGGCCCTAGAGCACCAGCTGGCCAGGATGACCGCTAAGGGTGAAAAAGATCGATAAGATCGCGATAGGCCATCCTGGACTCACTCCTGGGGGACGGGTGCCGGGGTCAGGTCCGTGTTCGAGGACGATTCGAAGCGCCCCCAAAGAAGTTTCCCAACGAGCCAGACCAGCAATCCACCGCCGATAGCCAGCATGTACCCACCGAGTCGCTGCTGGTCATTCAGTGAATAGTTGTTGCACAGGCGGACCGGCGAAATGAGATACAACCAGCCCAGCCGGAAGAAGGTCGCCACGAACTCCGCTAGGAACACCCCTCTGACGACGAAGCCCATGCGGGGCCAGGTCACCGCGCACGGCAGGCCGATTAGAAGCGGCACGGCCAGATACTTGGCCGCGGCCATCAGTGGCTGACTCGTCGCTGCGTCGAGCGCTCGCGGCAGCATCCAGAAGGTGGAGACGACAGCCACCACGACCAGTCCGGCGATGCCGCAATGGTTCCAGCGGTCCACTCTCGCGAGAACGCGCGCGGGTATCGCGCGGGAGAGCAGCCATCCAGCTGCGACCAGGAGCGGCATCTGCACGAGCATCTGCGCGGACATCGTCGCTTCGAGCCTGTGGCGGACCGGCGGCGCGAGCAATGCCAGAACGAGAAGCGCGGCACAGCACAGCGAGAATGACCACCGCCTGCTCGTCACCGGCCGAGGTTCCGCAGGACGGTCTCTCGGATCCGCTCCAAGTCGCCCAAGTCGAAGATGTCAACAAGGCGCCCCTCGGGATCCACGAGGTGAATCGCCGCATTGTGCGTGTAGCCGCCGCGTTGATCCGGAATGACGGTGACGCCAAACGCCGCCGTGATCTGCCGCAGCCCATCTGCGGTGAGCGGCCGTGCCGCCTGCCAGCCCATGTCGCGGCCCTGGAAGCGCGCCAGATAAGCCGCCAGTTGCGACGGCGTGTCCTGCGTGGGGTCGAAGCTGATGCTCAACAGTTGCACCTTGCCCCGGGCGATCGGATCCGCGAGCTGTCGTTCGAGCCGCGCGAAATCGACGCCGAGCGTCGTGCAGAACGTCGGGCACCGCGTGTAGATGAAATCCACCAGCAGCCATCTGCCCCGAAGATTAGCGAGCGTGAATCGCGCACCGGATTGGCTCTCGAGTGCCACCGCCGGAAGCTCGACCGGTCGGCTGCGCACGGCTACCCGGCGCGCCGTCTCAGTGGTGAAAGCCTGAAATCCGTTGGTGGCGCCAGCAAGCGCGACACTGCCGGCAAGCAGCAAAGCAGCGCTGACCAGACCGGTGCGGAGGACCGCCGTCACCGGTTCAACGAAGCGCCGGTCCTAACCGGCGCCTTCAGAAGACCGTGGCAAATGCGAGCCGCGAATAGCAGCATCGCCGAGATCACCAGCACCGCCCCGATCGATGCTACCCGGTCGTATGGCCTCCATTCCACAAAATGCACTGCATAGCGCCTTGGCTCACTGGCGTGCCCGCCGGCGAGGAACATGCCCACGAACGTCAGGCCGCCGAGGAGATACACCGCGAGGCCCAGTCTGTCCCCGCCGCGATCGGGACGATCGGCGCGCTCGCCGATCAGGTGATACATGAAGGCCAGCAGCATGGGCAGCACCCCGAGAAGCAGGTAGAAGTGGAAGTGACCGGGGACCCACAGGGTGTTGTGCATCACCCTGTTGACACTGATCGTGCCGTCGATGATGGCGGGAACGATCCCCGCTGCCCAGCCGAACATCGCCAGTACGACCAGCATGGGCGGCATGCGCCAGCGCAGGCCGGAGCGGTAAATGTTGGTGAGTGCGCCATAGGCGATCACCGCGAATACCGGCAGGCCTTCGGCATGCGAAGCGACCTGACCGATGACCATCGCCCAGCGGGGCATCGCGAAATCCATCAGCAAGTGGTGCGGAAACACGATCAGCACCAGAACCGTGTTGGCCGCCCATGCCCACAGGAACGGGCGCGACACGCTCCATGGCCGGTCGGTGTAGCGCGGGAGCAGCTCGTACACCCCGATCACGGCCATGTAGATGCTGCTGTTGATGAAGACGTGCCCGAAGAAGTAGATGAGGTTCTTGGTGAACAGTGGGCTCAGCATGAAGTCGGGCGCGTAGGCGTTGAACAGGCTCATGACCAGCACCACTGCCCCGCCGAGGATCCCCAGCGAGTTGACGATGATCACCATGGTGCTCGCGACAACCGTCCCAGGGTGAGCCTTGTCGATCGTTCCGCCGAACAGCCACTGGAGCCCAAGTGCCCGGCCCAGATTGCCGTAGACCCGGATGACCGCGCGCATGGCATCCAGATAAAACAGCAGAAAGCCCACGCCGATGAGCAGGTACCCGAGCATGAACAGTGCCGCCGCGTCAACGCTCCAGATCCCCATTGAATGCACCGGTAAGGGATACAGAAATGTCCATGCGCCTGCATAGTGTCCGATGAAGGTGGCGCCCAAGAGCAGCACCGCACCCATCATGAAGAACAGGTAGTTGGCCACGAAGATGGGCAGGCTCAACCGCACGTACTTGCGGAGGAAGAACCACATCACCGCACTCGAGGCCAGGCCGACGGTGCCTACCATACCCGCGCCGTGTGCGGTCATGATCTGGTAGAAGACGTTAGGCGCGATGGCGATCCAGGCCCCCTGCGCCAGGCGCATCGCGAGTCCGAACGCCATCAGCAGGATGAACAGCATCAGCGCAGATACAAGATACATGTTGAGCACCGTACGCTCGCGCGCTGGCAGCGCCTCAGAGTCAGGATAGAGTGTGCTCATGACCGCCCCTGCGTGGCGCCGAGGACATCGAATTCGAGGATCATGCCGTGATGGGCGAGGCCGCAGTATTCGAGGCACAGGATCCGGTACTTGCCCGGCTGGGTGAAGGTGTAGATCAGCCGGTTGGTTATTCCCGGCATGGCCTGGGTCTGCGCGAGCAACCTTCCGCTGCGGTCGTAGATGCCGAACCCGTGGTTGACGTCCGCGCTGGTGACTTGAAACTCCACCGGCACCCCGACCTTGATCGGCCCAGGGCTCAGCTCCCAAAACCACTGGCGGCCTACCGCCTTAACGGCTTGCCGAGCCTGCGATGAGGCGTGCTGGCTCGGAATGGGAAACGGCACCAGGGTGGCAGCTGTTACCCCAACGCCCAGGGCGATCAACACGAGAAAGAACCAACGCCGGATGGCGTAGGCACGTATCTCCACGTGGCTTGCGTCGGCTTGTCGAGTGGCTTGACTGATGACATAGAGGAAGACAAGGGCGACGCTCCCGATCCCTGCCAGCGTCATCAACCAGACTTTATCCTGAAGGGTCATGCCCCCCCCTTGCAGAGGCGCCTAGTGGAATCGACGTGCGTGAGCGCCTTCTTGGGAGTTCCTGGGCCCGGAGCGAGAGCGGCCCACCGTGATGCGCGCGGGCTGCGCAGGTGGCAAAGAACTCGTCACCAACCTGCCCCAACACAGCGCTATCTCGCTTCCCGCGTGGCCCGCGGCAGCCACTTGGGTAGCGACTCTGCGGGGTATACCCCGTGGTGAGATCGGGGCCGCCTGGGGTTGTTTGCTGCTCAACCACCGCCAGTACCTCGCTGACTGACAGTTTCCAATGTACCGCCGCTTCCATGAAAAGCTCGTGAAGCAACCAGGAACGCTCCCTCAGGCAGATGCACGAGCTCGATGCGGTTGGGTAGGGCACCACGATGGCAACGTCCCTGATTGATGTAACGTGCAACATGTTCGAAACGGCTTTTCATCGCATTTCCGGAGCATGAGGGACTCACCGGCGGACATCGGGCGGACGGGCCTCTTCATCCTGGCCTCACGATGCCTTCAGGGTGAGCTCCATAGGTTGTATTCGGTCGTCCGAAGTGCTGCACGGGATAGGCCGCTGATAGCATCGGGAGAGTGTAAATCGCGATGGACGTTCCCCAATTAGGAGACTTACCGCGCTCGCCGGGCGAGTGGTTGGCCCCGACAATTTCACTCGCTAGGAGAATAGGTCCTGTGAGAGGGGAAGCCTGAGGGCCCCGGAGCGCTCCTGTTCGCCTAGTTCAAGGGCTAAGCTCCCACCTTGGATTGCCTTGCCAAGCGGGTACCCGCGCAACGGTCTTTTCTCCGGATCAAACGGATCCTGCGCGAGCGGCTCGTACTCGGCGGCACGCTCGTCGGATAGCTATGTCAACCACAGTCCAGCGCGCCGAAGCTTATGCCACGTCTATACAAGGCCCGAATACCGGCCTCTGGAGCTGGCTGACAACCGTCGACCACAAGCGCATCGGCATCCTCTATGGCGCGACGGCGTTTCTTTTCTTCCTCGTCGGGGGAATAGAGGCGCTCATCATCCGTCTTCAGCTCATGAAGCCGAACAACACACTGGTCTCCCCGGAGGTTTACAACCAGCTGTTCACGATGCACGGCACGACCATGATCTTCCTCGTCGTCATGCCGCTCGGGGTGACATTCCTCAATTACGTGATTCCTCTTCAGCTCGGGGCGCGCGACGTCGCGTTCCCCCGGCTGAACGCCTTCAGCTACTGGACATTCCTGCTCGGCGGTTTGTTCCTCAACAGCAGTTTCCTCTTCGGGGCTGTGCCGGACACGGGCTGGTTTGGCTACGCCAACCTGACCTCGAAGCAATATTCACCGGGCATGAACGTCGATTTCTGGGCGATGGGTCTCCTCCAGATTGTCGGCGTCTCGTCGCTGGCGGCGGGAGTGAACTTCTTCGTTACCATACTTAACATGCGCGCGCCGGGCATGAGGTTGATGCGGATGCCGATGTTCAGCTGGATGAGTTTCTTCACTCAGATTCTCACCCTCCTCGCGTTCCCGGTATTCGCGGTGGCGCTCATCCTGCTGCTGTTCGACCGGTTTCTCGGTACAACGTTCTTCGTGCCTTCGGGCGGCGGTGACCCGCTCCTCTGGCAGCACATGTTCTGGATCTTCGGGCATCCCGAGGTCTATATCTTGGTCCTGCCGGCATTCGGGATTATCAGTGAGATCCTGCCGGTGTTCTCGAGGAAGCCGCTGTTCGGGTATGCCGCCATGGTGTTCTCAGGCGCGTTCATTGCGTTCATCAGCTACGGGGTGTGGGGCCACCACATGTTCGCCACTGGGATGGGCCCGATCGCCGACACGGCCTTCTCGCTGTCGACGATGGTCATCGCGATTCCCACAGGTGTAAAGATCTTCAACTGGCTGGGTACGATCTGGGGCGGCTCGATCCAGTACCGGGTGCCAATGTACTTCGCACTCGGTTTCGTCGCGATGTTTATCATCGGCGGCCTGTCCGGCGTCATGCACGCGGTGCCACCAGCCGACCTGCAGCAGACCGACACATATTTTGTTGTGGCTCATTTCCACTATGTGCTCTTCGGCGGCAGCCTCTTCGCGCTGGTCGCCGGGGCATACTACTGGTGGCCCAAGATGTTCGGCCGGTTGCTCAACGAGCGGCTGGGCAAGCTCCACTTCTGGCTGATGCTGATCGGCTTCAACCTGACCTTCTTCCCCATGCACATCCTAGGGCTGAACGGGATGCCGAGACGCGTCTACACCTATCCGGAGGGTCTTGGGTTTGAGGCGCTCAACCGGCTCGAGACGATCGGCTCACTGATCGTCGGCTTTTCGTTCGTGATCTTCATCCTCAACATTATTAAGACCTGGCGCAGCCCCCGAAACGCGTCGGCTGACCCATGGAATGGCGCTACTCTTGAGTGGTCTATCCCGTCACCCCCTCAGGCGTGGAACTTCAACGAGATCCCGGTGGTACACAGCCGCGATCCGGTGTGGGAACTCACGCGGGAACGGGGCGGCCCGTTGCCGGAGCCCCCGCTGATAGCCGGAAAGGGGATTCACCTGCCTCCGCCGTCGTACTGGCCACTAGTCACCGCGATAGGAGTTCCCGCCATCTTCGTCGGCGTGATGCTATCGCCCAAATTGGGGCCCTGGGGGATCGCGGCGGGGCTGGCGCTCCTGTTCTTCGGCACCTTCAACTGGGTGTTCGAGAAGGGCCACTCGGAGGCCGCGGCGGCGGGCCCGGGCGCGCGCTGAGTTCAGAGGAGATGACCGGCACCGCGTTCCAAGACCTGACCGTGACCGTGTGGACGGTAGGGCATTCGACCCACTCGCTTCCCGAGTTTCTCGCCATCCTCGCACCGTATGGGATCGAAGCGGTCGCGGACGTCCGGCGCTTCCCGGGTTCTCGCCGCCAGCCACAGTACAACAAGCCAGTACTCGCCGCCGCGCTTCACACCGCTGGGATTGACTACATATCCATTCCCGCCCTAGGGGGCCGCCGCCAACCGGCGTCGAACCCGCCGCGCAGTGCCTGGCGCCACCGTGCCTTCCAAGGCTACGCGGACCACCTGGACAGTGATGAGTTTGCTGCTGGCCTTTTCGAGCTCCTGATGCTGGCCTGGGGTCTCCGGACCGCGGTCATGTGCGCTGAGAGCCTCTGGTGGCGCTGTCATCGGCGAATGATTGCGGATGTGCTGGTGTCCCTGGGCATCCGCGTCGTTCATATCAGGAATGCACATACCGCCCAGGCGCATCAGCTGACGGCGCCCGCCCGCCTCGTCCGCGGCGTGTTGACCTACGCTCTGGAGCGCCGGGCCTGATGAGCGCTCGCCGCGACACGACCCAAGCCGGCGCCCGCGTCCAGGCGTGCAAGCAACAGGTGGTAGTAGAGCATTCCCCGCTCGGGACCAAGCGCCTCGAGCACCGGCGTGACATCTTGTGGCGCCGATCCGCCGACCAACGCCAAGTTGCGCGCCACGCTAGTGTCGTTCGTGGGAAACACATCAAGCCTCCCGAGGCCGCGCAGCAGGATGACGGCGGCCGTCCACGGGCCGATGCCTTTGATCCCGCGAAGCAGGGCGGCGGCCTCCGGGCTCGGGGATTCCTCCATCCGTGCCTCATCGAGCGCCCCCTCTTCGAGGGCGTCGGCGACCCGCCGCAACGTCGCGAGCTTGGCGGCACTGAGGCCGGCCCCGCGCAGGAGACGGTCCGAGGCGCGCCGGACCTGCTCGATGCCCGGAAAGTGATAGAGCCGTACCCCTTTATGCTCGACGGGCTCACCGAGCCCAAGGGTAAGCCGACCCATGATCGTACTGGCTGCGACCAGGCTGACCTGCTGGAAGACGATTGCGTTGACGCACGCCTCCCACAGCGTCGGATAGCGGGGGGGCTTCACACCCCGCATGCGGAGTACCAGCGGATGCAGCCATGCAATGCCCGACGCTGCGTGGTAGAATCGTGTGAGGTCGACCTCCAGGCCGAGCATCCGACGCACAAGCGCGAGCGGTCGCGGGTGCTCACGGCGGTCGCCCTCGATGAGGATACTGAGCGTCTCCGGACTCGTCTGCCTAGCGTGTACGATCACAGGCTCAGCCACGTTACCCAGCACCCGGAGATATTCTCCCTCGGGTGTGAGCACATCCACCCGGTTCGACGACAACCGCCGTAGGACATTGACGGTGAGGTCCAGCCGGTAGGGCGCCTGGACTCGAATGGAGTAGCTGTGGTCGGCGCGTCCAACCGTCGCCTCAGGAGGCAATGTGCCGACAGCACAACCGGCGCTGCTTCGGTGGCGTCGGCTCACGATCCCAATACCGAGATGCCAAGGAGGGCCATCCAATGGCAAAGACGCGTTTCAAGCGCGGAGATCACGTGAGCTGGAATTCGGAGGCCGGCCGTGTCCGCGGGCGCATCACCAGAGTTATTACGACCAGAGTCACGTTCAAGGGTTACACGGTCCACGCCAGCGAGGATGACCCACGGTACGAGATCCAGAGCGACAAGACGGATCACATCGCGATGCACAAGGGGTCGGCGCTTCGGAAGCTCGCGCGCTGACCGGCGCCAGAGTTCAATTGCAGGTGTACGCTCGCCCCTCGAGACATGTCCGGAGCTCGTCCTCACTGTGACCCCGGACGGACAGCCTGCCCCAGGCCGAAGGCGCCGACTGGCCTCGCCCCTGACGTGGCTGCAGAGCGTCCACCAGTGGGGCTGCGGAACATTGTGGGTCTGATCAGCCCCGCCTGTTGTTGTTGGCTGATCGGCCACGGTCATCGCTTTCCAAATCACCTGCCGGCGAGTTGTATGCCGAGAGTCCGCGCCATGCCCAGGTGCGCCTTGAACGCAGGGGCGACCTTCACCACCATGGTCCTGAGCTCCTCGTTCGTGATCGCGGGAAGCAGGGTGTTCTCGATGGCGGCGATCGTTGTCTCATGGAACAGCACTTCATGCTGCAGAAAGGCGCTGTCGAACTCACGCCCCTGCAGGCCGCTCAGCCGACGGATCGCAGCAGCGTGGTCTTGCGCACTCTGCTCGCCGCTGGGTGGCGTGGGTATGATGCCAAGCCTCAAGGCCAGGTCGCGTCCTTGCTGCCGCACCATCTGGTGATCCCGCGCAAGCATGGCACCAAACAGACGCACTTCGTCCGTGTGACCGCGTTGGACCGCAAGCTTGCCGGTCTCTATATCGGCTGTGTTCGCGTTATCGAAGATCGCCATAATCGTTGCATCGTCCAGCGCCGGCTGTCTGATGTGCACCTCCACAATCGTGGAGTAGTCCTGCGGTGTGGGAACTTCAATGACTGACTGTCTGATATGCTCCTGTGCCACCAGGCAGGTGCTCCCAACACTGAGACCGGAGAGAGCGAGTACGATCGGGGTGGCTGCGTAGGTGGGGTAAGCCTTTGACATACTTCAACTCCGATCCTGTTTAGAGAGGGACGGGTGCCGCCGGCCAGCGTTTTCTGGCGGCTCCACTTCTGCGGCTCGCAGTGCGACTAGAGTCGCCCTGTGGCCGCCGTGCCCTCTCGAGTGGTGCCGCAGTCTATGCCTGTACCGATGAAGAGGTGGTGAAGCAACCACGAAGCCTACGTTAGACGACTACCCTCCTTCAGTCGATTCTCGCCGTTGCAGGAAGACATTCTTCACAACACGCACGCATGACCCTGAGTACGAAACTCTTCACCCTGGTCTCACGATGACTTCAGGGTGGGTTCCGTAAACTGTCTCGGCCGTCGGGGGGATGGCCCCGCTGGACCGTGAGCCTCAGGCCTCTGGCCACGCTCCACCCGCATGGGCAGCGCAGCTCGCGTGGAGTCCAACGCCATCTACCGATAAGACGGCATGCCCGCCAAAGCGCCAGGAGGCTCGGCCTTGTAGATGTCCTGACTGCGGCAGTTACCCTCCTACTCGGAGCCAAGAAGCTATGCAACGACGTACTCGAATCGGGATTACCGGATTGCTTACGATGGGCCTGTCGGTCGCGGCTGGGTCCGTCGCGGTTGGACAGCAAGATGCGCGCTCCGGCGCATGGACTCTGGACGCGCCGGAAGGTGACTGGTACAGCACAGGGAGGGATTACAGCTTGCAGCGGTTTAGCCCCCTCAAACAGATCACGACAGCAAACGTGAAAGACCTCAAGGTCGCGTGGACATTCTCGACCGGGACGCTCCGAGGTCACGAGGGCAGTCCGCTGGTCATTGGGAACGTCATGTACGTGAATACCCCGTTCCCCAACATTGTGTATGCGCTCGACCTCGCGAAGCCGGGCGCGCCGATGATCTGGAAGTACGTGCCCAACCAGTCGCCGGACGCGATTCCCATTGCGTGCTGTGACGTGGTGAACCGCGGCGTCGCGTATCATCCGAGCGGCAAGATTTTCGTCAACACGCTCCAGGGTGAGCTGATCGCGCTCGACGCGAAAACCGGCCATGAGCTCTGGAAGGCGAAGCACCCCGAACGCTCCGACGCCGGACCGGAGGCCACCGGTTACACGCAGGGCGCCACGATGACCAACGCCCCGATTGTGATCAAGGACTTGGTCATCACCGGCATCTCGGGTGGTGAGTTTGGCGTCCGTGGCCGCGTCTCCGCGTTCGACGTGGACGCAGGTCAGCATAGATGGACCATGTACAGCACGGGGTCCGACAAGGAAGTTGGCATCGAAGGCGATGCCAACTCGAACTACCCGTCCCACAAGGGCAAGGATCTCGGTCTCTCGACCTGGCCGGGCGACCAGTGGAAGCGTGGCGGCGGCCCAACTTGGGGCTGGTATTCGTACGACCCCGAGCTGGACCTGTTCTACTACAGCACCGGTAACCCGGGCACCTGGAACCCCGACCAGCGACCGGGCGACAACAAGTGGTCGATGACCATCTTCGCTCGCAAGCCCGAGACCGGCAAGGTGGTCTGGGCGTACCAGATGACTCCGCACGACGAATGGGACTACGACGGTGTGAACGAGAATGTCTTGTTCGAGAGCGGCGGCAAGAAACTGCTCGGCCACTTCGACCGAAACGGCATCGCCTACACGATCGACCGGACTAACGGCAAAGTGCTTGTGGCCAATGCCTATGGTCCGATCAACTGGGCCGTCAGCAAGGGGACCGGGAACCCCGTCGAAGGCATCGTGAAGACCGGCGTTCCCGTCAAGGATCCGAAGTACGGGACGACCTCGAAGAAGAACACAGAGGGCATCTGTCCCGCGTCGATCGGGTTCAAAGATCAGCAGCCCGCCGCTTACTCCCCGATGACGGGCCTCTTCTATGTCCCGGCGAACCACATCTGCATGGACTACGAGGGGGTCGAAGTGAAGTACACCGCCGGGCAGCCGTATGTCGGGGCCATAGTGCGCATGTTTCCGGGCCCTGGCGGCAACCGCGGTCGCTTTATCGCCTGGGATCCTATGAGCGGCACAATGAAGTGGGAAATCAAGGAAAATCTGGCTGTCTACGGCGGCGCACTCACGACGGCGGGCGGCCTGGTCTTCTACGGCACCATGGAAGGCTGGCTCAAGGCTGTCGACCAGAAGACCGGCCAGGAGCTCTGGCGGTTCAAGACCCCGTCGGGAATCATCGGCAACCCCATGACTTATCTAGGGCCGGACAAGAAGCAATACTTGGCCGTGTACTCGGGAATCGGTGGTTGGGCCGGCATCGGCGTGGCCGCCGGCATTGGGGCCGAAGATCCGACCGCTGGTCTGGGCGCGATCGGTGCGTTCGGCGATGCGGGTCAGTTTTCCACTCAAGGCGGCGTGTTGATGGTCTTCTCGCTCTAGGTTGGGGGGCGGCGACTTCGTTCATCGCCGCCTGTCCCCTCAAATTCCCCCACGAGGGCGTGAATGCGATTTAACAGATCGTCGAACTTGAATGGTTTGCTCAGATACTCATTGACACCGGCGGCCCGACCACGACGGACATCCTCGTCTGAGTCCCGTGCGGTCAGCATGAGAATGGGGGTCAGTTGCCTTCGATCGCGGATAACCGCCGCAACCTGAACTCCGTTCTTCTTTGGCAGCATATAGTCGAGGAGGATCAGGTCGTAGACTCCCGCGGCGGCCATCTCGAGGGCCGCCTCGCCGTCGTAAGCCCGATCGACGAGGTAGGCCTCCTCCCGGAGACCTACCTCCAGGAAGGCTCCCACCTTAGGATCGTCCTCGACCAACAAAATCTTCATAAACCAATGTATCTCTTTGCTCTCGCTACGGGAAAGGCTTCCTGAAAGCCCATCCGCATGACCTCCTCACTGAGGGTGCCTCCCTTGCTCTTCGAACCAATCAATGGGAGACCGTCCTCAAGGCAGCCGTTATCTGCGACGCGCTTCTGCACTACGGGGATCCGGAGAGCGACCGTCTGGTGGGCACACGGCTCGAGGGGCGCCTTCGATTAGGACACACTGCCGATTGGCAACGTAAGTACTAGGCGTGCGGAAGTCGTTGCAGTCATGATCGTCTTAACACCGGGCTTGCTCAGGGCAACTGTGAGATGTCCTCGAAGTCACCCCCTCTACGGAGGCTGAATCCCACCCCACGCACTGTCGCCAGCAGCGGCTCACCAGTCGCCTGCATCAGCTTCCGGCGCAGGTTCCCCACGTGCACGTCCACCACGTTGCTCTCCGGGTCGAAGTGCATGTCCCATACCTTCTCCAGCAGCGTGGTGCGCCGGACAACCTCCTCGGAATGAAGCAGAAAGTATTCGAGGAGCTGGAACTCCTTGGGGGTGAGGTCCAGTCGCCGGTCATTGGCGGTGGCGACGTGGCGCAGGCGGTCGAGAGCAATCGCGCCGTAGCGCAGCACCTCTAGCCGCTCCGCACCCCCGCGGCGGTGTAGCGCCCTGATGCGGGCGAGCAGTTCGTCGAAGCGGAACGGCTTGGGCAGATAATCGTCCGCCCCGGCGTCCAACCCGCGGACCACGTCCTCGACCGCGTCGCGGGAGGTGAGCATCAGGATAGGAGTGTCCCGCCCCTCCCGCCTGAGCTCGGCCGCGATCTGGAATCCATTCTTCTTCGGGAGCACTACGTCGAGCAGGATGACGTCGTAGTCGTAGACGTGAGCCAGTATCGTGGCCTCTTCCCCGTCGGGGGCCAGGTCTACGACGTACCCCTCCTCCTTCAGCCCCTGCTCGATGAATCCGGCGACCTTACGGTCGTCCTCGACGACGAGAATCTTCATGGTTGAAAAGCCTAAGGAGGGTGTCTGATCCCGACGGGAAGTTGATGTGAAGATTTCTTCATGACGCGCTCGCCGGAACCTCCAGAATGAAGCATCCGCCCTTTCCAAGGCGCGCCACCGCGTGGAGCTCGCCACCCAGGAGCTGTGCAAGCCGCCGCGAGAGTGGCAAGCCCAGCCCAAGCCCGCGACCTTCCTCGCCCGCCTTGGTTACATAGATATCAAAAATCCGTTCCACCTCACCCGGTGGCACTCCAGGCCCTTCATCCTCGATCTCGTAGACGATACGCCGTTCCCGCGACGTGATGTTGACGCGCACGGTGCTGCGCTCGGGAGCATACTTGATCGCGTTGCCCAACAGATTGACTAGGATCTGCTCGACTCGGCTGGCGTCGGTCTCGCAGTTCGGCAGGTCTGGATCCGTCGCCAGTTGCAAGGTGACTTGTTTGAGGTTGGCCGCTGGGGTCACGTGGGCAATGGCCCGCTTGGCTATGGATGAGGGCTCGACCGCCCGGATGACGGGCTTCAGACGGTCCTCATCCAGCCGGCTCAGATCCAGGAGGTCACTGATCAGGGCGACCGCGTACTGTGCCGAGTCCAGGACCTCGAGCGCGGCGCGCGGGACCGTGGCCGGGTCTTTCTTCCGCACCAGCATCTCCGACCAGCCATAAACCGCAGCCAGCGCATTCCGGAGCTCGTGGTTGACCATCGCAAAGAACCGTTCCCGGGTCCGATGCAGCCGCTGCACCTCCTCCAACAATCGGGCGCTCTCCTCATGGTGCCGCACATTCTCGACGGCGGCCGCGGCTGTGGCGGCGAGCAAGATCGCGATGCCCTCGTCCTCTTCCGTAAACACTTCGCCACCGGTCTTCTCGGTGAGGTACAGGTTCCCGACAACGCCATTCCGGCCGACAATCGGGACCCCCAGGAACGAGCGCATCGGCGGATGGTTTCGGGGGAAGCCGTAGGAGTCGGGGTGTTTGGTGAGGTCCGGCAGTCGGATCGGTTTGGCCTCCCGGATCACGAGCCCGAGGATGCCGTGCCCTTGCGGCGGCCGGCCGATCCGGGTCCGGAGTTCGGCCTCGATCCCGTAGGTAGTAAAGCTCTCCAGGACCCTCCCGTCGGGCGCGACCACTCCGATGGCCGCGTAGCGGGCGCCGATCACCTCCGCGCCCACCTGCACCACGCGTTGGAGCACCCCTTCGACCGAGACCTCGGTGATGAGCGCGGAAGAGGCCCTCACTAGCCGCTCGAGCCGTTCTTCCGCCGATGGAGGGTGTGCGACTGAAGGTGAAGACATGCCGAAACATATCGCGAGGACACGAGTTACCGTAACCCACCAAAGGTTTCCCAGCCCTTTCATCGTTTCTTCACGGCGGCCTGGCTAGTCTGCTACCTACCCATGGAGGGTAACTATGAATCTGCGCCATATCCTGGCCGCCGCCGATGAATCCGAGGCTGGGCACCAAGCCGTCCGATCCGCCATCGATCTAGCCGCACGTGCCCACGCGAGCGTCACCGTGATGCGCACCTTTCCCGTCGGAGCGATGGCTGTGGCCGCGGGAGGGACTGAGGCTTCCGATTTCGATGGCGTAGTCATGGAGCGCCCGTCGCTGCAGGATTTGCATCAGTGGGTCAGGACTGAGCTGCATGCGCAGCGTGAGCCGCCGCATGTCGAGGTGGGCATCGCGGTAGGCTTACCCGCTATCGAGATCTGCAGGTTGGCGGAGCGGCGGCAGGCCGATCTGATGGTGCTCGGCCGGAAGCAGCGATCACAACTGGGCCGGCTGCTCCTGGGCGACACTGCGGACGCCGTGGCCCGGCGGAGCGGGATCCCATGTCTCTTCGTGCCTCACCACAGCGGCCCGTTCCGCCAAGTACTGGTGGCACTCGACGGCTCCGAGCGTGGGATGCTCGTTCTTACAGGTGCCCTCGGGTTCGCACTGGGCGCCGGGGCGAGCCTGCGGATGATGACGGTGGAAGCCGGGCCGGCAGATGAGCCCGCTGAGGCGGCGTCCACTCTCCCGCTCGCGCGAAGCGCCCGGCTGGAGAGCGAGCTGCAGGCGCTCCTCACCCGGAACCCCGTGCCGGGAGCCGTCCCGGCCGTGGAGGTGCGACGTGGAGCGATCGTAGAGGAGATCCTCGCCACGGTGGACGCCGTCGCCGCCGACGTTCTCGTGATCGGGTATCATCGCGGCGGCCTGCCCGGAATCATTGAGGCCGGAAGCACGGCCAGACGCCTACTCCACACCGCGCCCGGTGCGGTACTGACCATCCCACTGTGAGTTCGGTGATCGGTCGCCCGGGCTGCCAAGGTCATAACCATGTTACCAGTGAACTCATTACATCCTCGCCACCGGAGCGGTCTTATGTCGCGATCCTCGACCTATTTCATGCTGTCGCTGTTCCTGGCCCTTTCCCTGCCCGCCGGCCTACACGCCCAAGCGGTCTCCCCCAAGCTTTCCGACCCCGAGGTCGCCCACGTGGCCGTGACGGCCAACAGCATAGACATTGACCTCGCCAAGCTGGCCCAGTCACGGACCGGCGATCGTGACGTAAAGCAGTTCGCGACCACGATGATCACTGACCACAGCGCGGTCAACGCGCAGGCAACCGCGCTCGCCACCAAGCTC
Source organism: Gemmatimonadales bacterium (assembly GCA_050733015.1). Lineage (GTDB taxonomy): Bacteria > Gemmatimonadota > Gemmatimonadetes > Gemmatimonadales > GWC2-71-9 > CAVVWJ01. The sequence continues at coordinate 32,523 of JBOHSB010000332.1, forward strand.
GGCGTTACGCCGAAGGACAACGAGGTCAGTCAGTCGCTCCTCAAGGGTGCGGCCGAGGCTCGCGCGGCGATCGAGCCGCTCAAGGGCAAGGCGTTCGACAAGGCCTACATCGATCGTGAGGTTGGCTATCACCAGGCGGTCATCGACGCGCTGGACAATCTCCTGATTCCCACCACGGAGAACGCCGATCTCAGGA
>JBOHSB010000333.1:0-8800 GCA_050733015.1 Gemmatimonadales bacterium
GGTAGATGGTGCCCCGGAGCGTCACGTTCTGTCCAACTCTCCAGCCGAAGAGGTCGACCAGCCTGGCGCCGATGAGCGCTCCCGAGCGGTCCTGGAGGAACGCCTCGCGCTGGTCGGCCGGGACCGACATCTCGGGGTAGAGGTCGAGGTAGCTCTTCGCGTCGATGGCGAAGTTGGCGAAGAAGCGCTTGCCGTCGCCGTATTGCCCGCCGAACCAGTTGGCCCAGGTCACCTTTTCGACGCCGGGGACCGTCGCGACCCGCTGGGCGTAGGCCACGGGGAGAGGGAAGATGAGCCCGCTGGCATTGGTGCTCACCAGCCGGCGCGCGCTGCCGAACTCGGCGGCCGCCTGGAGCGTGGTGATGACGGTGCGGAGCGACGCGAACAGGAAGAGCGCCAGCGCCACGCTCGCCATGGTGAGGAACGTGCGCCGCTTGTGGCGGCCGAGGTTGGCGCGGAGGAGGGGCCAGAACCTCATGACGCCGCTCCCGCCGCCGCCGCCGTCCCCTGCTCCACGAACATCCCTTTCTCGAGGTGCAGCTGGCGCTTGGCCCGCTCGGCGGCGTGCTGGTCGTGGGTCACGATGATGACCGTCTTGCCGAACTCAGCGTTCAATCTTCCCAGGAGAGCGAGCACCTCCTGCGAGCTCTTCGCGTCGAGCTGGCCGGTGGGCTCGTCGAGCAGGATCAGGATTGGGTCGGCCACGATCGCGCGGGCGATGGCGACGCGCTGTTCCTGCCCGCCCGAGAGCTGGCGGGGGTAGTGCCGGAGACGGTCGTCCAGGCCGACCACACCGAGCGCGATGCGCACCCGCTCGTCGCGCTCCTTCTTCGAGAGCCGCGTGAGGAGGAGGGGCAGCTCCACGTTCTGAAAGGCGGTGAGCACCGGGAGCAGGTTGAACGACTGGAAGACGAAACCGACGTTCCGCGACCGCCACTCCGCGAGCTGTGCCGCCGTCATCGCGCTCACCTCGGCGCCACCCACGCGCACGCTGCCGCTGGTGGGCTTGTCCAGCCCGGCGATGAGGTTGAGCAGGGTGGACTTGCCGGACCCGGACGGGCCCATGAGGGCGGTGAAGGTGCCCTGCTCGATATCCATCGAGAGGCCGGTGAAGACCTCGATCCGCTCGGCGTCGCGGTGGAAGGTCTTGGTAACGTTGCGGATTTCGACCAAAGCCATGGATCGCTCGCTTCTCAAGAGTTCAGATAATCGTCATCCCTGCTCCGCTCGGGATGACATTGCTCACCGCTCACCGCTCACCGCTCTTCACCCGCATCCCTTCCTTCGGCTCCTCGACTCCGCCCGTCACCACCCGCTCCCCGCCCGAAAGTCCCTTGGTAACTTCCCGGAAACCGCCGCTCACCGGTCCCGCCTCCACCTCTCGCGCCTGGAGCCGCCCGTCGCGCACCAGCCATACGACGCTCCGGCCGCCGTTCTCGCGCACGGCCGCCGCCGGCAGCCGGAACCGCGCGGGCCCGGCGGCCGAAGGGGCCGCCGCTGTCCCCCCCGAATCGCTGGCGAGAAAGTCCACCCGCGCGCCCATCTCGGGCAGAATCCGCGGATCCCGATCCGCGATGCTCACCTTGACCTGCACCGTCGCCCGCTGCCGGTCCGCCGTTGGCACCACCTGGCGTACCTCGCCCCTGAATGAGGTGTCCTGGTACGCGTCGAGCGTGATCCGCGCGGGCTGTCCATGGCGCACCCGCGCGATGTACGCCTCGTTCACGTCCACTTCGACCTCGAGCGACGCCAGATCGGCCATCGTCACCACGGCGCCGCGGGTGAGCCCGCCTCCCACCGACGGCGCCACCACCTCGCCGACCTCCGCTTCCTTGCGGAGCACCGTGCCGGTGAACGGGGCGCGGATGTAGGTGTTCTCCAGCGTCGCCTCGGCGAATCGAAGCGCGGCCTGGGCGGCCTCGATCTTCGCCTGGGCGGCGCCGGCCCGAGCCGCCGCCTGCTCGGCGCGGCTCATGGCGCTCTCTGAGTCCTGCGCGGAGATGAGCTCCGGGTGCTCCCCGTGGATCTGGGCGACGCGATGGGCCTCGCGCGCCGACTGATCGCGCTCGGTGGCGGCCTCGGTGAGCTGGGCCCGGGCACTCGCCACGTTGGCCCGGGCCTCGCCGACGGCGGCGGCGTAGTCGGCGTTCTCGAGCTGGGCGATCACCTGGCCCCGGCGCACCTCGGAGCCACCATCCACCGTGAGCGAGGCAATGCGGCCGGGGATCTTCGCGGAGACGGCGGCGTGGGTCCGGGCGACGACGTAGCCGTTGGCGGTGACCGAGGTGGCGGCCCCTCCGCCGGCGCCGCCGCCGCTCGCCATCGGCGTGGCCACCACCGTCTCGGCCGTGGCGGCCGACCGGCTCCTGGCCCAGAACACCGCACCGGAGACGAGTACGACGGCGACGCCGACGAACCCCAGTGTGCGCCCGAAGGCGCGCCGGACCTCGGGCGGAGGGTCGCGGTCGATGCGCAGCTTGGAGAGGTCGTGGGTGGGCGAGGTCACGGAGCGAATATATGCCGAAGGCGATACGGCGGTAAGCGGGAAGCGGGAGGCGGCAGGCGAACTCCACAATTGCCACCCTCACCGCTCACCACCGTCAGTACTCGTCGTGCCGCCGCCACTGAGTCTATCCGACTTCGCCCAGGGCCGGTAGCGACAATTCCGGCATCTGCCGGTCATGCACTGGCGCGACGCGAAGGCGGGAGATCAATCCCCGAGGAGGGTAGGGGCGTACACATAGCCGAGGACCCGACCCTCGAGGGCGACCCGCCACCAGCCACCCCTCAGGGAATCGGCCAGCACGGTGTCACCCGGCAGCAGGACCGCAACCAGGTCGCCCTGGACACTCCGGCGAGCGTGAATCTTGGTCCAGGTTCGAGCGACGCGCGCCACCGCCTCGGCGCTCGGTGCCGAGTCTGATACCACGGGCAACACCGGCGAGGCGGCGGCGTGGGCGGTATCGACCGCGATCGGAGCCTCGGCCGGCAGCTCGACGGACGCGGTCACCTCCGGGCTCCGTGAGCCGCGCAGGACCAGCAGTGCGACCAGCCCGACCGCGGCCAGTATGAACCCGGCGAGAGCGAGCGGGTGGGGCCGGGCGGTCTGCTGAGGCGCCTGCCGCTGGATCGGCTGCGAAAGCAGCTCGTGGCCGCACCCGGGGCAGCGCGTGGCGATGCTCAGCGCGCGCTTAGCGCAGGCGGGGCATTCCCGGTAGGTCTTTCCCATCCTCGACAAGTTGTGACGGGGTACACGAGTGGGCCAGGGTCACGGCCGCAGTCGGGCACGCGTGGACGCAAGCTCCAGGCCCCTGTCCCGAGCCCTCATCAGGCGCGGCCTTCGCCGATCCCGCGGGCAGCGGCCACCACACGCTCCGACAACCGCTTATCCCCCAGACGCGCGTCCCACGCCGCCCAGCCGCCCCCCGGCCCCCGCCACCTGATCTCCTCCAGGTCCTGAAACAACGGCGCGTCGGTTTTCAGTGTGGCGAGGTGCTTGAACAACAGGGCCTGCTCGCGCTCCTGCCCCAGAATGCTAGCCGGAAACGCCTCGATCGGCCCGTACCGGTTGAGCAGCCGGGTGGCCGTCACCCGCCCGATCCCCGCGATCCCCGGGTAGCCGTCCTGGGCGTCCCCGACCAGCGCCAGCAGGTCGGGAATCAGCGTCGGCTCGACCCCGAACTTCCGGCGCACCCCCTCCGCGTCCCGGATCTCCTTGGCCCGGCGGTCCACCTGCACCACCCGGCTCCCCTGGACGCACTGCGCCAGGTCCTTGTCGTTGGCCCAGATGCACACCTGCTCCACCCGCCCGTCCTCGGCCGCGATCCGGGCCGCCGAGGCCAACCCATCGTCCGCCTCGAGCTCGACCATGGGCCAGACGGCGACGCCCAGGGCCGCGAGCGCCTCCTCGAGCGGGTGGAACTGGGACCAGAGCGCACGCTCGATCCCGTCGCCTGTCTTGTAGTCGGGCCACAGGTCGTTTCGAAACGACTCGATCACGTGGTCGGTCGCTACGCCGACGTGTGTCGCGCCGCCCTCGATCATCTCGAGCGCAGTGTGCAGCACGCCCGCGACGGCGCCCAGCGGCTTGTCCTTCCCCTTGTTGAAGCGACGCTGGCCGTAGAAGTGGCGGAACAGCTCGTAGGTGCCGTCCACGAGGTGAACGATCATCCGGGAGTATACCACGAGCTGAGGTCATCCCGAGCGCAGCGAGGGACCTGCTTCCCCTCGCCCGAGCCGTTCCGAGGCAGATGTCTCGCCGCACTCGGGATGAACCTTAGGACTAGTCGACCAGTAGGGGCCTCTTACGGCAGAGTGGTGGCAAGGTTGCCCAGCTCGAACTCGATGTTCTCCATCGAGCTGAACACAAAGACCGTGGCACCGCTGGCGTCGGTCCCACCGCCCCACAGCAGTCCCGTGAGCGCGATGTCGCTCCCGCCCACGCGCTCGAACACGCCCGACCCGCTGTCCCCACCGCCGACGCCGGCCTGCACGATGTCCTGGCAGAGCTTGATGATGTTGCTGCCGGTCTGGCCCACGTCCACGCAGGTCGCGACCACCGGTCCCGCGGTCCATCCCGTCGTCCGGCCAACCTTGTGGGCGGTCTCGCCCAGGAAGGGGAAGGGGAACTCAGTCACGATGTTCCAGCGAGGATGGGCCGGGTCGATCTGGATCGACCCGATCCGGTTCAGCATGAACGTCGTGCGCGCGATCTTGCCCACCGCCGCCGACACGCCGACGTGATATCGCGCCAGGAGCGCATCGCTCAGCCGGCAGCGGAAGCCTTCGAAGCAGAGACCGCCGGGGTCACCGTACGTGGGATCCTTGAATTCGGTCGCGATCTGGTCCACGGCCGGGTTGTTCCTGACCTCGGGCTGGTTGTAGTTGGTGTGCTGATTTCCACCCTGGATGTCCGAGCAGTGGGAGGCGGTCACGAAGAAGGTCCGGTCCGGCTGATTCGGAATCTTGGCATTGAAGCCCAACGTGCAGATGAAAACGGCATTGGGATCGATGTCCGGCGCCAGGAACTCGATCTGGGCCGCGCCCGGAACTGGACGGATGCGCTGCTGGAGGGTCGTGGTCCGGGAGATGGGGGAGGAGTGGGTAATCACCATGGCATCCCGGGGGACGCCGGCGTTCGCGAGGACGCGCTCGACCGCCGCCTGCGAAGCTTGCGGCGTGATCGCGACCCGGACTCGATTGGACGCCTCGTCAATGTCGGTGTAGACCACGCCTTTGACCGCGAAGGCCGCATGCGCTCGATCCTTGTACGAGAGGAGCTCGGTGAAATCGTACTTCGCGTCGAGCGTCGCCGCTGCGGTCGCCTGGCCCAAGCGCCCCTGGACGCTAGGGCTGCCGAGCGAGCGGAGTCGCGCGAGCACATCGGGTGCCGCCTGACGAAGCCCCGCGGCTGCGGGCTTCATGTACACCGTCAGCTTGCCGGTCCGGTCATAGTACATCCCGCCGAAGCCGGGGATCTGCTTCGCCAGACGGGCGAACTCGGCGTCGCTGCCATGGCGGGTCGTCGACACCTGGCTCGCCGCAAGGCTGGCGGGCGTTGAAGGGGTGGCAGGCGTACGGTCCGGTGACGTGGGCTCGGCGCAGCCGGCGATGGACGTAGCCAATAGGAACGCGAGCGCACGCCCTCCGTGCGCTCGACGAACGATCGAGTCTGACATGGGAATCCCTTCGTCCAGGTGAAGGCACTGCGTGGCTGGCCCCGACGGGAGTGAGGCAGGGGGCCGCGACAAGCTTTGGATTCGGGGCGGAATTGTCAAGCAGCGAGGGGCAGCGGCGCTTCGGCGCGGCCTCAGAGCAGCACGAACCGACCGCCCCCCGTCGTCGCAATCACCAGGCACATGACAACGAACAGCAGCTCGTAATGCCAGCCGTCGGTGCCGTGCTTGCCCCAGAACCCCGTCTGCCAGACGAAGATCTTCTTCTGGATCGCACCGAGCATGACGAGGATCAGGCCGAGGGCGGCCAGTTGCGTGAGGATGCCCAGCGCCACGCCGAGCCCGCCGGCCACTTCGGCGACGCCGAGGAACCGGGTGAGGCCGGGCGGCAAGCCGATGCTCTTGCCGCGCGCCACGGGGTCCTTCACGTGACTCCAGCCACTGGTAACGAACACCGCGCCGACCAGGAGGCGCATCAGGAGTACGGCGACATCGGCGTAGGGGAGCAGGTGGGGGAGGAGGACGGGTACGGGGTCGGACATCGGGCCACTCCGCGTAGGCGATGTGCTCCCAACCTACACCATGCGACGATAGGATGGGCGGGCCCTGCCCTCCTGGGGAGTCACCCTGAGCGAGGCGAAGGGGCCATGCCTCTGCTCATGGCCCCCTCACTACGTTCAGGGTGACTCGGGGTCAGGCTGACGCGCCTTCGCGTGGATCACGCCGCTCATGCCGGCCCGATCGGATCCGTCGTTGCCAGGTGGTTGATGATGTCGATGTGATCGCCCCGTCCCGGATTGTCGAAGCAGGTCGGGTGCTCGAACCCCGTGAGCTGCCCGTCGGTATCGAGGACCAGGTTGTCGTCCGCGCCCCCATCGCCGACCCCGGCCGGGACGTTGTCCAGATTGAGCGCGTGCCGCAGCCGCCAGGCGATGATGTGGTCGGTGCACGAGGTATCGCCGCTCAGGCCGATCCCGCCGAGCAACGTCCCGTCCTCAGCGTACAAGGCCAGGCCACCTCCGAACACGTTGATGCCGCCCATACGCTTGCCGGTGAGCGGATCGTTGGCGGTGCCGTAGAACTTGGGGTTACCGTCGTACGCCACCTGCGGGTCCACCGGATTGCTCTCCTGCAGCCCGAATAGGCTGCCACCTGGCTGGGTCGGTGCGTACAGGTTGCCGCTGGACAGGGCGAAGTTGTCCAGACTGAAGGAATTCGCCGTGTTTGCCTTCTGCGCGGCGATGGCCCGGCTGCCCGGCCACTCGCTGTCGCGATCGTCGCCGCTGAAGAGCACGTCCAGCACGAACCCGTCCCGGTCCACGACCGCCGCCCACATGTGGAATCCCAATCCGCCGTTCTGCCCCGCGACGATGGTCTTGAGGTCCTCCCGCATCTGCGCGTAGGACGGGAGGTTGTGCTGCAGTTGAGCCGCGCTCGAGGGCGCGATGCCCGGCTCGGTGGCGTCGTCGCCGCAGGCGGCGACTGCAAACAGGCAGGCGGCGACGGCGGCCGCCCGCACTCCCTGGAAACCGGTGTGGTGTCGCATGGCGAGCTCTCCTGCGGGTGCGAGGGGCCCCGGCGTGATCCCGCGTCTCACGCGGGGCGGCCGGTCGGGAGCGGGTTGCGCTCGCGGGTTTCGACCGGTAGGCTAGTCAATTCTCACTGCACCCGGTTATCGAATCGTTCGTCCGCCCGCCATCCGGGCGGTAACGGGCGATAACCACTTGGGTTTCGTGTCGTCGAGGCCTGCTGTGCTCAGGCTCATCACCCTGGGCCGCCTGCAATTGCTGCGGGACGGTCCGCCGAACGAACCGATCCACCTTCAGCCCAAGCGCCTCGCGCTGCTGGCGTTCCTCGCGCTGGCCGCGGGTGACGGCTGCCAGCAGCGGGACGCCCTCCTGGCGCTGTTCTGGCCGCGCTCGGACCGCGAGCACAGCCGCCGTTGCCTGCGCCAGGCGCTGTTTCATCTGCGGAACGAGCTGGGCGACGGGGTGATCCTCAACCGCGGACGCGACGCGCTGGCGCTCGCGCCCGACCGGCTCTGGTGTGACGCGGCGGCGGTGGAGCTCGCGTTGCGGGAGCGTCGGCGGCGCGAGGCGCTCGACCTCTACGCCGGCGATTTCCTGCCCGGCCTGTTCGTCGATCAGGACGGAGCGGAGCTGGACGCGTGGGTGGAGCGGACCCGCCGGCGGCTCCGCACGGCGGTGGCGGCCTGCGCCTGGGAGCAGGCGGAAGCGGATGAGCGGGTCCAGCGAATCGCGTCGGCGCTGGAGCTGGCGCATCGGGCGCGCGGCTTGTCGCCCGACGACGAGCAAGGACTTCGCCGCCACATGGCGCTGCTCGCCCGTGCCGGCGACTCGGCCACGGCGCTGGGCGCCTACGCCGACTTCAGCCGGCGGCTCCGGAGAGAGTACGACGCGGAGCCCAGCTCGGAATCCCTGGCGTTGGTCAGCGCCCTCAAGCACGGTGGGCTGGTCCATCAGCGGTCCGGCGCCGCCGCGCTACGCGCTGATGGCGTCGAAGCTCTGCCGCTCCCTCGCACGGGGCTGCGCCGGCGCACCGACACCCGGCCCCGCCTGGGCCGGCTCACCGCGCTCGCGTTGGCCGTCGCGGCCGGCGTCGTGCTGACCGGACCGCTGTCGCGGACTCCCGTGGGTCACACGGCCGGCCGCCTCGTGCTCGCCGAGTTCAGCAACCACACCCGCGACTCGCTGCTCGGCGTGGCGGTGACCGAGGCGGTGCGCGCCGAGCTGAGCAAGATCGCCCGCGTGGACCTCGCCGGCGCGCGAGCCGTGCAGCCGGGCTCGCCCCCGGGTCCGCTCGCGCCGGGCGAGACCCTGATTCTGGTGACCGGCGACATCGCCCCGCTGGGATCCGGGTTCGCGGTGTCGGCGAGGCTGGTCGCGGCCGGCAGCGGCCGGCTATTGGGTGTGATCCAGGAGGAGGCGGCGGACACCAGTGCGCTGCTGCCGACGGTGAAGCGGCTGTCGCAGCGGTTGCACGGGAACCTGCTCCAGTCGCTGGCGACGCCGGTCGAGAGCGGGCCGCTCGAGGGGCGACGCCGGTAGTCACCTTGAGCGCCGGGAGTCCGGAGTCACCCGGAGCGAAGCGAAGGGGGCATGCGC
>JBOHSB010000334.1:0-3152 GCA_050733015.1 Gemmatimonadales bacterium
GAGCGGATCATTGCCCGCGCGCTCGCCAAAGTGCCGGCCGACCGGTTCGCCACCGCCGCAGAGCTCGGCGACGCGCTCTCGCGCGCCGCGGCGGCGCCGGAGCGGCCGGCGCCGAGCGTGGCCAGCAGGTGGACGTGGAGCATCGCGATCGGCGCCCTGGTGCTGGGCGCGGCCGCCGTCGCGCTGCTCCGCGGCCGCCGGCCGAGCGGCATCATCGCGTCCGCCTCCTCCATCGCGGTGCTGCCGTTCACGCCCAGCAGCCCCGACACCGCGCTGTCGCGACTCGGCCGAGATCTGGTGTTCACCTTGAGCGCGGAGCTGGACGGCCTCGGCGGGATCCGCGTGGTGGATGCCCACAGCGTGCTCGCCCACATCAGGCCGGACGAGCTGGCCGCGGAGGACCTGCCGGCGCTGGCGCGCCGGTTCGGCGCGGGCAGCCTGGTGCAAGGCAGCCTGGTCCGGGTGGGCCCCGGCGTCCGGCTCGACCTCGCGCTGGTCGCCGCGTACAGCGCCGCAGCCCCGCTCGCGCGGGCGACGGTGACCGCGTTGCCCGACTCGGTCGCCGTCCTCACCGACTCGGCGGCCCGCGCGCTGGTGGCCCAGATCTGGTCGCGGGGGTCGCCGCCCACGCCCAGCCTCGACGGCGCTCTCCGGACCCGCTCGGTTCCCGCGCTCCGCGCGTTCCTGCAGGGCGAAGGGGAGATCACCGGCGGGGACTGGGACGCAGCCGCCCTCTCGTACCAGCGGGCGATGGAGGCCGATCCGACGTTCTGGCTGGCCTACGCCCGGCACGTGTACGCGCGCTACTGGTCGCTGCGCGAGCCGGACGACAGCGTGCTCGAGCTGCTTCAGCGCCACCGGGTCGAGCTGCCCGAGCGGGAGCGTCTGAGCACCGAGGCGATCATCCTCGAGGGCCAGGACAGTCTCGCCCGGTCGCTCGAGCAGGCCCGCGCCGCGGGCGAGCGCTACCCGGACAGCTGGTTCGGATGGCTGATCGACGGCGACCAGCTGCTCCACTCCGGCCCGGTGCTGGGCCACACGCCCGACGAATCGCGCGCCGCCTTCGAGCGCGCGATCGCCCTCAACCCGCGGCTGATTCCCGCCTGGGAGCATCTGATGCTGGCCGCGCTGCGCGCGGGCGACACGGCGGCCACGACGCGCGCGCTCGAGGCGCTTGCCCGGCTCGGCGCGGGCCCGACCCTCTCGGCAGACGGCTTCGGCAACCGGATGCTCCAGTTCCGGTTCCTCCGGGCGATCCAGCGGGGCGACAGCGCGCTGGCCGACGCCCTCACCGACAGCGTCGCGCGCGACCCCGCGCCCGCCGCGGTGACGGACGGGAGCTTCTACGACCCGTATCGCTTCGGCTGGTACGCCCGCCAGATCCGGGTGAGCCGGCTGGCGCTGGCGCGCGGCGGCTCCTCCGACCGGCAACGGACGCAGGCGCGGCTGGTGGCGCTGTCATGGGTTGGCCGCGGGGCCTGGGATTCCGCGCTGGTGAGCCTCGACCGGTCGGCCGCCGAGGGCACCGACTCGGCGGCGGCGCTCAGGGCCTACGGGGTGGCGGCGGTGGGCTCCTGGCTCGACGCGCTCGATCCACGCGAGGCCGACGCGCGACGGCCGGCGGCGGCGGGTGCCGCGGGTGACGGCGCCGCCGGACGGGCGGAGCTCGCGTGGCTCGACGGGGTGGTGGCGGCGGCGCGCCGGGACCGGCGGGCGCTGGCGGAGGCCCGGGACGGGCTGCGCCGGTCTGGCGACCCTGCATCGGCTGCGCTCGACCGCTCGCTCGGCGCCATGGAGACGGCCGTCAGAGGAGACACGCGCGAGGCCGGCAGCGCGATGGCCTCGCTCGAATGGGAGCAGGCCGCGCTCGGTGACCGGGACTTCGCGAGCCACCCGCTGGCCGTGCCGCTCGATCGGCTCGCGGCGGCGCGGTGGCTGGCCGCCTCCGGTGATGCCGAACAGGCGCTGCGGCTGCTTCGATGGGGCGACGCCCCGTTCTACATCCACCCGAGCACGCTCTACAGTCTCATGCTAGCCGCGCTCGTCGATCTCGATCGCGGGCGGATCGAGGACCGGCTGGGGCACGCCGACCTCGCCGCAGGCCACTACCGCGCGTTCCTGCGGCGGTACGATCGGCCGGTGCCGCGGCACGCGGCGCTGGTAAAGCAGGCGAAGGCGCGGATCTAGGCCTGTGGCGCCCGAAGGGAGGTATCCCGGCGCACCCGCGCCGGGCGCCTAGCCTAACCGCGGCCTCGGGCGCATCTTCCAGCGACTCCCCAACCAAAGATCAGACATGCCCGAGCTGCTCAACCGGCTCCAGTCGGCGCTCGCCGACCGCTACCGGATCGAAGGCGAGATCGGCGCCGGCGGAATGGCGACGGTGTACCTGGCCCAGGACCTCCGGCACGACCGCAAGGTCGCGCTCAAGCTGCTGAGGCCGGAGCTCTCCGCCGTGATCGGCGCCGAGCGGTTCCTGGCCGAGATCAAGCTCACGGCCAACCTGCAGCACCCGCACATCCTGCCGCTGTTCGACTCGGGCGAGGCCGACTCGCACCTGTTCTACGTCATGCCGTTCGTCGAAGGGGAGTCGCTCCGGAGCCGGCTCAACCGGGAGAAGCAGCTGCCCGTCGCCGAGGCGGTGCGGATCGCCACCGAGGTGGCCTCGGCGCTGGACTACGCCCACCGGCACGGCGTGGTGCACCGCGACATCAAGCCCGAGAACATCCTGCTGCACGACGGCCGCGCGCTGGTGGCCGACTTCGGCATCGCGCTGGCCGCGAGCAAGGCGGGCGGCAACCGGATGACCGAGACCGGCATGTCGCTCGGCACGCCGCACTACATGTCGCCCGAGCAGGCGATGGGCGAGCGCGACATCACCGCGCGCTCCGACGTGTATGCGCTCGGCGTCGTGCTGTACGAGATGCTGACCGGCGACCCGCCCTTCACCGGCTCGACCGCGCAGGCGGTCGTGGCGCGGGTGCTCACCGAGGCGCCGCGCCCGATCCTGCCGCAGCGGCACACCATCCCGCCGGAGGTCGAGGCGGCGGTGCTCACCGCGCTCGAGAAGCTGCCGGCCGACCGGTTCGGCACCGCGGCGGAGTTCGCCGAGGCGCTGGCCGGGCGCGGGACGGGCGGGGTCGCGCGTACCGCGG
>JBOHSB010000335.1:0-2861 GCA_050733015.1 Gemmatimonadales bacterium
ACCTGGCCGAACTGGTGGCGGATCATCAGTTGTTCGACCGGGGCGAGGACGACGGTGTCGGCGATCGACTCTACGTAGAGGCGATAGCCGGCGTCGGTGGGCACGCGACCCGCGCTCGTGTGGGGACTCTGCAGCAGGCCCGCGCGCTCGAGTTCGGACATGACGTTGCGCACCGTCGCCGAGCTCACGCCCAGGTGATGCTTCTCGACGAGCCACTGGCTGCCGACCGGCAGCGCCGTGATCACGTATTCCTCGATGATGGCCCGCAGGATCGCGGCTGAGCGCGGGTCGAGCGGACCGGGGCGGTCTTTGCGTCGCGCCACGCGGTTAGATTCCTCGTTTATCGCGGTCGTTCGTTTCGCCCGAGGTTAGCACTCTCGCCATGCGAGTGCTAACTTCCGATGCCGGAATGGTAGCGCCGACCGGGAATGGTGTCAACGGAAGTCAGCCTGGCGGCGACGTCAAGCCTCCTGTGTAAATGCGGCGAGTGGGCGTAGGGCCAGCAGCTCGTTGAGACGGAGCGTCTGACCGTAGAGGATCCGGTCGGCGGAGCGTCGATCCGGCAGCGCGCCGATGGGGCGGGGTCGGCGCCGGAACTCGCGGAAGGCGCGCTCGATGAGGTTCGTCGTGCGCAGGCTGGCGCGCACGGGCTCGGGCAGGGCGAAGACCGCGAGGAGCGCCTCGAGGTCGCCCTCCAGCCCGTGCACGAGCCGGGGATGCCGAGCGCGCCAGGTCCGTGCCCAGGTCCAGTAGGCCCGCACCGCCGCGCGTCGGGTCCGCGCCCGGTAGATGCGCCGCAGGCCACGCAGGCAGGCCCGCCGCTCGGCGAGCGGGAGCGCCTCGAGCAGGTTGCGCAGGCGGTGCGTCCAGCAGCGCTGGAGGGCCGCCCGCGGGAAGACCTCGTCGACCGCGGCGGCGATGCCGCCGGCCCCGTCGGCGGTGACCAGCGCGACGGCCTGCGCATCGAGGCCGCGCCGGACGAGGTCGGAGAGCAGGCGTCGCCAGGCCGCCGCGGACTCGCTCGTGGCCTGGGCGTAGTCGAGCAGCTCCCGCCGACCCGCGGCGTCGATGCCATAGACGCCGAGGACGACCCGCCGCGCGGCCCGACCGTTCGTGCGCACGCTGACCCACAGGCCATCGACGAGCAGGTAGCGCGCGAGGAAGGCGATCGGCCGCCGGTGGAAGCGCTCGACGAGGCCGTCGAGGCGCGCCACCAGGCGACTCACCGCGGCGGCCGAGAGGCTCACGCCGGTGAGCGTCTCGGCGAGGGCCGCCGTCTCGCGCACGGAGAGGCCGCGCAGGAAGGCCTGCCGCAGGACCTCGTCGACGACCCGCGTCCGGCGGGCGGCCCGCTCGAGGAAGGAGGGCCGGTAGGCGAAGGCGCGGGCGCGCGGGATGCGCAGCTCCTCGATCAGGCCGAGTTCGGTCACCAGGCCACGCCCGTAGCTGCCGTTGCGGTAGCCGCGGCGGCAGGCGGTCCGCTCGTAGCGGGCGGCCCGCAGCTGGTCCCAGAACTCGGCCTCCATGGTCGTCTCGAGCACGGCGCGCACCGCGGCCAGCAGCTCCGGTCGCAGATCACCCCACAGCGCCTCCTCGTCGGGCACCTCCGCCCAGCGCATCGCCTCGGTGCGATCGGTGAGAGCGACTACTCTGCTCATCGGGCGTACTCCTTCGGTGCTGCAACACACGTGAAGTTGTACGCCCACTCGCTGGGCGAAAGTCCACAAGAGACGCTACGTCACTCAGCCTGGCCGGAAGGCGTCAGACTGGACCCTTCGCGCGCACCCAGGCGCCACCGTCATGCCACTCACCCGGAGGGCCGCCGATGTTGGGCGATCACGTCGTCTTCCCGATCCTGCTGTCCATGGACCTCGCCGCGAGCCGGACCTTTTACCACGACCGGCTCGGGCTCGAGATCATCCATGAAGACGAAGAGCGGATCATGTTCCGCTGCGGGAGCGGGTCGCAGCTGACCGTGACGCTCAGCACGATCGGGACTGCCGACAAGCAAACCCAGCTGGCCTGGCGCGTGCCCGACTTACGGGCAGAGCTCGCGGACCTGCGCGCCCGAGGGCTGCCGATCGAGCACTACGAGGCGCCGGATCCCCCGACCAACGCCGAGGGCATCGCCGACATGGGTGTCTCGTGGTCGGCCTGGATCATCGATCCGAGCGGCAACGCTCTGTCGATCCTGCAGCCGAAACGGCCGGGCGAGAACGGGGCGGCACCGCCGCTGGCGTAGCGGGTCGTGCATGGCCCGACCGGTGGCGCGCGTTCGGGTGTCCCTCTGCCCCCATGATGGCGGCTCAAGCATCACTCCGGCTGGCGAGCTCAGGGCGTCGGGACCCGCCCTTGGTGATGGTTGAGGGACCATCATCGGCTGGAGGAGAGGCCACGGGAAGATCGGCGCGATGAGCCACGAACTCAGCGCAGACGGAGGAAGACCTCGTTCGAGAGCAGGCGGCCACGCACGGTGAGCCGACTTCGTCCGCCCGGGGCGACCTCCGCCAATCCGTTCGCGGCTGCCCAGGCGAGCGCGGGGGAGACCGCAGCGCGCCGGGCCACCGACCGGGAAAGGCCCTCCCGCAGCCGCAAGCCGAGCATGGCGACCTCCATTGACGCCGCGGCTTCGTGGAGGCGCTCCTCCCCTCCCGGGGGGAGTCTCGGCGCGCTGCCGTCGCTCGGCCGGAGTGCCGCCACGTAGCCGTCCAACCGCGCGGCGTTCCAGGAACGCCGTTGCGCCCCATCGAACGCGTGCGCGCCCGGGCCGAGCGCCGCGTAGGGCTCGCGACGCCAGTACACGAGGTTGTGGCGGCTCTCGGCGCCGGGCCGAGACCAGTTCGAGATCTCGTACCAGGTGA
>JBOHSB010000336.1:0-33233 GCA_050733015.1 Gemmatimonadales bacterium
CGCCTTCGCCGACGACCTGCATTCCCTTGGCCGGCGACAAGCGCGGCTCGGCGGACGCCGGAGCCACAACCGGCAGCGAGATCGGCGCCGCCACCTGGACCGCTCCCCGCTGCTGCGGACTCTTGGAGATGCGAATCTTCATCCCCTTGTCCGACGTAATCTCGATCGAGTCGACAGTCGATTCGTCGATGATCTCGATCAGCTTTTTCACATAGCGTAGGTCGATCATAGGTCTCTGTAGGCGTGACGCAACTGCAGATCCCTCTCGATGGCTTCAGATGATGCCGACGACTGCGGATCCCCCTCGCTTCGCTCGGGATGACGGCCGCCAGCTAGAACTGATACCCCACCCCCAGGGCCAGCTGCTCGTCCTGGCCCACCCCGGCGCGGTTCCGCCGCAGCTGGTAGTCGCCCTTGAACACCACGTTGTAGGCCGGCTTGTAGCTCAGACCGAAGGTGGTGATCCGGCGGGCGAGCGTATCGTCGCGCACAACGGCGGCGGGGACGCCGGCCTGGGTGTTGTAGCGCTCGTGACGGATGAACGCATTGAGCCGTTGGGTCGACTGCGGCGCGAGCGCGGCCAGCAGATTGTACGCGCCTTCGACGTAGCCCCCCGCGATCCGACTGCCGACCTGGCCGCCGTACGCCGCGTTGATGCGGTCGGCGTCGGCGATGCTCACGTTCGCCACCACGCCTCGGAACATAAGGGGCCCGACGTCGTACCGCGCGTCGGCCGAGACCAGGGCCACCGCGTTGTCGAACGTGCCGGTGCCGAGCGCGGGGTCCTGCGCCGCGCTCCCGCCGTACCAGAACGAGCCGCCGACTCGGAAGCCGGGCCGGGCCCATTCGAGCCGCCCGGTGAGGGACGGGTTGGCGAAGCTGGCGTCCCGTCCCTCCTGGCGGCCATTGCGGATGCCTTCCGCCGCCGAAAAGCCGCTGGCCAACAGCCCGTTCAGCAGGTAGACCCGATAGTTGAGGCCCGAGCCGCCGGGGATGCTGCCCACCAGACCCACGCCGATGTCCCGCCACGTCGTGGGAATCACGTCATTGTCGAACTGGGGGCGGTCGACGCCGTTGAAGGTGGGGGGCTCGTGGGTCTCGTTGATGATCCCGATGGGCGGGAGCACCAGGCCGGCGCGGATGGTGGCGGCCGGCGACAGCCTGTAGTCCAGATAGATCTGCTCCAGCGCGACCTCACCACCGGGCTCGCCGCCCGCGACCTTGGTGTCCTCGACCTCGAGCTCGGAGCGGAAGGAGACTTTCTCGTTGAAGCTGTGGGCCAGGAACACGACGAACCGGGCGACGTTCACCTCGCCCGGCGTGTCGGGCCCGCTGAGGTTGGTGTAGTGCACCTCGCCATAGCCGCCGATCGTGGTGTGCTCCTCTTCCTCCTGGGCCGCTGCGGCGGTGCCGGGGAGCTGGGTGAGCGGGAGCGCGCAGAAGGCGAGGCCGGCGATGGCGACAGGCAGGAGGAGGCGCATAGGGCCTTTCGGAGAATCTAGTTGAAAATGATTATCAACCATAAGCCCTACTACTTTATTCCCCATTGCCACTGGTGTCAACTGCCCGTCCCACACATCATTGGATCGCGCCCCCGCTCTCCCCCCGGATCATCCGTCGCTCCGAGCGAGGCTGTCCGATGGCCTATCTGCCCCTCCGCGCGGTCGCCCTCCCCGAGGCGTCCGAGCGTCTCTACGATGCCTGGCTGGACGACCTGGATGGCCGGCTGTCGGCTCCGGGTGCCGACTGGCACCGGATCACCCGCGACGTCCTGTTCGGGCTGTGGTACCCCGGCGCGAGCGATTACGACGCCCTGGTGGAGGACCCGGCCACGCCCCCGGTCGCGCGCGCGTCGCTCCTGGCCCTTGACCCCAGTAACGTCACCCTCGAACCCGAGTACTACGCCGACGTGGACCCGGAGCGCTACGCCCGCGTCAAGCCGCTCCACTGGCTGTGGCAGAGCTTCGACCGCACGCCGCTGGGCGGGGGGAACGTCCACGTCGGAGTGCGCTTCCGCCGGATCCTCGCCCGGCATCTCTTCGCGCGGGTCGGCCGCAACTTCAAGTGCTTCCACTTCACGGAGTTTTCCTACGGCTACAACCTGGAGGTGGGTGACGACTGCGTAGTCCACCGCCACGTCCTGCTCGACGACCGGGGCGGCATCACGCTCGGCGACCGCGTCAGCATCTCCGACTATGCCAACATCTACAGCCACACCCACAGCATCGTGGACCAGAAGGACGTCACCAACGCCCGCACCGTGCTCGAGGACGACGTGCGGATCACCTATCACGCCACCGTGCTGGCCGGGGTGCGGGTGGGGCGGAACGCCATGGTAGGCGCGGTCGCCGTGGCCACCAAGAACGTGCGCCCCTACCACGTGAACGTCGGCATTCCGGCCAAGTCCATCCGGATCAAGCCCAACGCGCCGCCGGATGCCTACGTGGCCGAGCGGGTGGCGCAGCGGCACCAGGAGCCCTGACCCTGCGCCGCCCCCGCGAACGCTGGTACCTCTCGCCGCCGGCGCTGGTCGCCTGGGCCCTGCTGCTGAGCGCGTTGCTCGGCACGCTGGTCGGCGGCCTGCCGGGCCTGGTCACCATCGGCTGCGGCATCGCCGCCGGGCTGATTCTCCTGCTCACGGTCTGGCGGCGCGAGTGGGAGGTCCCGCTCCACGCCTTCGCGGCCACCCTGCTCGGCGTGTACGCCTGGCTGGCCAACGACCGCGCTTGGTGGCTCGCGGCGGTGGCGGTCGTGACCATCGCCTGCAGCTTCTGGATCGCCATCGTGCGCGGCCGGCGGCGCCTGCGCGAGTCCGAGACCAAGTGCGATCAGCTCGCCAGCCAGCTCGACCGCCGCATCAGCGAGCTGTTCTCCCTGCAGGAGCTCAGCTACGTCCTCTCGGAGTCCATCCAGCTCGACCGCATCGTGGACCAGGTCGCGAAGTACGCCGGCCGCTTTCTCCAGGCCGACGGCGCCATCGTCGTGCTCGCCGACGACGAGCAGGGCCGGTTCCTCCGGGTGGCGGGGGCGGCGGGCTCGCTCGAGCCGCTGATCGGCCAGGTCAGCGAGGACCCCGACACGGCGCTGGTGCGGTTCGCGATGCAGCGCGAGCGCATTGAGGTGGCCCAGGGCGTCACCCTGCCGACGGTCAACCTGATCGGCGGCACCACGGTCCGTTCCGCCGCCGTGGCGCCGCTCCGGTCCCAGGGCGTCACCATGGGCGCGCTCGCGGTGGCCGACCGGCAGGGAGGCCCGTTCACCACCGAGGACCTCTGGCTCCTGTCCACCGTGGCCACCAACGCGTCGGTGGTGCTGGCCAACGGCCGGTTGTACGAGATCGTCCGCCGGAGCAAGGACGAGTGGGAGACCGCCTTCAACGCGCTGGCGGAGGGGATCGCGGTGGTGGGCCCCGGCGACGCCATCCTGCGCGCCAATCGGGCCCTCGCCGCGCTGGCCGAGCTGCCCGAGAGCGAGCTGGTCGGCCGGCGCTTCACCGAGACCTTGCTGGGCGCCTCGGAATCGGTGGCGCAGCTGATCGAGTCGTCGCACCTGGGCGAGCGCACCACGCCGGTGGTGGCCCGGCTCGAGCGGACCGGCCGGGTGCTCCGGGTGACCGCCGCCCCGTTCGCCGAGCGCGCCGGCCGCGTCGTGCTGCTGGTGGAGGACGTGACCGAGCAGCGCATCATGGAGGCCCAGCTCATCCAGAACGACAAGATGGCCTCCATCGGGCAGCTGGTCTCGGGCGTGGCGCACGAGCTCAACAACCCGCTCACCTCGATTGCGGGCCTGACCGAGCTGCTGCTCGAGCGCGAGCTGCACCCCGACGTGCCGCGCGAGCACCTCCGCGTGATCCACGACCAGGCCGACCGGGCCGGTCGGATCGTGCGCAACCTGCTGACCTTCGCACGCAAGGGCGTCACCGAGAAGGCGCCGGTCGACCTCAACGACGTGGCCGCGCGCACCGCCATGCTCATCGTCTACGAGCTGCAGCTCCACGGCATCGAGCTCGAGCAGGCGCTGGGCCCGGAGCCCGTGGTCGTCCTGGGCGACCGGCACGAGCTCCAGCAGGTGCTCCTCAACCTGATCACCAACGCGGTCCAGGCGGTGAGCGGCCTGCCCCCCGGCGTCCCGCGGAAGATCACCGTTGCCACCGCGCGCGGGGACGGCCAGGCGGTCCTCCGCGTCCGGGACACCGGCTCCGGCGTGGCGCCCCAGCACGCCTCGTCCCTGTTCACGCCCTTCTTCACCACCAAGGCCGCCGGCCAGGGGACCGGTCTCGGCCTGTCGCTCAGCTATGGTCTGGTCCAGGCCCACGGTGGGGTGCTGAGCTACGAGCCCCCGCCCGAAGGCGGCGCCGAGTTCCGGGTGGCGCTGCCGCTCCACGACGCGCCGGCCGCGCCGGTGGAGCCGGTGCTTCCGCCGCCGCAAGGCCGGCGCGTGCTGGTGGTGGACGCCGATCCCGGCGTGCATCGGCTGGTGAACGCGCTGTTGTCGCCGGAGGGGATCGAGGTGGAGTCGGTGCGGGCAGGTGACCAGGGGCTGCGGCTGGCGGGCGAGCGGGCCTACGACCTGATCATTGCGGACGCCCGGGCCACGGCGGGCGCCGCCGAGTTGTTCATCCACGCGCTGGCGGCGGCCTCCCCGGCCGCGATGGATCGGCTGGTGGTGACCTATACCGGCCAGGCCGAGCCGGCCGACCTGCTGCCGGGCCGGCCCGTCCCCCACGCCCGAAAGCCGTTCAACCTGCGCGACCTGCACGCGCTGGCGTCGCAGGTGCTGGCTAGTAGCCCGCCGCGCTCGCCGGCTTCCAGGGCAGCACGCTGATCCGGCCGCGAACCTTCGCGGCCGCGGCCGCCGCGTCCGAGGTGGCCCAGTAGTTCCCGCCCGCCACCAGATCAGGCGCGTCGATGAACCAGCCGGCGGCCCGGAGAAACACGTTGCCGCTCACCTCGGTGCCGTGGCCGGCGCCGTCCACCACCAGCCCGGTGCCGACGCCGTCGAACACGTTGCCCCGCACCCGGCTGTCGGTCACGCCGTGCAGCACGACGCCCTGCTCCACCCCGCCCAGCATGTTGTCGTCGATCCGGTAGCCGCGCCCGCGCCGGCCCGCGCTGTCCTCGGCGGTCACCCGGATGCCCACCGGCCCGCCGAGCAGGACGTTGGCCTCGAGGCCGGTGTCGTCGCCGCGAACGGCCTCGATGGCGGCGCGGCGCGCGCCGATCACGGTGTTGGCCCGGAGCAGGCCCCCCGTCAGCCGGACCAGCAGGAAGCCGGCCGCGGCGCTGTCCACCCGGTTCTCCACGAAGCTGACGCTCCAGGTGACCCGCGCCGAGAAGGCGACCACCGATGCCAGCGATGCGTCGTTGCGGAAGATGAGGTTCCCGACCGAGGGTCGGGTGAGCGGCGGCTGTCCCGTCACCAGCACGCCGATGGTCGACGCGGTGAGGTCGTTCTCCGCGATCGTGTTCGAGTCGCTGCCCTCGCGCAGCAGGATGGCGGCGGCCGAGCAGTCGGTGTCCGGGGTGGGGCAGCGGCGGGTGCGGGACGCGTCGTTCCGCACGATGCTGTTGTGACTCGAGCGAAACAGGTGGATCGCCCAGCCGGTGTTGTCGGCCAGGTCGTTGTCCGCCACGTACGACGCGCTCGCGTCCACCAGCCCGATCCCGTTCTGGGTGCCGTGGGCGGTGATGCCGGTGACCGACGCGCCCGTAGTGCCCCGGAGCATGAGCCCGGCCCCGTACTGGTCGGCGGCGTCCAGCCGGGTCACGTCCAGCCGGTCCGTCGTGTCGACGCGCTCCGGGGTCGACCGGAGCGTCTGGCGCCGGCCCCCGGAGACGTCGATGCCGCTCAGATGATGGTTGCGCCCGCCCTCGATCCGCACGCCGAACCGGTAGCCCCGGACGGTGCCCCCCACAACCGTGACGCCGTCCACACCCTTGCTGGCGACGCCGATCCCCACGTAGCGGTCGGGCACCGAATCCCCGCTCTCGATGGTGACGCCGCCCAGATCGATCCGGGTGCCGGACGAGGCGGCGATCAACACGCCGCGCTCGGTCGGGTCGGCGATGCGGTAGCGGCCCGGACAGACGCGGACGTCGCCTTGGACCTGGGTGCCGGCCCGGGTCAGCCGGACGCAGGGGGCCGTGGCGGCGAGGGCGAGAAGGAGGAGAGCGGTCATGAGCGTACCGGGTAGCCGCGCTCGCGCAGGTAGGCCCGGGCCTCCGGCAGCGTCGAGCCCTGGAAGTGGAAGATGGTAGCGGCCAGCACGCCGTGGGCGCCGGCCTCGAACGCCTCGGCCAGATGCTCGAGCCGGCCCGCGCCTCCCGAGGCGATCACCG
Organism: Gemmatimonadales bacterium; assembly: GCA_050733015.1. Lineage (GTDB taxonomy): Bacteria > Gemmatimonadota > Gemmatimonadetes > Gemmatimonadales > GWC2-71-9 > CAVVWJ01. The sequence goes on from JBOHSB010000336.1 coordinate 6,339, forward strand.
GAATCGAGACCGCCGCGGCCGCGGCCCGGACCAGCGGCAGGTCGTAGCCTTCGCCCGTGCCGTCCCGATCCATCGACGTGAGCAGGATCTCGCCGGCGCCTAATCCTTCGAGGCGGACGATCCACTGGACGGCCTCGAGCGGCGTGGCCTCGCGGCCGCCGTTCACCATGACGGTGAGGCGCCCCTCGCGCCGTGCCACGTCCACGGCGGCCACCACGCATTGCGAGCCGAAGCTCTCCGCCAGCCGGGAGATCAGCGATGGATCGCGCACCGCCGCGGTATTGACGGACACCTTGTCGGCGCCGGCGCGGAGCGCGGCGCCGGCGTCGTCCACCGCGCGGATGCCGCCGCCCACCGTGAAGGGGATGAAGATGGACTCCGCCACCCGCCCGACCATCTCCAGGGTGGTGCGCTGCGCCTCCGGGCTGGCGGAGATGTCGAGGAACACCAGCTCGTCCGCGCCGTCGGCGTCGTAGCGGGCGGCCTGCTCCACCGGATCGCCCGCGTCGCGGAGCGACGTGAAGTGCACCCCCTTCACCACCCGGCCCCCCGCCACGTCGAGACAGGGAATGATGCGCCGCGCTAGCATACGCGGAGCACGTCCTCGACGTCCCCACCGCCCCCCGAGCCCAGCAGGGCGACCACGTCGTCCAGCGCCCGCCCTTCGCGCGGCCAGGCGAACCGGCGCGCCGCCCTGGCCGGGCTGAGCCACTCGAACCGGTCGTGCTCCGCGCCGGTGCGGACGGCCGCGTCGTCCGCGACGAACGCCGCGAACACGGGCACCAGCGCCACCTCATCCAGCCGGTGCTGGTAGAACGTCTCGACCCGGCTCAGGTTGTACAACCGCTCGGCGGCCAGACCCGTCTCCTCGGTCAGCTCGCGCCGCGCCGCCTCGGAGGGCGTCTCCCCCGGCTCGATGTGGCCATGGACGGCCTCCCACGAGCCGGGGCACCGGCCACCGGGAGCCCGGCGCAGCACCAGGCACTCGAGCGCCGGGCCGGCGCCGCGGAGCACGTACAGGTCCACCAGCGACACGCGCACCGACGTCACGGCCGCCACCGGGCGAATGCGTCCAGCAGCTCGATGCCTGCGCGCTGCGACTTCTCCGGATGGAACTGCGCGCCGAGCACGTTGGCGTGCCCCACCATCGTGGGAAACACCGCGTCGTAGGTCCCGGTGGCCAGCACGTCGTCCCCGGCGAGCCCGGCGGGGTGGTAGCTGTGCACGTGGTAGAAGAACTGGGGCTGGCCCCGGAACACCTCCGCGACCACGGGATGGCGGGCGCCCGCCTCCGTCGGCTCCACCCGCGCCCATCCGACGTGCGGCACGTGCAGGCTGGTCTCGAATCGGACCACGCTTCCCGGGAGGATCCCCAGGCCCGGCGACTCCGGCGCCTCCGCGCTCGTGGTGAAGAAGAGCTGCAGTCCCAGGCAGATTCCCAACACCGCGTGACCGCCCGCCGCCGCGTCCCGCACCGCCTGGCCGAGCCCCGTGGACGCCAGCGTCCGTGAGGCCCGTCCGAAGTGGCCGACACCGGGCATCACGACGTGGTCCGCCCGCCGGACCTCGTCGGGATCGGTCGTGAGCGTGGCCGCGTGGCCCGCCGCGGCCAGCGCCCGCACGACGCTGGCGAGGTTGTTGACCCCGTAGTCCACCACGACGATCACAGCGCGCCCTTGGTCGAGGGTACGCCGGTGACGCGGGGGTCGAGGCTGGTGGCGCCGTCGAGGGCCCGCGCGAACGCCTTGAACGCGGCCTCGACGATGTGGTGCGGGTTGTCGCCGCGGAGCAGGTCCATGTGGACCGTCAGCCCCGCGTTCAGCACCAGCGCCCGGAAGAATTCCGGGGTGAGGAACACATCGTAGTCGCCCAGCATCTGCCACTTGGGAATGTCCACGGCGTACGAGAGGTAGGGGCGGCCGGACACATCCACCACCGCCCGGACCAGCGCCTCGTCGAGGGGGACGATGGCATCGGCGTAGCGCCGGATGCCCGCGCGATCACCCAGGGCGCGCTCGAGTGCCAGTCCGAGCGCGATACCGGTGTCCTCGACGGTGTGATGGCCGTCCACGTGCAGGTCGCCCTGGGCCTCGACGGTGAGATCCAGCAAAGCGTGCCGGGCCAACGCGTCCAGCATGTGGTCGAAGAATCCGATGCCCGTATGCACGTGGGACTCGCCCCGCCCGTCGAGCGCCACGATGACGTGGAGATCGGTCTCCTTGGTGGTGCGGCGGATCTCACCGATGCGGGCCATGGATGTCGCAGCTCCGAGGTCGTAGGGCTCCCACTTACCGCCACCACTCATCACTGACCGCTGACCGCTGACCGCTGACCGCTCACCGCTCACCGCTCACCGCTCACCGCTCACCGCTCACCGCTCACCGCTCACCGCTCACCGCTCCTCAGCGGTAATCCGTCCCAGCGCATCCACCACCGCATCGACGTCTTCCGCCGTGCCGACCGAGATCCGGAGGCACTGGGCCAGCTCGCTGCCGGCGGACACGTCGCGGACCAGGATGCCATGCTCGTCGAGCAGGCGCCGAAACACCTCGCGGGCCGGGTGCCGCAGGCACCGGATCAGGACGAAGTTGGCCGCGCTGGGATACACCGCGAGCGCCGGCAGGGCCGAGAGCCGGGCCATCAGCCGTGCCCGCTGCTCGACGATGAGGCGGACGCGCTCGGCCAGCTCGCCGCGGTGGCGGAGGGCCGCCGCTGCGGCGGCCAGCGTCACCAGGTTGACGTTGTAGGGCAGCTTGCCCTTGGCCAGCTCGCGCGCGACCGCCGGGTGGGCCAGCGCGAGGCCGAACCGGAGCCCGGCCATGCCCAGGGCCTTGGAGAAAGTGCGCAGCACCACGACGCGCGAGCTGGTCCGGAGCAGCGGCAGCGCGGTCGGACCGCCGAACTCCTGGTAGGCCTCGTCGCACACAATCAGCGCGCCGGTCTCCTCGAGCAGCCGTTCCACCGCTCCCTCGGGCAGGGCGGAGCCGGTGGGATTGTTGGGCGAGTTGAGCACCACGACCCGCGCCCGCTCGCGCGCGGCGGCCTCGACCAGCGTATCGACGTCGTAGGCGAAATCGGGGCCCAGCGGCACCGGGCGGTAGCGTCCGCCGAGCACGGCGGTGAGCAGGCGGTAGAGCGAGAATGTGGGTGCCGGCGCCACGACGACGTCGCCGGTCTCGAGCGTCGTCGCCAGGGTGGCCTGGATCAGCTCGTTGGACCCGTTGCCCACCAGCACGCCGTCGGCCGTCCAGCCATAGTGCTCCGCCAGCGCCGCCAGCAGCTCGGGCGGGGCGAACTCCGGGTAGCGATGCCACGGGGCGCTCTCGGCCGCCGCCAGGACCTCGCGCTTGAGGGCCGGCGGCATGTCCCACGGACTCTCGTTCTGGTTGAGCTTCCGGCGAGCGGCGGGCGCACTCAGGGTATAGGCCGACTGCGCCCGCACCGCGGGCTTGATCAGCGCGAGGCCTTCGGCGCCGTCGGACGCCTCGACCGCCGGGCCAGGGTCCAGGGTGCTGAGCGGTCGGGCGGCGGCGTCACTGGGGGAGGTCGGTGGGCGGGTCAAGCGCGGTGGCGGCCGAGCACGGCCTCGAGGCGGGCGGACAGCGCGCGGGCGCGGAACGGCTTGGTGATGAAGTCGTCGGCGCCCAGCTCGAAGACCCGCACCTCGTTGTCCTCGTCGCCCTTGGCCGTCAGCACCATCACCGGAATGGTGCGGGTGGCGGGCCGGGACCGGAGCTGTTGGAGCACGCTGTAGCCGTCGAGGCCGGGCAGGTTGAGGTCGAGCACGATGATGTCCGGCGCGTGGCGGTCCACCTGGTCCAGCGCCTGGATCCCGTCGCGTGCCTCGGAGACGATATAGCCCTCCCGCTCGAGCAGATCCTTCATCACGCGGCGCAGCTGTTCCTCATCCTCGACCAGCAGGACCTTGGTGCCGCGCCCGCGCGCGGCCGCCGATGCCTCCGCCGCGCCGGGCTCGTCGACCAGCTCCATGTCCATGAAGTCGAACGCGGGGAAGCCGGCAGGGGGCGGGGCGGACGGCGCGGCCGACGGTGGCGGGGCGGCTGCCGCCGACCGTCCCCCGCTCCGGCCGTCGCGCGCCGGGGGCTCCGATGCCGGCGCCTTGGCCTGCTCCATCGGCACGTCGGTGACCCGCAGCAGCTCGTCCAGCGTGGACTCGCCCGCGATGACGTGACGCAGCCCGCTCTCCCACAGCGAGCGCATCCCGGCGGCGCGAGCGGCTTCCGCGATCTGCTCGGCCGTGGCGCCTTGCCCGATCCGGCGCTCGATCTCCCCGTTCACGGCGAGCACTTCCATGATGCTGAACCGGCCCCGGTATCCCGTCTGGGAGCACTCGGCGCAGCCGACCCCCTCGTACAACACGGTGCCCGTTGGGATGAACCGCGCGGCGCGCTCGGGCACCGGTTGGGTCGCGCTGCGACGGCACGCGGGGCAGAGCCGGCGCATCAGCCGCTGCGCCACCACCCCGCGCAGCGCCGACGCGATCTTGTACGGCTCCATTCCCATGTCCACCAGCCGCGTGACCGCATTCGGGGCGTCGTTGGTATGGAGCGTCGAGAGCACGAGGTGGCCGGTCAGGGACGCCTGGAGTGCGATCTGCGCCGTCTCCTGGTCGCGGATCTCACCGATCAGCACCACGTCGGGGTCCTGCCGCAGGATCGAGCGGAGCGCCGAGGCGAAAGTGAGACCCGCCTTCTCGTGCACCTGGACCTGGACGATGTTCTCGCCCAGCCGGTACTCCACCGGGTCTTCCACCGTCACGATGTTGACCCCTTCGCTCTGGATCAGGCGGATCGCCGAGTAGAGCGTGGTCGTCTTGCCCGAGCCGGTGGGACCGGTGACGAGCAGGATGCCTTCCTTGGCCGAGAGGAGGCCCCGGATCGATTCCTGCTCGTCCGTGTGCATCCCCAGGGCATCCAGGCTGAGCACCGTGGCGCGCTGGCTCAGGATGCGGATCACGACCTTCTCGCCCAGGGAGGCTGGCAGGGTCGAGACCCGCAGATCCACCGCCTCGCCGTTCACGCTCACGCGGGCGCGGCCGTCCTGCGGCCGGAGGCGGTCGGCGATATCGAGGCCGGACATGATCTTGATGCGGGAGATGAGCGGCAGTCCGGCGTTGCGCGGGATCTTCATGACCTGGCGCAGCACACCATCGATGCGGTAGCGCACCACGACGCCGCCCTCGATGGGCTCGACGTGAATGTCGCTCGCGCGGCTGGTGACGCCGTCGGCCAGCATCACGTCCACCAGCCGGATGATCGGGCGCTGGCTCGCCTCCTCGGCGCTGGCCGCGGCCTCCTCTTCGACGTCCTCGAGCCTCTTGACTTCGAAGTCGCCGCTGATGCCCTCGAGCAGGCGGCTCACCACATCTTCGTTCCGGTACAGCTCGTCCAGCCGGTGCCGGATGGTGGTCGGGGAGCCCAGCAGCATGCGCACTTCGCGGCCGGTCGCGAAGGCCAGCATCTTCTCCGCGTCGATGTCGAACGGGTTGGCGGTCGCGATCTCGAGGTACGAGTCGGTCTGCCCCACGGGCACCACGTTGAACCGCCGTGCCACCTGCTCGGGCACCGCCTGCTGCAGCTTGGGATCGACCTTGCTGAGGTCGGCCACCGGGATCCGGAACCGCTTGGCGATGGCCTGGAGGATGTCCCCGTCGGCCAGGAGCTTACGCTGGACCAGGATCTCCCACAGGGGGCTGGGTGCCGACGCCGGCTCCTGGCGGATGGCCGCGACCGTGCCATCGGGCAGAAGGGGCTCAATGGTATGCACCAGCCATTCGTCGGTGAACTGCATCGATCGGCTCTGGCGGTTGTGAGAGGCGGCGGGTCGCGTAGCGTGGGACGCCGATTGGGAAGATAAGAGGGCTACAACAAACCCCACCAGTCCCGATTGATGTCCACGGTGAGCCCGAAATCGCCGGTGCGGAGGCCGATGCCCGCCTCGACGCGAAGCAGCCGCATGAACCACTCCAGCGCCACCCCCGCGACCGGCCGTACCCCCTCGCTCGCGTCCCACGGCAGGCCGGGCAGCGGCCGCCCCGCTGCGCCCAGTGCGACGAACGGCGCCACGGTGAGCCTGGTGCCGGTCGAGGCGAACGAGCCCAGCGGGATCGCCGGAATCGGCGTCTCGAACCGCCACTCGACCTGGCCGAGCGCCACGTCCCGCCCGCCGTAGGCGCGAAACGGCTCGCCCAGGAGCGTACCGCGTCCGCCCAGCACGAAGCTTCGATACGCCGGGAGGCCGTCGGTCGCGGTCCCCAGGTAGGCCCGGGACACGAGCTGGTGGCCGGCCACGGTGGTGAGCCAGCGGCCCTCGAGGGTGATCCGGCTGTAGTCGCGCGGTCCGGTGCCACCCTCCAGACGGACCCGGCCCTGGAGGTCCTCGCGCACCGCGATACCGCCGCTCGCCCGCTCGAGCTCGAGCGCCGCGACCCGCCAAGTGCCCGACCCGAGCGCCGGATTCGCCCGGTAGCTCCCGGTCGCCGGCGTCGCCCGGGTGTCGACCGAGCGACTCTCCTGCACGCCGCCGGTGAGGAGCATCGCCGTGCGGCCGCTGATCCGGTGCCGGAGTCCGAGCGTCGCCCCGGTGAGCAGCACGTAGTCCCCGTGGTCTCGGCCGCCTTCCTGGGCGAGCAGGGAGTTGAGCACCGGAGAGATCACCGGCAGATCGCTCAGGTCCTCCACCCGCCGGTCCGCGCCCAGGCTCAGCTGGGTCGCGCCCAGGCCGGCCCTGAGCTCGACTCCGCCCGTGACCCGATGGTCCGAGGTGCCGTACCCGATCGACGGGCGTACCTGGACCCGCTGCTCGCGGAGACCCACCACCGCGCCGAACCCCAGCGCGAGCCCCTGGACCCGATTGACGTGGACCACGTCGCTCACCGACCCCGCGGCCAGGCGGTTGGACGGGAGGCCGCTCAGCGCGCGAGCCCCGGCGATACGCTCCACCTCCACCCGGAGCGCGTCCATGTCCTGCTGGTTGACCGGCGCGGCCACCCCGGCCACGGCTCGGCTCAGTGGCTCGGTCCAGGACGAGTCCGTCGGTGCCGGGTGGGTAAGCCCCGCGATCGCGGGACCCAGGAATACGCTCTCCGGCACGGGGACGTTGAAGTCGTACCCTTCGATTTCCCAGCGGCCCCGGATGATCCCCCGGGCCGGAAAGTCCAGCCACCTGGTCCGACGCCGGATCTCGATCTCCTGCCGGTACGGCAGCCAGTATCGCTGCTCGAACAGGGAGTTCTCCAACACGATGCTGATGTCCTCGAGCTGGGGATCGAGATAGGCGGCGGGGGTGAAGCTGAATCGGAACCGCACCAGCTCCGCGGTCGCCACGTCGAGGTAGAGCGTGCCGACCACCAGCGGGAGTGCGAAGGACCGCGGGCGGACCTGCACCTCGCGGGCCACCGTGAGGCCGGCCGCGGTCCGGATGGCGAGCGAGTCGCCCAGAGCGTAGTCGTAGGACGCCAGGCCCGCCGGCGAGAGCGGATGGGCCACGTCTCGGACCTCGTCACCCTCGCCGATCCGGATGACGTTGCCGAAATTATTGGTGACGATGCCGAGGTGGTCGCGGTGGTAGTTGATGTCGGTGGGGAGAAACGCGCCGTCGCGCCAACCGAGGATGACCTGCTTGCTCCGGTCCGGTGCCCGCCAATACACTTCCACCCGCAGCTCATCGGCCTTGACCAGCCGGGGCGGCTCGGTCAGCCCCTCGCCCACCTGCGCCAGAAAGAAGACGAACCCATGCGCCCGGGCGCGATAGCTCACGAGCGTGGAGTCGGCCTGCGTCAGGAGCCGCCGCTCGACCGCCCGGCGCACGAGAGACAGGGCCGCGGGGGCGTTCCACGCCTGCGCGGCCAGCGGGGCCGCGTGGCCGGCCAAGATCACCATCGCCACGCGAACCCCTCGTTGCACGGCGCACCTCCCGAGCTGGTGGGACGTCGATGACCGGAATATCCCGGCGCCCGTGGGGACCGGCAAGCTGGCTCTGCCTCGGGCTCGCGGCGTGCGGCGGACGGGCGGGATCCGGCGGCCAGCGCCCCGAGCCCGCGCCCGTGCGGGTCATTCCACTGGCTTCGGCGATCGTGCTCGAGACCGCCGGCCCGCCGCCGTCGGACACCGCGGTCACGTTCGTGGCGGGCGAGCCCTATGTCATCGTGCTGCGGCACGGGCCGCCGGAGAACGTCGTGTTCGCGGAGGTGGCGTTCGCGGCGAATACGTTCCACGCCGACAGCGGGCGCCCCGTGAAGGTAGAGATCCGGCCGCGGCCAGGCGTCTACGGGATCGACCTCATGACCAGCGCGCCCTTCAGCCAGGGCGTGTCCGTGGTGTTCAAGTACGCCCGCTACTTCTCGGCCCCGGCCAAGGCCCGCGCCGTCTACGGCAGCGACGTCCTGTACGAGCGCGCGCTCGCCGTCGGCCACCAGCTGGCCGACGGGCAGTCCCTGGCGCTCCTTCCGTCGACCAGGCCGGCCACCGACAACCTCCAGGCGGCGCTCCCGGCCCCGGGCACCTACCTCGTCGCGGCGCCCGAATCCCCATGAGCTTCGAGGCGTTCGCCGCGCGCGCCCGGCAGGGCGGCGGCATGGTGCCGGTGACCCGCCAGGTCGTGCTCGACGGTGACACGCCGGTGTCCGCCTTTGCCAAGCTCCACCGCGGCCCCTACGGGTTCCTGCTGGAATCGCTCGAGGGCGGCGAGCGCTGGGCCCGCTACACCTTTCTCTCCACCGATCCCAGCGAGGTCTACCGCTATCGCGGGCGCGCCTGCGAGCGCTGGACCGCCCTGGAGGGCTGGCAGCCGGTCGCGACCGACCTCCCGCCGCTCGAGCATCTCGGCAGCCTGCTCCGCCGCCATCCGCCGGTGGACGTGCCCGGGCTGCCACGCTTCGTCGGCGGCGCCGTGGGGTACCTGGGATATGACGTGGTGCGCACGATCGAGTCCCTGCCGGACGCGCCGCCCGACGATCGCGACCTGCCCGACGCGGTGATGATGCTGGCCGACACGCTCCTCGTGCTCGACAACCTGTACAACCGGGCCACCGTCATCGCCAACGTCGAGGTGGCGGCCGAGGTTGGTGAGGAAGAGCTGCGCCGGCTCCATGCCGCCGCCACCGCGCGGATTGACGACTGGGTCGCGCGCCTCGCGGTGCCCGGCACGATCCGCCCGCTCGCGCTCGAGCCCCCGGCGGCGCTTCCGCCGGCCGTGTCGCCCTACGCCGACGACCGGTTCCAGGACGACGTCCGTCGAATCAAGGAGTACATCGCGGCGGGCGACACCTTCCAGACCGTGCTGTCCCGCCGCCTCGAGGTGGACGCACCCGATTCCTTCCTCACCTACCGCTACCTGCGGGCCCTCAACCCGGCGCCGTACCTGTACTATCTCCACTGCGACGACATCCAGGTGATCGGAAGCTCGCCGGAGATCCTGGTGCGGGTGGAGGACGGCGAGGTCACCCTCCGCCCTATCGCGGGCACCCGTCCGCGCGGCGTGACCGCCGAGGAAGACGCGGCGCTGGCGGCGGAGCTTGCGGCCGATCCCAAGGAGCGGGCCGAGCACCTCATGCTGGTGGACCTGGGGCGCAACGACGTCGGCCGGGTGGCGGAGTTCGGCTCGGTCCGCCTCACGGCGTTCATGACCATCGAGCGCTACTCGCACGTCATGCACCTGGTGAGCGAGGTGCGGGGCCGGCTCCGGCCGGGGCTGGACGCGGTGGCGGCGCTGTCGGCGTCCTTCCCGGCCGGCACCGTGTCGGGCGCGCCCAAGGTTCGCGCCATGCAGATCATCGATGAGCTGGAGCCGGTCCGCCGCGGTCCGTACGCCGGCGCGGTCGGCTACATCGGCTGGGGCGCCCGCACGATGGACACCGCGATCACCATCCGGACCTGCATCATGCGCGGCGGACGGGCCTGGATCCAGGCCGGCGCGGGCATCGTCGCGGACTCCGATCCTGCGGCCGAATGGCGGGAGACCGAGGCCAAGGCGCGCGCGGTGCTGCTGGCCCTGGCCCTGGCGAGCGCCGGCTAGCCCGCCCCCTATATTCACGCATGCCCCCGCTCCGCCTCGTCAGCACCTCCGGCGACCAGACGTTCGAGCTTCCCGAGGGCCGCACGCTCATCGTGGGCCGCGGACTCACCAGCGACATCGCCATCTACGACCCGACCATCTCCCGTCGGCACGCGGAGCTGACCGTCGACGCCGACGGCGTCGAGGTGAAGGACCTGGGCAGCTCGAACGGCACCTGCATCAACGGGGCGCGCGTCACCGCCGGACACCTGGGCCTCGAGGACACGGTCACCTTCGGCAAGGTGGTGCTTCGGCTGACGGTGCGAGGGTCCGGGGCTCCGGTGATCCAGCGCCCGGCCATCGCCGCGGAGGTCGCGGCCGCCGGCGGGAAGATCGTCCGCCAGCTCGTGGTGAGCGGCGGGGTGCCGCCGGGCATCACCAGCCGCGATGGCCCGCCGCCCGGCCAGCTCCGGGTGGATGCCACCGGCGGTGAGGCTCGCCAGGCCCTCAAGCTCCAGATGTTGCTCGAAGTCGCCCAGAAACTCACCGCGGAGCTCGACCTCGACCGCCTGCTCCGCACCGTGGTGGACACCACGTTCGAGATCATGAGCGTGGATCGCGTGACGATCGTGCTGCGGAACGAGGAGACCGGCGAGCTGGTCCCGACCATCTCGCGGAGCCGCCTCGGCGAGGCGCAGGCGGTGCAGATCCCGCGGTCGATCGCGGAGAAGGTGATGCAGGAAGCGGTGGCCGTGGTCTCGCAGAACGCGCCGGAGGACTCTCGCTTCCGCGGCCAGTCCATCCTGCTCCAGAGTGTGCGGAGCGCGATGTGCTCCCCGCTCATGGCCTCCGCCGACCGCGTGCTGGGCCTCCTCTACGTGGACAACCTCACCGCCACCAACACCTTCACCGACGAAGACCTGCAGTTCCTGGTGGCGTTCAGTGGCCTCGCGGCCATCGGCATCAAGAACTCACGCTACGCCGAGCAGATCCGACGCGAGTCCACCGTCCGCTCCAATTTCGAGCGCTACTTCGCGCCCAATGTCGCCGCTGACATCGCGCAGCAGGGCGAGGCCATCCGCACGGGTGGTGAGCGCCGCCCGACCACGGTCCTCTTCAGCGATATCCGCGGCTTCACCGCGATCGCCGAGGGCATGGGGCCGGACGCCATCGCCCAGTTCCTGAGCGAGTACTTCACCGAGATGGTCGAAGTGATCTTCGAGCACGGCGGCACGCTCGACAAGTTCATCGGCGACGCGATCATGGCCCTGTGGGGCGCGCCCATCGCCCACACCGACGATCCCGACCGCGCGCTCCGCGCCGCGCTCGCGATGCAGCGGTCCATCACCCGCCTCAACGAGCGCTGGGCCGTTCAGGGCCGGCCGGAGATCGGTGTGGGGATGGGGATCAACCACGGTGAGGTGTTCGCCGGCAACATCGGGAGCCACCGCAGGCTGGAGTACACCGTGCTCGGCGACCCGGTGAACATCGCCTCCCGACTCTGCGCCGAGGCCGGGCCTGGTGAGGTGCTGGTGAGCGAGCAGTTCCTGCGGGTGGTGCGCGACCAGGTGAGCTGCGATTACCTGCCGGAGCTGGCGCTCAAGGGGAAGGCCCAGGTCACACAGGTCTACCGGGTGCGCGACCTGCAGCCTCAGCGCACCTCGGTCACGGCGGCGGTCCCGCTCCGGCCCTCGAAGCGGTAGGGAAATCCCGCCCGCTCGAGCAGGTCGAGCACCAGTCGGAGCGGCAGGCCCATCACGCTGAAGAAATCGCCGTCGATCCGCTCGACCAGGGCGGCGCCGTACCCCTGGATGCCGTACGCGCCCGCCTTGTCCATCGGCTCCCCCGTCGCCACGTATGCCTCGAGAAAGGACTCCTCCATCCGGCGGAACACCACGTTGGTGACATCGGTGGCCTGGTGGATCGCCTCGTCCGCCACCAGCGCGACCGAGGTCACCACCTGGTGGGTGCGGCCCTGGAGTTTTCTCAGCATCCGGAGCGCGTCCGAGGCGTCCGCCGGCTTCTCCAGCACCTCGTCCCGCACCACCACCGTGGTGTCGGCCCCGAGCACCAGCCTTCCCGACACCGCCAGGGCCTTCTCCCGCGCCAGCCGCTCCACGTAATCCATCGGCGTCTCCACCGGCCGGCGGACCTCGGGGATGTTGGGGGGGACCACGCGGACCGTCATCCCCAGCATCTCGAGGAGCTGCCGCCGCCTGGGGGACGAGGAAGCGAGGGTGAGCGTGGCTCCGAAGCTCATGCGCGGTCCAGGATGAGGGTCACGGGTCCGTCGTTGTGGATCTCGACCTGCATGTCGGCGCCGAACTCACCGCTCGCCACCTCGAACCCGCGCGACCGAAGCGCCCCGAGGAAGCGCTCGTAGAGCGGGATGGCGCTCTCGGGCCGCGCGGCGGCAATGAACGACGGCCGGCGGCCCTTGGCGGCGTCGCCGTACAGAGTGAACTGGCTGATCACCAGCAGCGCGCCCTGCACGTCGGCCAGGCCGAGGTTCATCTTCCCCTCGGCATCCGAGAACAGCCGCAGGCCGGCCACCTTCTCGGCCATCCAATCTACCCGCTCGCCGGTATCGTCGTGAGTGAAGCCGACCAGCAGGCAGAAGCCACGCCCGATGGCACCCGCGATGCGGCCCTCGATCGACACCGATGCTCGCGAGACTCGCTGAAGGACGACCCGCATGCTCCCCCGCCAGGAACCGCCGCCAGGGCGATTATTGTTCTGTGTCGCGCGTCCGAACCGCTCGGCGATGCGCCGGCTTCAAGGACTGATAAAGATAGATGTGATCTGAGCTTGGAGAGAGCACACGTGCCCAAGACCCGGCGGAGCGCGGCCCTCGATCGCCGCCCGGCTCCCGCCCGCTGTATTGCCCCGGCGCCACACCGGCCCGATCCGTCCACCTGGGCCGATGATCGCCTGACCGTGTCCTGGCTCGGCCATGCCACGGTCCTCCTCAACTTCTTCGGCAGCGCCGTGGTCACCGACCCGGTCCTCGAGCACCGCATCGGGCTGGGCCGGGGACTCGTGAAAGTCGGCCCCCGGCGCCTGATCCAGCCCGCGCTGCGCAAGCGCGAGCTGCCCCGCCTCGACGCGGTGCTGCTCTCGCACGCCCACATGGATCACACCGACCTTGGCACGCTGCGGGCCATCCCGCCGGCGACACGGATCGTCGTCCAGTCCGGTAACCGCGACCTCGTGCGCCGCTTCCATGAGGTGGACGAGCTTGCCTGGGGCGAGCGGGCCCGCATCGGCGGTCTGGAGGTGGAGTCCGTCGAGACCCGCCACTGGGGTGCCCGCATGGTCACCGATCGCCATCGGGGCTGGGGCGGCTACCTGCTGCGCAAGGCCGGCCGCACGATCCTGTTCGGCGGCGACACCGCGTACACCGACGCATTCGACCGTCTCGGGCAGCGCGCCCCCGTGGATCTCGCGATCCTGCCGATCGGCGCGTACGACCCCTGGGTCACCAGCCATGCCTCACCCGAAGAGGCCTGGCGAATGTTCCGGGCGCTGGGCGCGACCTATTTCCTTCCCATCCACCATTCTACCTTCCGCCTCAGTCGCGAGCCCATGGACGAGCCGATGCGGCGCCTGTTCGCCGTGGCGGGCGCCGACCGGTGGAGGGTCGTCATCTCGGAGGTGGGGCAGACCTGGACGCTGCCGGCGGGCGACTGACCACCAGCCTCGTGGTCTTCCCCCCCGGACCGGCGTGGCGCCGCACCGAGGCCGAGGGCCCGCGATGAAGGTGCTGCACGTCATCGACCACATGGGGTTGGGGGGTGAGCAGCGGGTCGTCCAGGACCTGACCATGATGCACGGGCCGGACGTAGAGCCCGCCGCGTGGTCGCTTCGAAGCCACGAGTTGCCCGGGGTGTCCGATCGCATGGCGGCGGCCGGCGTTCCCTATCGGAGCTTCGGCCTCTCGCCCCGGAATCCGCTGGCCGTCGTCGACCTGCGCCGCAGCCTTCGTCAGGACCGGCCGGATGTGCTTCACCTTCACCTCGAGTACAGCACGCTCGTCGGGGTCCTCGCCGCGCTGTCGCTGCCCGCGCCCAGGCCGCTCCTGGTCGCGTCGGTGGCCAACGACCCCTACCGGCAGGGCCGCTTTCACCAATGGGCCGGCCGCCGTCTCGCGCCGGCCATCGATCTCCACGTCACCCACTCGCGCGGCATCCGTGACTCGGTCCTGACCGCCTACGCTGGCCGCCCTCGTCGGGTGGAGGTCGTGAGCCTCGGGATCGACCTGCGCCGGTTCGATCGCGCCCTCGCCACGGCCGATCGGGTCGCCGACTATCGCCGGGACGCCGGACGCGTCGTGGGCGCGATCGGGCGCCTGGTGCCGCAGAAAGCCATGCACGTGCTGGTGGACGCCACACCGGCGCTGCTGCAGGCGGATCCCGCGACCCGGGTCCTGATCGTCGGCGACGGACCGCTCCGTGCCGACCTGGAGGCCCAGGCCGCCCGGCTTGGCATCGCGCACGCGGTCCGGTTCGCGGGCTACCAGGAGGACGTGGTCTCAGCCTACGCGGCGATGGACGCGTTCGTGCTCCCGTCGCGGGACGAAGGGTTCGGGCTGGTGTTCCTCGAGGCCATGGCCATGGGCGTTCCGGTGGTCGGCACCCGTGTCATCGGCAGTGAGGACGCCGTGGACGATGGCGTCACCGGGCTCCTGGTCCCCTACGCCAACCCCGCCGCGCTCGCCGCCGCCGTCCGAAGCATCCTCGAAAGCCCCGACCTCGCGGGCCGGCTGCGGGCAGCCGCGGCCGACCGGGTGCGTCGGGTGTACTCGCGCGAACAGTGCGCCGCCCAGGTCGAGGCGCTCTACCGCGAGCTGCTGGATGGGCGGGCCAAATCGTCACCTTTGCCCGGCCGTGCCGCCCGGTCATCTTCCTAGTCGCCTCGGGCCGTGGCCACCCGGAAAACCAGGAAACTCGATCTGGCTCACTCAAAGCCGGCCCCGGGGCGGTCGACCGGAGTCACCGGAGCGATGCCCTTGTCCCACCGCCAACGGCCATGAGTCCGGGCACCAAGAAGACGCTGACGCGCGTGGTGACGGTGGCGGGGGCCGTTGGCCTGCTGCTGCTCATCTTCCGCGTCGTTCCGTTCGCCGACGTCATGCGCTCCATCCGGTCGGCCGAGCCGACCAAGCTGGCCATCGGGTTCGCCCTGCTCTTCCTGGCGCGGCTCCTCGCGGCCTGGCGGATGAAGCTGCTCACCGACGCGCAGGATCTCCGGCTCTCCATGCCCGAGATCTTCGAGATCGGCACCACGTCCACCTTCTACGGCCTGATTCTGCCGGGGACGCTCTCGGGCGGTCTGATCCGCTGGTACAAGCTGGCCCGACAGGGCAACGCCCTCGGCGCGCTGGCCTCTCTCACCTGGGACCGCCTCGCCGATACCGTGGCCGTCGCCCTCATCGGTATCGTCGGCTGGGGCCTCAGCAAGCCCACCGGGGCGCACGCCGTGGTCGGCTCGGGCCTCCTCGGGGTAAGCATCGGGCTGGTGGCGCTGTATCTCGCGGGGTTTTCGGAGCTGGTCGGCAACCTGGTGCTGCGGCCTATCGACGCGGCCGCGCGGCGGCTCCCCCAGGGATGGCTTCGCGGCAAGCTCGAGGCGGTGGCCGCGGCGGCGCGCAGCTACCACGGCCTGGGCGCGGTGTTCCCGACCAAGGTGGCCATCTATTCGCTGGCGGTGCAGCTGGTGGGCAGCGTCGGCTTCTACGTCTGGGCCCAGGCGCTGGGCTCGCCCGTCGGGCTGGCCGAGGTCACCTGGGCCCGCGCGTGTTATACCCTGGTGCTGCTCCTGCCCATCACGTTCGCCGGCCTTGGCGCACGGGAAGGCGTGCTCATCCTCCTGTTGCAGCCCTACGGGGTCACCGGCGCCGATGCCGTCGCGCTCTCGTTCATCCAGCTGGGCGGCACGCTGATCCTGGCGATTCTTGGCGGCGCCTACGAGTTCCGCACCTTCTGGCGCCGGCGCGCGGACCCGGATCCGGTCCCCGCGCCCGGGGAGGACGCGCTGGTGTCATCCGTGCGCGACGGCGGGGAGGGCCGCGGCGGCTGACTGCCCTGAAAACGAGAGCGGCGCGCCTGGCCGGGCGCGCCGCGATCGGACCGTTGTCCCTCCCCGCCTATTCCACCGTGACCGACTTGGCCAGATTCCTCGGCTGATCCACGTTGCACCCCCGCGCCACCGCCACGTAGTAGGACAGCAGCTGGAGCGGAATGCTCGTGAGGATCGGCGTCAGCATGTCGAGCGTCTCGGGAATGGCGAACGTCGCGTCCGCCAGGCGCTCGATCTCGGTGTCGCCCGCGTTGATCAGGGCGATGACTTTGCCGCCCCGCGCCTTCACCTCTTCGATGTTCGACACGATCTTCGAGTGCACCGCGTCGCGCGGCGCGATGAACACCACCGGCATGTTCTCGTCGATCAGGGCGATCGGGCCGTGCTTCATCTCCGCCGCGGGATACCCTTCGGCGTGGATGTAGGAGATTTCCTTGAGCTTGAGCGCGCCCTCGAGGGCGACCGGGAAGTTCACCCCGCGGCCGAGGTAGAGCGCGTTGGACGTGCTCCGGAGGAACCGCTCGGCCAGCGACTCGATCTCGGCCGAGCGCTCCAGGATGTTGGCGATCTGCTCCGGCAGACGGCGCAGCGCCTCGATGAACTGCCGCCCCTGGAGAATGCTCAGGTTGCGGAGCCGGGCCAGCCGGAGGGTCACCAGTGCGAGCGCGGCAACCTGGCTGGTGAAGGCCTTGGTGCTCGCGACCCCGACCTCGGGACCGGCGTGCAGGTAAATGCCGCCGTCCACCTCCCGGGCGATCGTCGAGCCCACCACGTTCACCAGCCCCACCGTCCGGGCGCCCCGGCGCTTGGCCTCGCGGATGGCCGCGAGCGTGTCCGCGGTCTCGCCGCTCTGCGAGATGCCGATGACCAGCGTGCGGTTGTCCACCACCGGGTTGCGGTAGCGGAATTCGGAGGCGTACTCGACCTCGACCGGAATCCGGGCCATCTCCTCCAGCATGTACTCGCCGATGAGCCCCGAGTGCCAGGACGTGCCGCAGGCGGTGATGATGATGCGCTCGACGTGCTTGAGCTCGTCGTCGGTCAGGTTGAGGCCGCTGACCCGTGAGGTACCCTCGTCATCCAGCAGGTGGCCCCGGAGGGTGTTGCACAGGCTCTCCGGCTGCTCGCAGATCTCCTTGAGCATGAAGTGCGGGAACCCGTTCCGCTCCACCATCGCCAGATCCCAGTCGATCTGGTTCACCGGCTTGCTGATGCGCATGGTCTGGAGATTCCGCACCCGGTAGCCGTCGCGGGTGAGCACCACCAGCTCGCCGTCATCGAGGTAGACCACTGACCGGGTGTGCTGCAGCAGCGGCGATGCGTCCGAGGCGACGAACCATTCGTTCTCACCGACCCCGACCAGCAGCGGCGAGCCCTTCCGGGCGGCCACCAGCACGCCGGGCTCGTCGGCGGAGATGAAGGCCAGGCCGTAGGCGCCGTCCACGTCGCGCAGGGCCTCGGCCACGGCCTCTTCCAGGTTGCCCTGGTAGAACTCGCCGACCAGGTGTGCCAGCACCTCGGTGTCGGTCTCGCTCTTGAAGCTGTGACCCCGCGCCTCGAGGGCCTTCCGGATGGCGTTCGAGTTCTCGATGATGCCGTTGTGGATCACCGCGATGCGACCGCTCTGGTCGGTATGGGGATGCGCGTTCGGCGTGGTGGGCGCGCCGTGGGTGGCCCAGCGAGTATGTCCGATGCCGAGGGTGCCGCTGGGCATCTGGGTCTCGAGCTCCTGCTCCAGCACGCTCAACTTGCCGGCGGCCTTCATGACCTTGAGGCCGTTGCCATTGACGACGGCGATGCCGGACGAGTCGTACCCGCGATATTCGAGGCGGCGCAGCCCTTCGAGCAGCAGCCCGGCCGCCTGCCTCGGTCCGATGTAGCCCACGATACCGCACATCAGGCCATAGTCCTCAGTGCAAGAGTTCGCGAGCCGTGGCGACCAGCGCCTCGGCGTCGGCGGCGGTCGGCGCTTCGGCGATGAGCCGGACGATCGGCTCGGTGCCGGACGGGCGGACGTGCAGCCAGCGGTCCTTCCACGAGAGCCGGAGACCGTCGCGGTCATCCGCCTCGGCTTCCGCGAAACGCGACCGCAGGCGCTGGTACATCGGGGCCAGCTCCGGCCCCCGCGGTCCCTTGGCTTTGACGATGGTGTATCGGGGCGAAGACGCGACCAGCTCCGACACCGTTACCCCATTCGTGGCAAGAAGATGCAAGATCAAGGCCACGCCCAGGGGGGCGTCCCGCCCGATGTGGAGCGCCGGCAGCATGACCCCACCGTTTCCCTCGCCGCCGACCACGGCGCCCTCGTCTCGAATGGTGCGCGCGACGTTGGCTTCGCCCACCGGTGCCCGCACCACCCGCGCGCCGCCGGCCCGCGCCGCATCCTCAACCACCAGGCTGGTCGAAAGGTTCACGACCACGGTGGGGGCGCGTGCGTCAGTGCTGCGTCGATCCAACACAGCCCGGACCGCGAACGCCAGCGTGTAGTCCTCGCCGATCGGCTGCCCGTGCTCGTCCACCAGCGCGAGCCGATCGACGTCCGGATCCACCGCCAGCCCGAGGTCGGCACCGCTCCGCCGCACCAGCTCGCCGAGCTCCCCCAGATTCTCCGGGACCGGCTCCGGCGCCCTGGGAAACCGGCCATCGGGCTCCAGGTTGATGCCGCTCAGTCGGCAACCCAGCCGCTCGAGCAGCGGTGGAATGGCCGACGCGCCGGCGCCGCGCACGCAGTCCAGTGCAACATGGAAGGCCCGCGCGCGGATCGCGGTGACGTCGATCATGGGCAAGGCGAGCACCGCATCCAGGTGCCGGGTCACGGCGTCCCGGTCCTCCCGCACCACACCGAGCCCCTCCCATCCGAGCCTGGGTGGCCCGGCGTCCGCCAGCGCCCGCACCCGGGCGCCTGCCTCGGCATCGAGGAAGATGCCGTCCGGTCCGACGAACTTGAGAGCGTTCCACTCGATCGGATTGTGACTGGCCGTGAGAATGAGCCCCGCGCCGGCGCGGTGATGCTCGACCGCCAGCTGCACCGTGGGAGTCGGCACCACGCCGACGTCGATGACGTCCACTCCGACCGACATGAATCCGGCGGCGGCGGCGTGGGCGAACATGGGCCCGCTGGTGCGCGCGTCCCGTCCGAGCACAACCGCCGGACGCTCTGCCGTCCGTGTTGCGGCGGCGGCCTGGGCCGGCATGGACGTCCGCACCCATGCGCCGAGCGCGGCAGCGTAGCGCGCCACCAGCTCCGGGGTCAGATCCGTGCCGACATGGCCGCGGATCCCGGAGACGCTGATCATGAGCGTGTCGGATATCGGGCGCAACTCGCGGAGGTCTGTCAGTCGGGGTTCGCGAGAGCGGCGGGATCCGGAAAGGCGCGCAGGAACGCTTCCACGATTTCGCCGTCGAAATGCGTGCCCACGCACCGCCTGAGCTCACCGACCGCATCGGGGGGCGTGCGCGAGGGCCGATAGGCGCGGTTGGTGGTCATGGCGTCGAAGGCGTCGACCACCGCAACGATGCGGGCTTCGTGCGGAATCGAGTCGCCCGACAATCCGTCGGGGAAACCCGCGCCGTCCAGCCGCTCGTGATGGGACCGGACGATGCGGAGCACGCTCGGGGATTCCGCCATGAACGGCGCCAGGATCCGCTCGCCGAGCGACGCGTGCTCCTGGATCTGCTGGAACTCGGTCGGCGTCAGCGGCCCCGGCTTGTTGAGGATGTCCTCGCGGGTCCCGATCTTCCCGATGTCGTGCAGCTCTCCGCCGAGCCGGATCTGCTCGAGCCGGTCTCCGGTGTAGCCGAGCTGGACGGCGGTCTTGACGGCGTAGCGCGACACCCGGGTGGAGTGGCCGCTGGTGTAGGCGTCCTTGGCCTCGAGCGCGTGCACCAGCATCTGCACGCCGTTGATGAGGGACTGCTTGTTGCGCCGGTCGAGCTCCCGCACCCGGCTCTCGAGGTGCTGCCGGTAAAACCGGTTCTGGAGCACCAGCTCGCGTTTCTCGAGCGCCTTGTCCACCCGAGCGCGGACCTCCTCGATGTGCACCGGTTTCGAGATGTAGTCGAGTGCGCCGAGCTTGAGGCATTCCACCGCAGTGGCCACTTCCGCCACGCCGGTCAGCATCACGATGGCCATGTCGGGAAACCGCTGGAGCGCCTCGCGGATGAATGTCACGCCGTCCATCTCGGGCATGTAGATGTCGGAGATCACCAGGGGTACTTCACCGCCGCGCTCGAGGATCGCCAGCGCCTCGGCGCCGGACGAGGCTTCGATGGTGGCCAGGCCGTGGGCTTCGATCACTTTCGCGAGCGAGTGCCGCACCTGAGCATCGTCGTCCACCAACAGGCAGTGCGCCGACGCGGAGTTGGAAGCCGGGGATGTCACGCCACGAAGGTAACCGGACGGAGCCCCCCTCTACAACCGCGCGCGCCCCACCATTACGCTTACGGCACCCTCACTCCCGGCCCCACGATGACCCGCATTCTGCCTCACGATCACGATCACAAGTTCGCCACCCGCTCGGTCCACGCGGGTCAGGTGCCCGAGCCGTTGGCGGGCGCCGTGATGACGCCCATTTACCAGACCTCCACCTACGTGCAGGAGGGTCTCGGTCGGCACAAGGGATACGAGTACGCCCGCACGCAAAACCCCACCCGGGAGGCGCTGGAGCGAAACGTGGCGGCCCTCGAGGGCGCGCGGCACGGATTCGCATTCGGCTCGGGGCTCGCCGCGCTCGATGCGCTGCTCAAGCTCCTGCGCAGCGGGGATCACGTCGTATGCGGGGAGAACGTGTACGGCGGCAGCCATCGCCTGATGGAACGGGTGTATGCGCAGCTCGGGCTGACCTTCACGTTCGTCGACATGCGCGACGTGGACAACGTCGCCCGCGCCGTCACGCCCGCCACCCGCATGGTCTACTGCGAGACCCCCACCAACCCGATGATGAACCTGGTGGACCTTGCCGCGGTCGGCGACCTGACCCAGGCCCGCGGCTTGTTGGGGGTGGTGGACAACACCTTCGCGACGCCCTACTTCCAGCGGCCGCTCGAGGTCGGGGTCGACGTGGTGCTCCACTCCACGACCAAGTACCTGAACGGCCATAGCGACATGGTGGGCGGCCTGCTGGTCACGTCGCGGGACGACGTGGCCGAGCGGATCGGCTTCATTCAGAACGCGGCCGGAGCGGTGCCCGGTCCGATGGACTGCTGGCTGGCGCTCCGCGGCATCAAGACGCTTCCCCTCCGCATGCGACAGCACGACGCCAACGGCCGAAGGATCGCGGAATGGCTGGCGCGCCGCCCGGACGTGACCCGGCTGTACTATCCAGGCCTCCCGGCGCATCCCCAGCATGAGCTCGCCTGCCGCCAGATGACCGGGTTCGGCGGGATGATCTCTCTCGACCTCGGCGATCCGGCGAAGGCACGCCGGTTCGCCGAGGGCACCCGGATCTTCGCACTGGCCGAATCGCTCGGCGGCGTCGAGAGCCTCATCGGGCACCCCGCGAGCATGACCCACGCATCGGTGCCGCCGGCGATGCGGCAGGAGATGGGGCTGACGGACAGCCTGGTCCGGCTGAGCTGCGGCATCGAGGACGCGGACGATCTGATCGAGGATCTCGACCAGGCGTTCGCCGCAAGTCGGCGCTAGCGGCCGTGCGTTGCAAGCCTGTGGCCGTCGTGTCGCAAAATGAAACCTTAAGGGTCCCTCGTCGTAAGGCACCCGTCCCCAACCCGAGTCGGCCATGAGCACTAGCCTCCCAGCCCAGCGCCCGCGTCGCACCTTCCCGGAGATCTCCGCCGTTTCCTGGGAGCACCCGGCCGACCGCGCCGCCCTCCAGGCCCTGCGATCCATCCCCGGCGTGGATGAGGTCATCCGGAAGACCCTCGCCTTGCTCGGCGGCGAGCGGGGCGTGCGGCTCCTGTTCCAGGGCAACGCCGTCCGCATCGGCCCGGCGCAGTTTCCCAAGCTCTGGCACCTGCACAACGAAGTCGTCACCACCTTCGACTGGCCCACGGTCCCCGAGCTCTACGTCTCGCAGACGCCGTTCTTCAATGCCGGGGCCTACGGCATCGACAAGCCGTTCATCGTGATTCACTCCGCCGCGATCGAGCTGCTGGACGACGACGAGCTGCGGGTCCTGCTCTCCCACGAGCTGGGCCACGTGATCAGCGGCCACGCGCTCTACCGGACCATCGCCGCGATCCTCGCGCTGATCAGCCTGGGCGCGCTGCCCATGCTCGCGGGCCTCGCCGTGCTCCCGATTCGGCTCGCGTTCCTGGAGTGGTCCCGCAAGTCGGAGCTCTCCGCCGATCGGGCCGGACTGCTCGGCGCCCAGGACATCGTGGCGGCGCAGCGGGTCGATATGAAAATGGCGGGCGGCGGGCGGGGCGACGGGTTTGCCGGGCAGCTGAACGTGGATGCGTTCATGCAGCAGGCGCACGAGTACGCGGCCAGCGGTGAAGGCCTCGACGTGGTGTACAAGCTGTTGAGCACGTTGGCCCTCACGCACCCCATGCACACCGTGCGCGCCGCCGAGCTGCAGCGCTGGGTCACGGGCGGCGACTACGACCGCATCATTCGTGGCGAGTACTCCCGCCGCGGACCGGAGACCACCGATCGGCCATTGGGAGACGACCTGAGTGCCGCCGGCAGCTACTACGCGGGCGAGGCCCGCGAGCTGGCCAGCCAGGTGGCCGATGCCGCCAAGCGCGCGGCCGAGCGCGCGCGGGATGCGTTCAGGAACGCCCAGAAGTCGTGAGGCTCATGGTCGTCGGCGGCGGCGGGCGGGAGCACGCGCTCTGCTGGGCCCTCCGCCGCGAAAACCCTGACGCCGATCTGTACTGCGCCCCAGGCAATCCCGGCACCGCCGAGCTCGCCACCAACCTCTCCATCGCAGCCGACGATCTCGATCGGCTGGCCGACGCCGCGGACATGCATGGCGTCGACCTCACCGTGGTCGGGCCGGAGGTCCCCCTGGCGCGCGGCCTGGCCGATCGTCTCAGGGCCGAAGGCCGCGCGGTGTTCGGGCCGAGTGCGGCGGCGGCGCGGCTCGAGGCCTCGAAGGCCTTCTCCAAGGAGGTCATGGCCGCGGCGGGCATCCCGACCGCGGCGAGCCGCACGTTCGAGGACCTGACCGCCGCGCTGGCGTACGTCGATCGGCACGACGAGCCGCTGGTGGTCAAGGCGTCGGGGCTGGCCGCGGGGAAGGGGGCGGTAGTCTGCGCCACCCGCGCAGAGGCGGCCGCGGCGGTGCGGGCCATGCTGGGCGAGCGGACCTTCGGGGAGGCCGGCACGACCGTCGTCATCGAGCGGTTTCTGGTGGGCGAGGAGATCTCGGTCCTGGCGGTGACGGACGGGCACGACATCGAGCTCCTGCCCGTGTCCCAGGATCACAAGCGGCTGCTCGAGGGCGACGCCGGACCCAACACCGGCGGCATGGGCGCCTACAGTCCCGTCGCGGTCGCGACCCCTGCCGTGCTGGATCGGGCGCGACGCGAGGTCTTGGAGCCGACCCTCGAGGAGATGCAGCGCCGGCGCACCCCCTTCGCCGGCGTGCTCTACGCCGGGCTCATGGTGGACGCCGCCGGCACCCCGTGGGTGGTCGAGTTCAACTGCCGCCTGGGCGACCCTGAAACCCAGGTCGTGCTTCCGCTGGTGGCCGGTGGGCTGACCGACGCGCTGTGGGGCGTGGCCCACGGGGATGGTGTCCGGCCGATCGCCCGACGCGACGGCCAGGCCTCGGTGACGACGGTGCTCGCGTCGCGCGGCTATCCCGACCACCCCGAAAAGGGCGCCGAGATCAGGATCCCCGCCGCGTTGCCACGCGGGGTGACCGTCTTTCATGCCGGCACCGCGCGGGACGCCGACGGCGTCCTCCGCGCGAGCGGCGGCCGGGTGCTCAACGTGACTGCGGTGGCGCCCGGCTTCGCGGAGGCTCAGGGGCTGAGCCGCGAGGCCGCCGACGCCATCGAATTCGACGGCAAGGTCTTCCGGCGCGACATCGGCTGGCGGGAGGCCCGCCGGGTAGTACGTTAACTTTCGGAGCGATGCCAGAGCTCCCCGAAGTCGAAACCATCGTCCGCGACATCCGCCCCGCCCTCGTCGGCCGCCAGCTCGGCCGAGTCTCGCTGAGCCACGACGACATCCTGCGCGGCGTGAGCCGGCGGCGCTTGCTCCGCGCCCTTCCCGGATCCACCGTCCAGTCGGTGTTCCGCCGCGCCAAGCACGCGGTGCTCGATTTCGGGGATCGGCGGCTGGTGGTGCAGCCCGGGATGACCGGCTCGCTCATCGTGTACGACCGCCCGCTCGCCCCGGAGGAGGCGCGTTACGCGGTGCTCCGGGCGCCGCTCGACGACGGGCGCGAGCTGGTGTACCGCGATGTCCGCCGCCTCGGCAAGCTGCTCCTGCTCGATGCCAAGGCCTGGCGCCGGTACACCGTGGCGATCGGCCCCGAACCGCTGGCGCCGGACTTCACGCCTGACCGCCTGGCCGAGGCGCTCGGAGGCTCGCGGCAGGCCATCAAGAAGGTGATCATGGACCAGCGGCACCTGGCGGGTGTCGGGAACATCTACGCGAATGAGGCGCTGTTCGCGGCCGGAATCGACCCGTCGAAGCCTGCTCGCCGTCTCACGTCCGATGACCACCGCCGCCTGCACTTGGAGATCCAGCGCATCCTGCGGGCCGCGATCGCGTCGAGCGGCACCACCGTCCGCGACTACCGCACCGGCACGGGCGAGCGGGGCAACTTCCAGTTCGAGCTCCTGGTATACCAGCGCGAGGGGGAGCCGTGCCGCCGCTGCGGCACGCGCCTGGCCGGCACCCACGCGATCGACGGCCGCATCTCGGTGTTCTGCCACCGCTGCCAATCGTGAGCCGTCCTCGCCGAGCGCAGCGGGCTGCCCCGCTGCCGTCCACCGACCTCGAGCAACTTCGCCAGCGCGTGCGGGCCTTGGCCGAGAACCGGCCGGCGATCTACCGCATGACCGACGCCCTCGGCCGGGTGATCTATGTCGGGAAGGCCAAACGTCTCCGCACCCGCCTGCTGACCTACTTCCGGGCCGAGTACCCCGACGACAAGGCCGCCCGCATCCTGTACGCCGCGAGCGACATCGCGTGGGACTACGTGCCGAGCGAGTTCGCGGCCTACCTGGGTGAGCTGCGGCAGATCCGGAAGTTCCGTCCCCACTTCAACCATCGCGGCAACGTGACCCGCCGCTCGGTGCTCATCAAGATCTCGGATGACGTCGCGCCCCGGGTCTACGCCGGCGCCACCGTCGCCAAGACCGACGCGTGCTGTTACGGCCCGTTCCGGTCGTTGGGTCGCACCCTCAACGCTGTGCGCACCCTCAACGACCTCCTCGGGCTTCGCGACTGCACGCTCGAGATGCCCGCCGTGTTCGCCGGCCAGCCCGACCTGTTCGACACGCCGCGCCAGGCCGGGTGCATGCGCCACGAGTTCGGTTTCTGCGCCGGACCGTGTGCCGGGTTCGTGACCCAGGCCGACTATCGGCGACGGGTCGAGACGGCGATGGCGTTCCTCGAAGGCCGGACCATCCAACCGATCGATCGAGTCGTGGCGGCGATGCAGGACGCGGCCGCGCAGGCGCGCTTCGAGGTGGCGGCGCGGTGGCGCGAGAGATTCGAGCAGCTCGAGTGGCTGCTCGCGGCCACCAGCCGGGCCCGGTCCGCGCGGGACCTGCTGACCTTTGTCTATCGGGACCCCGGTGAGTTCGGCGACGATCGGGTATACCTCGTGAGGCAGGGCGTGGTGCGCGCCGCCTTCCCCTATCCCTCCACGCCCATCGAGCGCGAGGCGTTTCGCGCCGTCGTCTCGGAGGAGGCCGCCAGGCCCGCGCCGCCCTCGGGACCACTCCCGCTCGACTCCATCGACGAGATCCTGCTGCTCATGTCGTGGTTCCGGGCCCACCCCGAGGCCCTCCGCAGAACCACGCCCTATGACGACTGGGCGGCCTAAACCGGCGGGTTAGCGTCCGCAGTAGAGGACATTCACCTAGGCGTGATATTGGAAACACAATAGTTACAGCAACTTAGCGACCTGCATTTCCTGGCATCGACCCTGCCAGTCCCTCCGCCGTTGCGCCGTTGCGCAACCCCACATCAGCCACGCGGAGGTCATCATGTTTCGCAAGCTCCTTCTCGCCGGTAGCGTCGTCGGCCTCGCCTTGACGACACCGCTGGCCGCCCAAGGCCCGGGTGCTTCGTTCGGCCTCACCCCGTACGCCGGGTACATCAAGTTCGGCAGCCTGGTCTCGGGCCCGTTCGGCACCAGCATACGGAACGGCGGCTCCGCCGTGTACGGCGCCGAAGCCCAGCTCGGTCTGGGCCGCGCGATCGCGCTGGTGGGCAACCTGGCGTACTCGCAGCCCAATCTCGAGATCGGCGCGCCCCTGATCGGCGGGGTGTCGGTGGGCCGGAGCTCGGTACTGCTGTATGACGCCGCGCTTCGCCTGCGGGTGCCGGTGACGGCGGGCCTTCCGATCTCGCCGTTCGTGCAAGGTGGCGTCGGTGCCGTGCGGCAGTCGTTCGACGTCGGGCCGGCATCGACCCATGCGACCAACTTCGCGTACAACGTCGGCGCCGGTGCCGACGTCGCCCTCGCGCCCCGACTGGGCCTGCAGCTCATGGTGAAGGACTACATCGGCAAGTTCGACGCGCAGGAGGCGACGTCGATCAACCTGAACACCAAGACGACCCACAACTGGGCGGTGAGCGCCGGACTGCGGTTGGGCCTCTAGCGCGCCGCGATCTCCGCGAAACCATGCGGCAAGGGACGAAAGGGGCGCGCC
>JBOHSB010000337.1:0-22853 GCA_050733015.1 Gemmatimonadales bacterium
GGCCAGAAACGACGACAAAAGAACGCAGTCGTCGTGTCTGGCCTTGCCGCTCTCGCACTCCCCCCCCCGAGGCCCCGGTGCCGCCTGCCTCGCCGTCAACGCGCGTTCGCGGCGAACCACGCATCCACGTCGAATCCCACCGGGTCGATCTGCGACACGCGGTTCTTGGCGAAGTGCCCCGTCGTCGGGAAGTACGGCGGCGGGTTGGTGTAGGCGCACGCGTTGTAGGCGTAGCGCTTGAGGTTGCCGGTCCCGCCCGTGGTGCCGACGGCCCCACGGGTCCGCTGGATGATCCCTCCTGTCAGGTAGAGACATCCGCGGCCCCAGTTCGTCGTCTCGCACTTCTCCTTGTTGGTCGGCCCGACGGTGAAGTCCTCGACCGTGAACGAAGTCAGCGTCAGCACCACCGCCTGAATGAACTCGTCGCGTCCGTCGGTGTCCATCGTCTTGTAGGCCGCGCCGGCCGTGTTCACCGGGGCGTTGATCGAGTTGTCGGAGACGACCACATCGCCCGCCGAGAGGATGCCGAGGATGTCGGCGCAGTTGCGTGGCAGGGCGGCCGGGTCGGTGGCCTGGCGGACGTCGTCCGGGATGATGATGGACAGGGGCGAGACCACCGTGACCCGTCCCCGCAGCGTCCCGCTCACCGCGACCTTGCCCTCGACGTAGATCACGCCCTTGAAATTCGGATTCAGCGTGTGGCCCAGCGGCCAGAGCTGTGCCCGGTCCGGGCGACCCAGCAGGCGGGGGTCCACCAGGCCAGGCCAGGTGAGCCAGGTCCCGTCGGCATTCGCCGCCACCCAGCCGTTGGTCAGAATGGGGTCGCCGCCCAGGTAGCAAAAGGCGCTGGCGTCGTTGAGCGCGGCCGCCTTGTTGTGGGGCGCGCCCGCCGCCGGGTGGGCCGCCACCGAGCGGAAGAGTCCAATGTGGTTCCCCTGAGTATCGCCGCAGTTGCGCGAGTCCCCCGCGCCGGTGGCCGGGACCGAGGCGACCACGAACGCCGGATCCACGCCGCGAAAGATCCGGACGAACCCCTCATCCTCGTCGGTCACGTCCCCGTCGCCGTTGAGGTCCACCGCGACGAACTCGATCCGAACGGTCGCCTGGCCGGCATTGCCCGCCGCGCTGCCCGCGAAGTACATCCCGCCGGCCTGCGCCTGCGCCCGCAGCTTGGTGAGCTCGGCGACGGTCGGCATCTCGATGCGGGGCGCGTTCTCGCTATAACCCCGATCGAACGTGCCGTTGGCCGGCACCTGGACCGTCTGCGCGGTCGTCACCTCGTCCCGGAACCTGGCCTTGGACCCGCCCGAGGGCGGATAGATCTTGAGCACGTCGTTGGTGTGCACCGGGCCGTCGATCTGGTCGGTGGCGCCGAACGAAATGTTGGACGGCTCGACGTCGGTGAAGTAGGCGAACTTGGCGAAGCTCTCCTGGTTGACGTCGAGCCGCCGGATCAGCCGGTTGCCGAAGCTGTCACGCGCCTCGGCCACGAGGCTGCCGTAGACGCCGTACTGGCCGGATACCACCCCGGTCGGGCCGGCCCAGATGGTCCGCGTCAGGCGCGGGAGCGCGGCGCCCGAGGCATCGCGGGCGATGGTGAGGCTGTCGAGCCGCACGTACCCGCTGTCCGGATAGAGTCCGCGGACGCCGTTGAGGCGGCTCCGACCTTCCTCGAGCCCCGCCAAAGCCACGTCCTCCAGCACCGCCGAGCGCTCGCTGCTACGCTGGATGAGGCCGGCGTTGAGGGTCATCATCGCGGCGCCGAGCATGATGCTCGCGACGGCGAGGGTCACGAGGAGCACGATGAGCACGGCCATGCCGCGCTCGTTGCGAAGCTGGACGATGGGGCGCATGATGGGCTCCTTTCCAGTCCGTCAGGGCACGAGGACCGGGTTCGACACGACCACGACGGATGCGGACGGCGTGCAGTCCTGCGCCGCGAGCGCGTATTCGTAGGTCGTGCCGGGTACGACCGCCGCGTCGGTATAGAGGTAGGCGGCGTTGCCGCTCGGGATCGACACCAACGGATCACCCCAGTCCGCCCCACCGACCGGGCGGCGCCAGAGCACGTACCGGGCGACGTCCTGCTCACCGGCCGCCTCGTCCGCCGCGGCGCTCCAGGTGAGGTCCACCGCCGCCGTCCCGCCGGGCGGCAGGTTGAGGCTCGCCGCGAGCGCCTGTCCCAATACGGGAGCCTCGCCGCAGGTCCGGAGCCGCGCGACCCCGATGTTGGGTAGCGGCACCGTGAAGCTCACCGGACGCGACCGCTCGCGGGCCCCAGTCAATCCGTTGGTGAGCGTGAAGCTCACGTCCACCGCGCGCAGGCTGTCGATGCGGGCCGCCACCGCGGGGTCTCCGGGTCCCGTGTGTACCGTCTCGCTGTGGCGGAGCGGCAGCCACGCGAGCGGCACCGTATCCACCCGCTCCGGCGCGCCGGTGGCGCGGACCAGCCGGCGGTAGCGAAGGAACGGCACCCCGGGCGTCTGCAGGATGTTCCGCGCCACCACCTCCGCCAGCTGAGCGTTGACCTGGCGGCGCAGGATCCAATCGTCCGCCCGCGGGGTCTCCGAATCCGGCACGAAGAAGAACGTGATGGTCTCCGCCGCGCTCAGCACGCCCGCGCCGTCGGCGTAGTCCACTGGGGGGTAGAGCATGACCGGGCTCGAGCCCGGTACCGCCGCGGCCTGGGCGAGCCGCCAGGCGGTCACCTGGCCGGCCGGCGCCTCCGGGAGCACGTAGGTGGCGAACGGGTCGCCGGCGGTGTTGGCCGCGTAGTCCGCATTGAACGCGAATGCGGCCGTGCCGGCATAGACGACCGGTGGCTGATCGGGACCCAGGTGCGACCCCGCCGTCTGCATGTCCTGGGTCAGCAGCGAGGTGCCGAGCCGCTGGTTCTGCAGCATCCCCATGAGCTCCGAGCCTCGAGCCAGGCTGCTCGACTGGGAGGACAGCGTGCGCAAGGTGGCGCTGAGCACGACGAAGAAGACCACGATCGCGATCAGCAGCTCGATCAGCGTCATGCCGCGGGTTCGTGACATCAGGGCCTCGTCAGGGCGCGGCGACCGAGACGGTGCGCTGGACCGGCGCGGAAAGCGTCGGCGCGGTCACCTGCACGGTCACGCGCTTGAAGTCGTCGGGGCGGCCAGCCCCCCCGACCTGGAGCACCGTCGTCGTGACGGCCCAGCCTACCCTCGGCTGGTCGAGCTGGGTGCCCCGGAACTGCGCTTCCAGGGTGCCGTAGTCGGGCCACAGCCTGACCTGCGCGATGCGGCCGTCCGCGATGGCATCCGCCTCCGCGCGCACCCGGTCCTGGGTGACCACGTGAAGGAACCGTCCGGTCGTGGACTGGAGGCTCAGCACCACGAAGGCGAGCATGACCAGGGCGATGGTGACCTCGATCAGGGTGAAGCCGGCGCGACCAGCGGGCGTGCGCATCAGAACCCCCGTTGCCAGGCAGAGCCATTCCAGCGGAACCATTCGGGGCGCCCGGCGGCCCGGACGATCTCCAGGGCGCGGGTGTCCCGGGCGTGACTGGGATCAGCCAGGGCGCGCGTTGAGGTGAGGTAGAGTCCGCCGGCTTCACTCGCGCTCCCGTTCCGATGCAGCACTACGGCCGGGAGCCCGCCGATCACTCGGGTGAAGCCGATGGCGGAGCCGCCGAACGCCCGCGCCGGGGCCGTGGCCCGGCCGAACACCACCTGATCGTCCAGGGGCAGGACGCGAGTGCGCTCGGCGGGATCGATCTGCCCGTCGTTGTCATGGTCCCAGATCAGGCGGAGCCGGCGATTGGTGGCGTCGAATTGCACGATCACATCGTGCTGGGTCGACACCGCCTCGCGCTGAGCAGCGAGGAGCGTCGTGCCGACCGACTGAATGGCGGCATCGACGCGGAAGTGGGGATAGTCCACGTGCGGCAGGGCAATCCGGAGGAGCACCCCGAGGATGGCGATGACGACCAGCACCTCGACGAGGCTCGTCCCGCGACGCGAACGTATGGTGGCAGGCAACATGGTCCGCTCCAGGCAGCCGGGCTGTCTGCTTGAGACCCCTGGCTTTGCGTCCCGCCGTCGCCGGCGGTTTGCTCTTTTCTGGGATCGGAAGGAGGGATCCGGGCCCACCACATGGCTAACGCCCGCGGTGAGGCGACGCAACTCTCAGCTTTTGGTCAGGGATGCAACGGACGGTGATCGCGCAAGAAGCCGCAGGTCACGGCGCAAGTGCAGTCACGCCCTTGCCCCCCGCAGAGGTCAGGCGATCTCCTGCAGGGCGATGCGGTCGTCCCACTGGCGCATCATCTCGATGAACGACGCGACCATCGCGGGATCGAACTCGGTGCCGGCCCGACCCTGGATGTAGGTGAGCGCCTCGGTGGACGACCAGGCGTCGCGATACGGCCGCCGGGTGCGGAGGGCGTCGTACACGTCGCAGACGTGCACCAGCCGGCTGGCCTGATGGGCGCCGCGATCGTAGTGCACGTGGGGATAGCCGCCGCCATCGTGGTAGCGGTGGTGCTCGTATGCCACCACGGCTGCCAGATCCAGCGGCTCGTCGCCCTGGAGGATGAGGCGGGCTCCGTCGACCGGATGGGCCTCGACCACCGCCCGCTCCTGTAGGGTGAGCTTGCCCGGCTTGGCCAGGATCTCCCGGGGGATCTTCACCTTGCCGAGATCGTGGAGCAGTCCCGCCAGCCCGAAGGCGCGTACCGCGGTGGGCGGCAGGCCCAGGAACTCGCCCAACGACATGGCGAGCACCGAGACGTTCATCGAGTGCGTGGTGGTGTACTGGTCGAACTCCTTGAGCTGGAGCAGCGGCATGACCATCACCTGCCCGCCGTGCATCGCGAGTGAGAGCGAGCGGACCACGCCGTAGGCCTCGAGGAGGGGAATCGCGTGTCCCGCGCTCACCTCCTGGTGCACCCACCCCACCGCGTCCCGCTCTTCGCGCAACGAGTAGTTGAGGGTCGCGACCGGCAAGGGGCGGGCGGTCTCGGGGTCGCGGTCGCCGGCCTCGAGCCGCACGCGGCCGAACCGGATGCCCTCGGGTCCGTCCTGCCACAGATCCGAGCGGGCGTCGCCCAGCAGGCCCAGGACCGCGGCCAGGTGCGACACGAACCGCTCGAATTGCGGCTCGGACACCGGCCCGTCGATCTCGAGGCGCTCGACCCCGCCCTTGGCGAAACGCCCACTCCATTCCCACCGCTCGAGCTCCGGGAGGAGGTCCCGCCCGAATAGCACTTCCTCCGGCAGGAAGGTGAAGATCAGCGGGCCGCGGTCCGCCTGCAGGTCGGTGAGGTGACGGTAGGCGCCCTCGGTGGCTCGCTGGACGGCCGGATGGCCATCGCTGTAGAGCGCGACGGTCGAGAGCGCGGTCGAGAGCGAGGTGAGAAAGCGGACCGGCTCGCTCATGCGGACCGCATCTTCGCGGCGAGCCGGATGTCGGGGTCGCTGTGATCGCGGGCGGCCTTGAGCAGGCCCGCCACCTGCGGGTGCGCGGCGAAATGCCGCGCGAGCGCCGAGACCGCGGCCAGCGCGACCGGCGTGCGCGCGTCCAGCCGCCAACCGAGGAACGAGCGTCGCGCGCCGGACAGCTGGACCAGACGGCCCAGGGCCTGGGGCCCGCTCCCGCGCGCCAGCGCCCGGACCGCGAGCGCGCGCTGCTCCGCGGGCCGGCGCCAGTCTTCGGTGAATCGCTCGATCACCCGCAGCACCTCACGGGGGCAATCCTCCACCGCCGCTCGCAGGACCAGCGTCACCACCTCGGGACTCGCGTCCTCCAGCCCATGGAGGATGGCCGAGGTCCGGTGCTGAGGAAACTCGAGCAGCAGCCGGTACGCCTCGCGGCGGAGCCGGGGCTCTGCGTGGCGGGCGAAGCTGACCGCCGAGAAGCCGGGGGGCCAGGTGCGGAGGGTTCGGAGCAGCACCAGCAAGTTGCGTTGCACGTACCAGGGAGCATCCTTAAGCCGCGCGGCCGCCGCTGGCGCGACCGAGGGGCCGATGCTCGTCAGGAGCCGGAGGCTCCGACCGCGGGCGGAGGCGGTCGGCGCGCGCTCGAGCAGGTCCAGCAGCGGCTCGGTGGCCATCGGCCCCAGGCGGGCGACCAGTCCCTGGACCGTCAGGAAGTCGGGCTGCTCGGCCGTGAGCTCCGCGCGGAGGCGCGCCGGCGTCGCGAGATGGCGCCACAGCACGTCGGCGGTGGCGTTGGTCTTTCCCGGGGCGGAGCGGAGCAGCTCGACCAGCACTGGAATCCGCCGCTGGGCGACGAGGGCCTCGAGCGCCGCGTC
Organism: Gemmatimonadales bacterium; assembly: GCA_050733015.1. GTDB lineage: Bacteria > Gemmatimonadota > Gemmatimonadetes > Gemmatimonadales > GWC2-71-9 > CAVVWJ01. The sequence continues at coordinate 6,281 of JBOHSB010000337.1, forward strand.
CACCCGCGGCCCGCCGCAGTCGGTCTCCAGGGCAAGCTGGAGGATCAGCTCGGGCTCACAGGCGAGCCGCTCCGGCTCGTAGGTGGTCGGCGCGTCGGGGGACTGGCGCACCATGCCCTCGAGCACGGCCGTGTACGCGCCGGGGTTGGGATCCTCCAGGCTCCAGTCGGTGATGAGCTGCGTGACGTTCTGCCGCAGGGTGGACTCGGCCTCGGCGCGACTCTGCTCCGGTCCCACCTCGGCGTAGTGGGCGAACTTGTGCAGCAGGCGGAGCAGCTGGTGCGAGATGGTCTGTCCTGTTGTGGCCGCGGCAGCCTCGACCAGCTCGATCACCGCGTCCACTGCGAGCACCTCCGCCGAGGTGAGCGCGAGCTGGCGACGCTCGGCGTTGTTCGCGCCGGCCTCCAGCACGCGGCGCAGTGTCTCGGGCTTGAGCGAGGTCACCAGCCGCGAGACGCGCTCGCGTACCCGGGGCTCCCACGCCCCCTGGCGGCCCGACATCTCGTCGGCGATCTGCCCCAGGTAGTCCAGCACCACGCGGTCGTAGGCCACCTGGTCCGGCTGCGCGTCGATCGCGCGAGCCACCAGGAGCGGATCCTCGGCGTCCTCGGTGCCGGTCCCGTCGCTCGAGAGCGCCAGGTGCGCCAGGCCCAGCCACAGCGCGCCGGATGGCGTCTCGGAGCGCTCCGCCGGCTCATCGTCCTGCAGGAACATGCGGCTCAGCTCCGGCGGCTGGATCCTGAGATGCGACCACGCGGCCCCTGCGCGGGAGCGGAGCCCGAATGGTCCGGCTTCGCCTTGGGGGTCGCCGGAGACCCCGGCGAGGAGGTCGTCGATTTCCTGAAGGGCTATCCCGCGCTCGAACCGCACCGTCGCGATGCGGTGGCGGTGGAATCGGCGGGCGAGGTCACTGAGGAGGGCGTTGCGGGGATCGGTCGCCGTACCGGCGACGATGAGCTGATGGCGGGCCACGCCGATGGCAAGCGAGTCGCGGGCCGCCAGCAGCGACTCGAGCCGATCGACGAATCGGGCGGTGGACTCCTGGAGGTGAGGGTGCCCCAGAGGGTACATCGCGCGCTTGTGCAGCACGATGGAGAACTCGACGAGGAAGTCCGCCAAGTCCCGAGACAGGGTCGCAACGGAGCGTGCGCCCGGACTGTGGGTGAGGGAGTCGCCTCCCTCGGAGGTCGAGCTCATGGTGGCCGTTGGAGAAATGGGGCCTCACGGTGCAAGTTTGCCGCCACTAACGTACACGTGCCAAGCCATTGCGATTGATACACTTGCGGGTTTTGTCCAGACCGGACGCAAGGGGCAGAAAGCGGGGGTGCTGGCAGAAGCGGAGCAATGCAACAAACGGCCTTCCTGGCCTGGGCCGGGAAGGCACGTCGACTGGATCGTGGATCGGGCGGTTCCAGCCGGCATCTCCCGGCAGCCCAGACGGGCCGGCAACCCCGGCCACGTGGGCCGCCATCTGGCGGCCTGCCTCGGGGACCACTTCGGGCGTCCGCCTCGTCGCACCAGCCGATGCGACGCTTCCTTGCGGCTCCGCCCCGACCTATTTTCCTCGCTCGTTTGTGCGCTCCTCTCCCGACACCGACGCGGTCAATGGCCGATACCACCCTGATGGACAAGCTGGTCTCCCTCTGCAAGCGCCGAGGCTTCGTCTTCCAGTCATCCGAGATCTACGGCGGCCTGGGGTCGGTTTGGGACTACGGACCGCTCGGCGTCGAGCTCAAGAAGAACGTGAAGGACCGCTGGTGGCGTGCCATGGTTCACGCGCGCGACGACATCGAGGGTCTCGACGCCGCGATCCTCATGCACCCACGGGTGTGGGAGGCCTCCGGCCATGTCGCCGGCTTCACCGATCCGCTGGTGGACTGCCGCCACTGCAAGAACCGCTTCCGGGCCGATGACCCGCGCATCAAGGGTACGCCGGGGCAGCCGGATGCCCAGTGTCCCGTGTGCGGCAGCAAGGGCACGCTTACCGAGCCCCGCCTGTTCAACCTCATGTTCAAGACCTTCATGGGCCCGGTGGAGGAGCAGGCGGCCGTAGTCTTTCTGCGTCCCGAGACCGCGCAGGGCATCTACGTCAACTATCTCAACGTGCTCCAGAGCTCGCGCCAGCGGATACCGTTCGGCATCGCCCAGATCGGGAAGGCGTTTCGTAACGAGATCACGCCGGGCAACTTCATCTTTCGCACCCGCGAGTTCGAGCAGATGGAGATGCAGTTCTTCGTGAAGCCCGGCACCGACGCCGACTGGTTCGAGCGCTGGCGCGAGTGGCGCATGCAGTGGCACCAGGACCTCGGGCTCACCCCGGCCAGGCTTCAATGGCATCAGCACGGCCCCGACGAGCTGGCCCACTACGCCCGCGCGGCGTTCGACATCCAGTACGAGTTCCCGTTCGGCTGGCAGGAGATCGAAGGCATCCACAACCGTGGCGACTTCGACCTCGGCCGGCACCAGGAGTACTCTGGCAAGAAGCTCGAGTACTTCGATCAGGCCGGCAACGAGCGCTACCTGCCATTCATCGTCGAGACCTCCGCCGGGGCCGATCGCGTCGCGCTGACGCTGCTGGTGGACGCATACCGCGAGGAGCAGGTCGAGGGCGAGACCCGGGTGGTGCTGGGCTTCCATCCGGCCGTGGCGCCCATCAAGGCCGGCGTGTTCCCGCTGGTCAAGAAAGACGGGATGCCCGAGCTGGCGACGGCGTTGTACCACGATCTCAAGCGTCGGTTTCCCGCCTTCTACGACGACAGCGGCGCGATCGGACGCCGCTACCGGCGCATGGACGAGGCCGGCACGCCGTTCGGCATCACGGTGGACGGCGAAACCACGGCCCAGCGGACCGTGACCGTGCGCCACCGCGACTCGATGCAGCAGGACCGCGTTGGGCTGGACCAGGTGGCGGCCTACGTGGCGGAGCGAATCGGCGGCGACTGAGACGGCGGAGGTGGGGCGATGCGCCTGGCCGACTTCGAAGCGATGGTGGTGCGCATGGCCGGCGAGGTCCCCCGCGAGTTCGTCGTCGGTGTGGCCGAGATCGTCGTCTCGCCCCGCACGGTGCCGCATCCGGACCGCCCGGGCATTTTCACGCTGGGCGAATGCATCCCGCTTCCGTCGCCGGCGGGCGCGGCGGCCGAGGCCATCCAGAGCCGGGTGGTGCTGTATCACGGCTCGTTCGCGGCCCTGGCGCGGGTCACGCCGGGCTTCGATTGGCGCGAGGAGGCCTTCGAGACCCTGACCCACGAGCTCCGGCACCACCTCGAATGGCGGGCGCGCGCGCCGGACCTCGAAGAGCTCGACTGGGCCGTCGAGCAGAACTATGCCCGGCAGGACGGCGAGGCGTTCGACCCCCTGTTCTTCCTCGCCGGTGCGCCGGTGGGCGACGACGCCTGGCGGGTCGAAGAGGACGTCTTCCTCGACCGTGTCGTCCGGGATGTGCCGGACACCATTCCGGTCCACTGGGCCGGCCGCGACTATCTGGTGCCGACGCCGGCCGACGCGTCGCTTCCGGCATTCCTGGTCCTCGAGGGGCTGGCCGATGAGCCGGCGGGGGATGTCCTCCTCGTGCTGCGCCGGAAGCCCGGCGTGCTCGCCCTGTTCAGACCCGTCACGACTTACCACGCGGTCGTGCGGGTCGTCGAGCCCAGTGGTTATCTTCCCGAGGCCCCTGCTTCAGGCGGCGACGGGACCACCTGACTCTCCACTCTCTTTCACGGAACGCCCATGGTGTACGAGGTCGTCACTGCGTTGGAGTCCGGTGAAGTGCTGCGCCGAGCGAAGCAGTTCTTCGCCGAGCGGGTACCGATGCAGGCCGCGTTCCCGGAGAAGGAAGGTCCGAGCTTCCTGACCCTCCGCGGGCAGGGCGGGGAAGAGATCGCGATGGCGGTGACCGCAGGGCCGGACGGCACCCGGGTGCGCGCCTCGACGTTGCTGTTCGACCAGGTAGTGGACCGGTTCCTCTCGACGCTCCCCGCGGCGAAGCAGTCCGCATGAGCGACACCTTGCCCGTTCGAGTCATGGTCCAGGATGCCTGGGACGAAGTCCGCCTCGACCTGCCGAGCGTGACGCCTCTGTCGGAGGTCAAGCGCCGGGCGCTCGAGGCCACCAAGGTCGTGCGAGACCCCGCGGCCTACGTGCTCAAGTTCCGCGGCGCCGAGCTGCTGGACGAATCCCGGTCACTGGCTGAGGCCGGCGTGGTCCCCAATGGCGCGCTGATCGTGCTCCCCAAGCGGCGGAGTCCCGTGCGGTAGGGGTGATGGTCCCCCTGTTCACCCATCCCGACTGTCTGCGTCACGATCCCGGGCCGGATCATCCCGAGACGCCGGCCCGGTTGCGTGTGCTGCTCGAGCGCGCCCGCGCCGATCGGGCTGTCGAGGTCCGCGACGCGCGGGCCGCGTCGCTGGAGGCGCTGCTGGCCGTGCACCCCCGCTCCTACCTCGACGGCCTGGCCGCGATGAGCGCCCGCGGCGGCGGCGCGCTTTTCCTCGATACCGTGGTGAACCGCGCGAGCTTCTCGGCGGCGCTCGGCGCCGTCGGCGCTCTGCTGGCCGCCGTCGACTACGCGCTCGGCGGCCAGGGCCACGCGTTCGCGGCCATCCGGCCACCCGGTCACCACGCACTCGCGTCGCGGGCCATGGGTTTCTGCCTCGTCGCCAATGCGGTCGTTGCCGCCCGCCACGCCCAGCGCGCGGGACGGGAACGCGTGCTTATCGTCGATTGGGACGTGCATCACGGGAACGGCACCCAGGCCCTGGTGGAGCACGACGAGACCATCCGCTACGTCTCGCTTCACCAGCATCCCTGGTACCCGGGCACCGGCATGGCCGACGAGCGGGGCGTCGGCAACGTCTTCAACGTCCCGCGCGGGCCGGGTGCACCGCCCGCACGGTACGTGGACGATCTGTGGGCGGCGATCGTGGCGGCCACGTCCGGCTGGCGCCCGGACCTGGTGCTCGTCTCCGCCGGATTCGATGCGATGCGGGGGGATCCGCTCGGTGGGTTCACTCTCGAGCCCGAGCACTACGCCGACCTCACCCGTCGGCTGCGTGAGCGCTTGGCCGACGCACCCATCGTGGGTCTCCTGGAGGGTGGTTACATCCCGGCGCGCGTCGCCGACGGGGCGCTGGCGCACGTGCTGGCGCTCGCCTAAACTCCGTCCGGCTCGAGCCCCGGTCCGCCACCGGGCGTCGCCACCCCGCGCTGCGACGCGAGCCGCCGCCGCTCCCCGCACTACCCGATGAGGACCCCGTGGCCCAGCAACTCCACATGGAAGCCGAGTACCTCGAGCTCCGTACCAAGCATCCGTTCATCATCGCGCGGGGCGGGCAGAGCGACTATCGGACCATCTGGGTTCGCCTGCGCGACGCCGACGGCAACGTGGGCTGGGGCGAGGCCACCCCGTCGCGGTTCTACGGCGAGACGGCGGAGACCGTGCTGGCCGCGCTCAACGTGTACGTCGGTGGGATGCCGGCCGATCCATTCGACATCGAGGAGACCGAGCGCCGCTGGGAGTCCATGCTCCGGATCCACGCCTCGGCCCGCGCAGCGCTGTCCGGCGCGCTGCACGACCTGGTGGGCAAGCGCCTCGGCGTGCCGGTCTACCGGCTGTGGGGACTCGACCCGGCCAAGGCGCCGCGATCCACCTTCACCATCGGGCTCGACACGCCCGAGCGGATCCGTCTCAAGGTGCAGGAGGCGGCCGAGTATCCCATCCTCAAGATCAAGCTGGGCACCGATCGGGATGTCGAGATCCTCCGCGCCATCCGCGATTCGACCGACCGCGAGATCAGGGTGGACGCCAACTGCGGCTGGACCGTGAAGCAGGCCATCGCCATGCTGCCGGTGCTGCAGGAGTACGGCGTCACCGTGCTCGAGCAGCCACTGCCCCCCGACCAGATCTCCGGACTCGCGGAGATCAGCCGGCGCGCGACCATCCCGGTCATCGCCGACGAGAGTTGCCGGACGGCGGTGGACATCCCGCCGCTGGTCGGGGCCGTGGACGGCATCAACATCAAGCTGGCCAAGTGCGGCAGCCTGCGGGAAGCGCTCCGCATGATCGCCGTGGCGCGCGCGCACGGCATGATGGTGATGGTGGGCTGCATGATCGAGAGCTCGCTCGGCATCACCGCCGCCGCCCATTTCACCCCGCTGGTGGACATCGTGGACCTCGATGGGGCCGCCCTGCTGGCGAGCGATCCGTTCGTCGGCGCGAGCATCGCCGGCGGCCAGGTGACGCTGCCCGATGGCCCGGGGCTCGGCGTCCGGGCGAGATGACCGAGCGCTTCGCCCAAGTCGCCGTCCCGCTCCCGCTCGCTTCCTCGTACACCTACCGCATTCCCGAGACGCTGGGCGACCGGGCGGTACCCGGCGCCCGCGTGGTGGTCCCGGTGCGCCGGCGTGAGCTGATCGGGATCGTCGTCGCGGCCGACGTGCCGGCGCCAGCCGCCACCGCGCGGGACCTGCTGGCGGCACCCGATGCGGAGACGGCGGTGCCGGCCGGCCTGCTGGAGACCGCGCACTGGATGGCCGGCTACTACGGCGCGCCCCTCGGACTCACGCTCAAGTGCATGCTGCCGGGCGGAATGTGGGGCGAGTCCCAGGTGGTGGCGACCCGGGCGCGCGGGGTTCGCGTGCCGGGTGGGCTCGCGGGCGAGGTGGTCGAGTGGCTCGAGGGCCGTGGCGGCGAGGCGCCGGTGAGCGCGGCCGCGCGGGCGCTCAAGCGGCCGCTCTGGGACGTGCTCGACCGCCTGGCGCGGGTCGGGGCAGTGACGCTGCGGGTCGAGCCGCCCGACACCGACGCTGCCGGGCTGACCGAGCGGGTCGCGACCCTCGCCGGCGACCCGCCGACCCTGCTCGAGCGCGACGCGCTGTTCCGGCGGGCCCGGCAGCAGCGTCGGCTGTACGAAGCGGTGGAGCAGCTCGGCGGGAGCGCGCCGGTCAGCCATGTCACCGGGCAGCTGGGCTTCACCGTCGCCGTGCTGCGCGGGCTGGAGCGGCGCGGCCTGGTGCGGATCGGCCGGGCCGAGCGGCTGCGCGATCCGTTCGCCGATTTTCCGGCGGTCCCCCCTCCGACGACCTTGACCGCGGATCAGCAATCGGCGCTCGCCGCAGTCCAGGCGTTGGGCCCGGGCGACGGGGCCGTGCTGTTCGGCGTGACCGGGAGCGGCAAGACTCTGGTGTACCTCGAGGCCGTCCGCCGGTGCCTCGCCGCCGGCAAGGGCGCGATCGTCCTCGTCCCCGAGATCGGCCTGACGCCCCAGACCGTGAGCCGGCTCCGCGGTGCGTTCGGCGATCAGGTGGCCGTGCTGCACAGCGGACTCTCCGATGGCGAGCGCGCCGACGCCTGGCGGCTGCTCCGGCGCGGCGGGCGCCGGGTGGCGGTCGGCGCGCGCTCGGCCGTGTTCGCGCCGGTCCAGGACCTCGGCCTCATCGTGCTCGACGAGGAGCACGAGGCGAGCTACAAGAACGGGGAGACGCCGAGGTACCACGCCCGCGAGGTGGCGGCGGTTCGGGCCCGGATCGAGAGGGCCGGCCTGGTGCTCGGCAGCGCGACACCTTCGCTCGAGACCATGGTGCTCGCCGAGAGCCGGCTGCGCCTGCTGCGTCTGCCGGAGCGCATCGGCGCGCGGCCGCTTCCGCCGGTCGAGCTGGTGGACCTTCGTGTCGCGCCCAAGGTGAGCGGCACCGGCGCGGTGGCCTGGTCGGAGGCGCTCGACGCGGCTATCGGCGCAACGCTCGCGCGGAAGGAGCAGGCCCTGCTGCTCCTCAACCGGCGGGGCTACGCGGCGTTCCTGCAGTGCCCCGACTGCGGCGAGGTCTGGCAGTGTCCCCGGTGCACCATCTCGCTCACGGTGCACACGGCGCCACCGGGCCTGCGGTGCCATTACTGTGGCCACGAGGAGCCGCTCCCCTACGCCTGCCGCGCCTGCGCCAGCCCCGTCCAGCAGATGCGCGGGTTCGGCACCCAGCAGCTCGAGCGGCTCCTGGCCGAGCGCTATCCCGAGGCCCGCCTGGCTCGGATGGACCTCGACACTACGAGCACCAAGTGGTCGCACCAGCGCATCCTGGCCTCGGTCGAGTCCGGCGAGGTAGATCTCTTGCTGGGTACGCAGATGATCGCCAAGGGCCTCGACTTTCCCAACGTGACGCTGGTCGGGGTGGTGGACGCCGACACCGGCCTCTATCTACCGGATTTCCGCGCCGCGGAGCGGACGTTCCAGCTGCTGGCTCAGGTCGCGGGCCGCGCAGGGCGCGGGCCCAAGGGCGGCCGCGTCCTGGTCCAGACCAGACACCCGTCGCATCACGCGTTGGTCTGGTCGGCCCGGCACGACACCGAGGGGTTCCTCCGCCAGGAGCGGGCCCTGCGCGAGTCGCCCCCGTATCCGCCCGGGACGTCATTGGTGAACCTCCTGGTGTCGGGCCCCGAGGAGCGGGCGGTGAGCCACCGAGCGACCGAGCTGGCGGACTGGTGTGCGGGGCTGCTGGCGAAGTATGCCTTGCCTGTGACCTTGCTGGGCCCCGCACCGTGTCCGCTGGCGCGGATCAAGGACCGCTGGCGCTGGCACCTGCTCTTGAAGGGGTCGTCCGAGGTGCTGGGGCGGATCGTGCGCTACGCGGCCACCCGCCTCGCCCGGGCGGGGGAGGTGCGCGTGGTGATCGATCGGGATCCGGTGAGTCTGTTGTAGGGCGATAGGGCGAACGGGCGATAGGGCGAGCGACTCCGGGTGGCAGCGAGGTCGTAGCACAGCGATTTCGAGCGCGCGAGGATCTTCCAGCGGGTGTCGATCCCTGGCGGGAAGGTCCCTCGCTGCGCTCGGGATGACTCTAGTTCCAGCGCCACCTCCCGCGCCCCGTCCGTCCACCGTCCGCTCGTTCGTCCTATCACCCGTTCGTCCTATCGCCCTCTCGCCGTTTCGCGCCCTACCGCCCTAATCCGTCCGATACCCGATCTCCGCCCCCAGGTACACCACGCGCCGCGGCGCCGGCTCGAACACGCGGCCGCCGAGACCGTTCAGGGTCACCGAGCCGACATACCGGCGGTCCCACAGGTTGTTCACTCCCAGGAAGGGGCTGAGGGCCAGGCTGCCCACGTCGCCCTGCCAACCGAGTCGGGCATTGGTGATGCCCGCACCCCAGGCGTCGACGTAGATCGAGTTGGCGTCGTCCGCCACCAGCGAGGAGCTGAGGGTGTGGTCGGCGTCGAGGAAGAAGCCGCGGGGCAGGGCGGTGCGGAGGCCGAGGCGCCAGTAGTGCTCCGGGACCCCGGGGAGCCGGTTGCCGTCGAACTGGCCGCTGGCGAACCGGTAGCGGGCGTAGGTGTAGGCGCCGTTCAAGGTCAGGCCGGTGATCGGCGTGACCGTGAGTCCCACCTCCGCGCCGTCATTGTGGGTCCTGCCGGTGTTGCCGAAGAATGCTCGGCCGCCGATCTCACCGACCTGTACGATCGCATCCTTGATCCGCCCGACGAACAGCGCCACGGAATAGCTCACGCCCCGTGCCGGCTGTCCCCGGGCCCCGACCTCGTAGTTTACCGCACGCTGTGGCCCGAGATCCGGATTGAAGCCGCCCGAGCCGTCCGGCTGATTGGCGAGCTCGGTGGTGGTCGGCGTCTCGAACGAGGTGGAGACGTTGACATACGGGACGAACCGGTCGCCGAACGACCAGCTCGCGCCGACGTTGCCGCTCACCGACGACATGGTCCGGTTCCCGCTATCGTCCGAGCCGTCGCCGAAATAGTGATCGGCGACCGAGAAGCGGATCCAGTCGTACCGCGCGCCGCCGCTCAGCAGCAGCTCCTCGCGCGGGCTCCACTGCAGCTGGGCGAACGGCCCCAGCTCCGTCACCTTCTCGCGCTGGTCGAGGAACACCTGATCCGTCTGCACGCCCGCGTTGGAGACAAAGTTGGCTCGATCGTCCCTGAGCCGCTGCACGTCGGCCCCGGCCACGGCGCGAGGCGACGACTCGGCGGGCCCGAGCCGGCGGCTGCCGCTCAGCCGAAGCCCGCCCACCGCGCGATCGATCGTGACGAAGGTCCCCGCCGTGGGCCCCGGGTTGATGTCCGGCGGCGCGGCGAGCGGGTTGGAGAGATCCCGCAGCACGCCGAAGACGGTCACGTCGTACTCGTTCCCTGCGGCATCGAAGTGCTTGAGGCCGAGCGAAAGCTGCTGTTGCTGGACGTCCTTGTCGGCGCCGCGGCGGATGTTGCTCGCCGCGGCCGAGTCCGGGTTGGCGAGGTACTCCGCCAAGGTCAGGGCGCCGGGATTCTGGGCCTCGGGATTGTCCGCCAGCCCTAGCCGCAGCGTGCCCAAGGTGGTGCCGCTGAACGCATAGTCCACCCCCGCGTTGAGCTGCCGGGTCTCGGCCGCGCTGTGCTGCCGGAAGCCGTCCGCCTTGAACTGGGAAATGGAGAGCGTGCCGCTCGCCGCGCCCGAGCGCCCGGACGACCAGCTCTGCCACTTATGGAACCCGTCCCCGTCGCGTCGCCCGTCGCCGCCCTGGAACCTGACCCGCTGCGCGAACGGCGCCTGCGCGGCACGCTGAGTCTCGAATGAGATGACGCCGCCCGAGGCGTTGCCGTACAGGGAAGAGCTGGCCCCGCGCAGCACCTCGGCCCGCTCGAGGTCCCCGAAGTCCACGTTGGTGAGCTGGCTCTGGCCGTCTGGGAGCGTCTGGGGTACCCCATCGACCAGGATCTTGAGGCCCCGCACGCCGAAGTTGGACCGGCTGCCGAAGCCACGGATCGAGATCCGCTGGTCCAGCGAGAAGTTGTACCGGTTGGCCACCACCACGCCTGGGATGTTGCTCAGCGCCTCGTCGATGCCGACGGTCAGCTGGCCCCGCTGCAGGGCGGCGCGATCCAGCACGGCGGTGGCGAACGGCACCCGCGAGAGCGGCGCGGTCGTTCGGGTGACCGTCACGTTGAGGTCGGGCAGCTCGGTCACCCGAGTGGTGTCCCGCGCGGTGGAATCCGCCCCCGCCGACTGCTGGGCGGCCAAGGAGGTGGTGACGACCGCGAGTGCGGCCAACACGAGTACCGATCGGCGCATGGACTTCTCCTGTGTTAGCGTGGAAGCTAAACCGCCCGGGAAGGTCGCGGCGTGCTTGTATCCCCTCTGCGCCTCCCCTAGTTTCCTCCCGCAAATGCCCACGACCCAGAGCGCGACGCCGGACTTCGCCCGGTCGCCCTTCGCCGGCGCGCCGGAGGCGCGTTTCGCCCCGCTGCCGGCCGACGGCGTCCTGCCGGAAGGCTTCTTCTCGACCTCCAACCTGCCCACCTACGTTCAGGTGGACGGGCAGTGGATCGCTCCGACCCGACCGCGGATGGATTGCGTCCTGGTGAAACGCGGCGGCGCGATCGAGACGATCGAGCCCCGGCGACTCAACAAGGGCGACCTCGTCGCCATGGGCGAGGCCGAGGACGGCTCCGACGGCATCGTGGTGCATTCGGAAGGTTTTCTCGGCGGCGGGCACGGGGCCAACGAGTTCCGGTTCATGTCCACCGAGGTGAGCCGCGAGCGCCCGGTGAACTACGAGGAGCTGGCAGCGCGCGTGGGCGAGGAGAAGCGTCGCGGCGGCTATCTCGTCTGGGTCGTGGGCCCGGCCCTGGTGCACTCGCGGGCCCGGGCCGACTTCGAGTGGTTCATCCGGAACGGCTACGTGCAGGCCGTGCTGGCGGGGAACGCCGTCGCGGTGCACGACATCGAAGCGGCGATCTTCGGCACCACGCTCGGCATGTCCAACACCGGCCAGCCGACCGAGGGCGGGCACGGCCTCCACATGCGCGCCATCAACCGCGTGCGCGCCGTGGGCTCCATCGAGCGCGCGGTCGAGACGGGCCTCATCAAGAGCGGGATCATGCACGCCCTGGTCACCCAGCGGGTGCCGTTCGTGCTGGCCGGCTCGATCCGCGACGACGGTCCGCTGCCCGGCGTGCACAGCGACACGCTGGCGGCCCAGGATGCGATGCGGGAGCACACGGTGAAGGCCACCGGCGCCATCTTCGTCGCCACCGCGCTCCACGCGATCGCCGTGGGCAACATGCTGCCCGCGTTCTACCTCGCCGACGGTGGGCCGGTGCCGCTCATGACGATCTGCGTCGATCAGACCGAGTTCGTGGTCAACAAGCTCAAGGACCGCGGCACCCACCAGGCGTACGGCGTGGTGACCAATGCGCAGGACTTCATGCACGTGCTGCGGTTCTACACTGAGCGCTGGCAGCAGGGGGCCGCGTGACCGGCCTCGGCTGGCCGCGGCTCGCCGCCGCGGTGGCCGAGCAGATTCCACCGGGGGAGGTGGACGGCATCTGGGTGTTCGCCACCCTGAGGCACGAGGGCCGCGAGTGGGGGACGGCGATCCTGACCCGGGCGGACGGCGAGCGGCGGCGGATCTACACCGCCCGGTACATGCTGGCCATCAAAGGCAAGCAGCGCGGCAAGTTCGAGGCGTCGGTGCAGGAGGTCGGGAGCGGCCCGGTGGAGGCGCTTGCCCAGTTGCTGCAGGACGCCCAGCGCCGCATCGATGACGAGCAGCCGCCGACCCCCGTCCCGCCCGAGGACTGGTTCGCGGCCGCCTCCGATGCCCAGCCTCGCTAGCGGCGAGGGCACGGCCCTCCTCGAGCGCTTCCGGCGATACCTCCGCGACCATCGCCAGCCCGTCACCCGCCAGCGCGACCTCGTCGCGCAGGTGGTGCTGCTGTCGGACGACCATCCGTCGGTCGAGAGCATCCGCCGCGCGCTCAAGGAGCGGGGCGAGCACGTGGGCACCGCGACCGTGTATCGCACCCTCGAGGTGCTGGTGGAGAGCGGGCTGGTGCGGGCGCACGATTTTGGTGAAGGCTTCAAGCGCTACGAGCCGATGCCGGCGCAGGCCCATCACGAGCACCTGATCTGCGAGCAGTGCGGCCGGGTGGTCGAGTTCCAGAACGAGCGGCTCGAGCGCATGCTCCCGGTCATCGCCGACGAGCATGGGTTCCAGCACCAGCGGCACCGGGTCGAGATCTACGGTGTGTGCCGCGAGTGCCGCCAGCGGGAGCTCGGCGCCTTGTGAGCGAGCCCGCGTCGCTGGGGTTGTTCGTGGCGTTCGCCGCCGGATTGTTGAGCTTCCTCTCACCGTGCGTCCTGCCGCTGGTTCCCTCCTACATCGGCTTTCTCACGGGCATGAGCCTGCCGGAGCTGGCGGCCCGCCGACGCGTGGCGCTGCTCCACGCGCTGCTCTTCGTGCTGGGTTTCTCCCTGGTCTTCATGCTCCTGGGCGCCAGCGCCACCGCGCTGGGCCGGGCGCTCAACTACTACCAGCAGTGGCTCCAGCGCATCGGCGGCGTGCTGATCATCCTGTTCGGGCTGGTCTGCCTGGGCGTCATCCGGGCGCCGTTCCTCAGTCAGGAGCACCGGCTGCAGGTGGAGCAGAAACCGGTCGGCCTTCTGGGCTCGGCCCTGGTGGGCATGGCGTTCGGGGCGGGCTGGACGCCGTGCATCGGGCCGGTGCTCGGTGCCATCCTCGGCCTGGCCGCGACGTCCCACGATCTCTCGCGCGGGCTGCTGCTGCTCGGAGCCTACTCCGCGGGCCTGGCGGTGCCGTTCCTGCTCGCCGCCGCGGCCCTGGACGCGTTCCTGGACTGGTTTCAGCGGTTCCGGCGGTATCTGCCCTGGGTCATGCGGGCGAGTGGGGTGCTGCTGATCTTCGTGGGTGTCCTGATGGTGACCGGCGAGTTTACCCGGCTCGCGGGATGGCTGCAGCAGTTCACGCCGGACGTCGTGAGAGAGCAGATCTGAGAAGCGGTAAGTGGTAAGCGGGACTGGCCGTTGAAGTGATGTGATCGCGGCAGGCCGCCCTCACCACTCACCGCTCATCGCTTCCTTATTACCGCTCACCGCTGACCGCTTCCTCCTCCTCCAGCTCCTCCTCCAGCTGCTGTCGGCGCAGCAGCTCCCAGTACCGGCCACCCCGCGCGATCAGGTCGGCGTGGGTGCCCTGTTCCACGATGCGACCGCGCTCCAGCACCAGGATCCAGTCGGCGTCGCGCACCGCGGCGAGGCGGTGTGAGACGATGATGCTGGTGCGACCCACGAGCGCTCCGCGGAGCGCGCGCAGGATCTTCGCCTCGGTCTGCGCGTCCACGGCGCTCAGGGCGTCGTCGAGCACGAAAACCGGCGGGTCCTGCGCCAGGGCCCGCGCGATGGCGCTCCGCTGTTTCTGGCCGCCGCTCAAGTTGATGCCGCGCTCGCCGAGCATGGTATCGAAGCCGCGGGGCAGGGCGGGGAGCGCCTCGGTGAGCTGCGCGACTTCCGCCACTTGCTCCAGCCGGCCGTCGTCGGGCGCGCCGAGCAGGACGTTGTCCCGGAGGGTCTCGCTGAACAGGAAGGTCTCTTGCGGGACGAACCCGATGGCCTGGCGCAGCTCGGCGAGCGGGAGCCGCCTCAGGTCCACGCCGTCGAGGAGCACCGCACCGGCGTCGGGGTCGTAGGCCCGGACGAGAAGGTCCACCAGAGTGGACTTGCCCGAGCCCGTGGCCCCCACGATCGCGAGCGACCGGCCGGCGTCCACCCGGAAGGAGATGTCCTGCAGCACCGCGCCCCGGTCGCGGGCGCCGGGGTAGGCGAACGACACGCCCCGGAACTCGACCGCGCGCCCGCCGCGCGCCGGGGGCAACGCCATCGGGGTCTCCGGCTCGGTGATGGCGGCCCCCTCCCGGAACAGCTGGTTGATGCGGCCCATGGAGGCCGCGCCCCGCTGCACCAGGTTCACCGCCCAGCCCAACGCGATCATCGGCCAGACCAGCATCGCCAGATACACGCCGAACGCCACGAACGCGCCGACGCTGATCGTGCCCAGCATGACCAGCCGCCCGCCGGCGTACAGGACCGTGAGCGCGCTGAGCCCGCCGAGCAGCGTGAGCACCGGAAAGAAGACGCCCTGAATCCGGGCCAGCTCGAGATTGCGGGCGAGATATGCGTCGCTGAGCCCCTGGAAGGCGGCGATCTCCGCCTGCTCCTGTCGGTAGGCGCGGACCACCCGCACCCCGCTCAGGTTCTCGTGCGCCTGGGTCGTCAGGTCGCTGAATTGCTCCTGGATGGCCTGGCTCCGGCGGTGGATCCGCTGGCCGAGGGAGACCATCGCCACCGGCAGACCGAGCAGCGGCACGAAGGCGAGCAGCGTGAGCCGGGGATTGATCACCGCCATCGCGGGTGCAATTAGCAGGGCACGTATAGTAGTATCCACCAAGTACATGACGGCCGGGCCGGCCACCATCCGGACGGCCAGCAGATCGTTGGTGGTGCGGGCCATCACATCGCCGGTCGGGTATCGGTCGTAGAATTCGGCCGACATCCGCTGCAAATGTCGGTAGAGGTGGTCCCGGAGATCCGTCTCGACACGGCGGCTGCCGCTGTTCAGCAGCTCCCGCATGCCGTACCGGGCGATCCCGCCGACGAGAGCGACCGCGAGGAGGAGCCCGATGGCGTGCTGGACGGCGGGGAATCCGACACCGGTGCGAAGCGCATCGATGGCCTCCTCGATGTACTTGACACCGCGGGTCGTGAAGTAGTTGGAGACGATCACCAGCGCCATGCCGAACGCGTATTCGCGCCGGTAGGGCCGGAGATAGGGCAGCAGGGTCCGTAATTCCGTCATGATCGGTGGAATGTCACCGCGTGCTCGGACCCCGGCAAGTCACACACTCGAGGAGGAAACGATGTCGAGAACCATGCTAGCTGCGCTCACGCTGCTCGCGGCCGCCGCGTGCGGGCGGGGCGAGAAGCGTGATGTCGCTTCCGCCGACAGCCTGAGCCGGGACCTGCAGCTGGCCCCGGTGGATACCACCGCGGAGCTCAACGACCGCCCGAGCGCGGACACCGCCGCGGCCACGCCGGTGACGCCGGCGCCCGAGCCCAAGCCGCCGGCGCCCAAGCCGACCACCAAGCCGGCCGCGCCCAAGCCCAAGCCCGCGCCCGCTCCGACGCCCGCGGCCTCACCGGTTCCTACCGCGGCGACCACGCCCGGCCCCGCTCCGGCGCCCGCGGCTCGCGGCCTGGAGGCCGGCGCCTCGTTCTCCGCTACGACCGACGCCGAGATCCGGTCCAACAAGAACCGGGTGGGCGACGAGGTGACCGCGACCGTCGCGGCCGACGTCAAGAACTCGGCCGGGCAGGTCGTCATTCCGGCCGGCTCGAAGGTGACGTTGCAGGTGACGGCCATCAAGGAATCGGAGAACAAGGGCGACAGCACGGGCACGCTCACCCTCAAGCCGACGGCCATCTCGATCAACGGGAAGTCGGCGCCGCTGCCGGCCTCGATCTCGGGCGTCAAGACCTCGCTGCAGGGCCGCGGCACCAACGCGGGCGACATCGCCAAGGTCGGCGCCGGGACGGCCGTCGGTGCGGTCGTCGGCCGGGTGATCGGTGGCAGCACCAAGGGCGCGATCATCGGCGGCATCATCGGCGGCGCGGTCGGCACCCAGCGGGCGGTCGAGACCAAGGACCGCGACGTCGTGCTGCCCACGGGCACGCAGGTGACGCTGACGTTGGACGACAAGCTGATCGCGGGAAGCTAGACCGCGCCACCGCCGCCATCC
>JBOHSB010000338.1:0-2689 GCA_050733015.1 Gemmatimonadales bacterium
GCCATCACCTCGGCACTGAACCCCAGGTGCTCTAAGCCGCCGGCGAGCTGGTGGCAGATGGACACACAGCTGCCGGCCGGCGCGCCGCTCATGTCGTGATGGACGACGCTCAACGCGGTGTACAACGGCAGGGCCTCCACCGCGACGCCGCCCAGCATGCCGAACATCGTGGACTCGAACTCGGGCACCCGCTCAGCGTCGTCGACCGCGGCCGGGATGCTGTTACCGCGGCTGGAAGCCGCGCCAGCCTCCACGATGATCGGTCGCCGGACGGGCGTACGCCGGTCCCGGCGAGTGCTGCGCTTCTTGCTCATCGTCACGTCCCAATCGGGGGAGGAAGAACGGATGAGCTGACCGCTAACCGGCCCGCCCGACAAGACCCTGTCTCTCTGTCGGGAGAGCGCCGGACATGGGCCCAGACGTTGTCTCGGAGGGGGCCAGTTCCTAACTCGAACGTTGCCTTGCCTGTCATGCCGGTCCCCAAGCGATCGAAGGTCACTGGCCCGGAACCGGCGACGGCCTGACCGCGATCCTGCGCCTCGCCGGCACCACGAGCCCGCATGCCCGGGTACATCTGTCCGAAAAACTTCCCGGTCGACGAGTAGGCCACCAGCCGGCCGCGGCGTTGAGGACCAGGCCGGTCAGGACGGCGGCGGCCAGGACCGCGTCGATGAGCGTGACGCGACCTTCGGTGGTAAGGACCGGGTTGTCCAGGGCGGCGCCGGTGCGGGACTTCCCTGCGGCCAGAGCGGACATGACGGCGGCGGTAATAGCAGTCCAGGCGATCCCGCCGGGGCTGTGCGCGGCGCGGTGCCCGGAGGCGAGGACCCAGGTGGACTGGATCAGCAGGTACGCCGCCAGGGCGAGGAACGCGAAGGCGATCAGGCGCAGCGCGCGGCGCTGGCGTTTATCGCCGGTGCCGGACAGTTCCCACACCACCACCGCCGAGGCTCCGATCTCGATGAGGGAGTCCAGGCCGAACCCGGCGAGTGCCACCGACCGGGCGGCGATGGCGGTGACGGCCAGGATCGCCACGCCGGCCACGTTCCAGCCGAGCGTGGCGTACTCCAGCGCGAAGCCGCGCCGCAGCAGGCGGGTCCGGTCGGCGGAGGCCAGGGGTGGCGTGTTCACAACCGGCAGTCTGCCAGCGACGATCGCTTCCGCCATCGATGCGGGCTCACCTGAACTCGCCTGAACCCCGAAGGCACCTTGACGCGCGGGTTAGTCGGTCTCCGCTGTCTGGAGCACTTGAGCCTGGAGGCGGCGGCGAAGGTCGGCCTCCTCGGGTGGCGCTGGGTCCTTGGGGCGCCTGATGCGGGCGGGGCGGGGCCGGGGGATGTCGCCGGTGGCCGTCAGCGCGGCGAAGTCGGCGTGGGCCGCCGCCACGGCTTCGGGGTAGGCCTGGGCCTTTTCATGCTCGGCGAGCGCCCGGTAGATGCTGGCCACGCTGGGGCTGTGCCCCTTGCGCTTGCCGGTGGGAATGATGAGGTCGGGCTGGATCTGCTCGACCGACTCCCCGCCCGCGCGGCGGCGGAGCACGGTGTGCAGCATGTCTTCGGTGATGACCGGTGGCCGGCCGCCGTGCTTGCCCTTGCGGGCGGCGGTGTCGAGTCCCTCGAGGGTGGCCTCGCGGATGTTCTCCCGCTCGGTCTCGGCCATGGCGGCGAAGAAGCCGAACAGCAGCCGGCCGGGTCCGCTGGGGTCATACAGCCCGGGCAGCGGTCCGGCGAGCATCTCCAGCACCAGCCCGTGCGCGGTGAGGTGGTCCGCGAGCGCGGTCAGCTCGGCGGCGTCGCGGCCGAGCCGCTTCATCTCATACACCGTGAAGATGACCCGGCAGTGCGGCGCGTGCGCCTTGATCTGGCGGGCGGCGGCCAACGCCGCCTCGAACTGCGGGCGCACCCGGACCCGGGTGCTGATCTTCTCGAAGAAGATCTTCTCCCGGCCGATGCCGTGCTTGGCGAGCGCGTCCAGCTGCGACTGAAGCTCCTGGGCGAGGGTCGAACAACGCGCGTACCCGATCCGGATGTCAGCGGTCGGGGTGTCCGGCGCGATGGCCAGCGGCACCGCAGTGCTGGGCCGCCACGGCTGGCCGGGACCGCGGTCGGCCGGCGTCGCCACCCGCAGCAGCTTGGCGAGCCGGGGCACCTTGGTGAAGCGGCCCGTGTGATAGGTGCCGGCAACCGCCCCACCGCGCGAACGGCACGGCGAGCCGGCCTCGGATCTGCAGCGGGGACACCGGTGGCGCTCGACTTCGTCGGCATCACTCGGGGACGCCTCGTCAGGGACCGTCATGACCCCGGATTTTCGCACAACGCAGTTCTCGAAAGGGGGTCCGACACGCTTTTGAGTGAGAACGAGTTGTGCGAACCGATCCGGGTCTCGGCAACCGCAAGGCGCCCTTAGTTGATCTTGCTCTGGCAAAGGAACGTTTATGCGAACTGCCCCGCCGACGCTACCCAGCCCGCACGGAGCGCGTGTCAAGGGAGTGGCCCTGTTGGGGAGCGCTTGGGGTTCGGCCGCCCCATCGATGGTTACGCCATATGAGGCGCCGCGACAGCGACGAGGCTGAGGGCCGCGGCACGGGTGGAAGGTTGGGGGCGGCATGAGTGTGCTGAGCGAGGCGCTGGAGTACCTGGGCCTGGCCGCAGGTTCGAAGGTTCCCGAAGGCCGGTATGAGGTCCAGATG
>JBOHSB010000339.1:0-3813 GCA_050733015.1 Gemmatimonadales bacterium
GTCCTACCGTCCTACCGTCCTACCGTCCTACCGTCCTACCGTCCTACCGTCCTATCGTCCTACGTGTGACCCGCAACACCGCCCCCGGCCGCCTCCCGCCGCTTAATGAATCCGCCACTCTGCAACGGGTTTATACTGCGAGCATGTCGAGAGCCTTTGTCAACGAAGACGCCGCGGGCGGCGATGCCGCCGGTCGGTATCCGCTGCCCGACCGATCCGACCCGGACTACGACCGGGCGGCGGCGCGGGCGCTCCTGCGCGCGGCCGACCAGGGCGACACCCCCGGCGCCGAAGCGGCAACCGGGTACTACTGGGGCGACCCCACTCTTTTCCCCCATGTCGAGCGGATTCTCACCGAAGCGCGCGAGGATCGCGATGACCGCCTGGAGCAATTGGCGGAGCGGTTCCTTCGCGGCCCCGTACGTCGGCGCACATAGCGTGG
The DNA here is from genome assembly GCA_050733015.1 of Gemmatimonadales bacterium. Classification (GTDB taxonomy): domain Bacteria; phylum Gemmatimonadota; class Gemmatimonadetes; order Gemmatimonadales; family GWC2-71-9; genus CAVVWJ01. The sequence goes on from JBOHSB010000339.1 coordinate 443, forward strand.
AGGCACCATGCCAGACGCGAACGATCGCCTGCCCGCCGCCGAGCTTGACGCGGCGCTCAACCCTCATCGCGCCGAGCAGCAGGCTCGCGCGCGCGAGCACAACCTCGATGTGCTGGGCCAGCGCGGCGTGCTGCTGTTCGGCGGGGAGACCGACGACGAGCTGGCGGATCTGTGGTCGGCGGTGGACCGCTTCGAATCGGTCGTCGAGGCCCGCGGCGGGGACACCTTCACCAACGCGCCGGATTCGTCCGAGCCGGAGAACCCCGAGTTCGTGCTGCCCGAGCGCAAAGCCCGCGAGCCAGTGGCGGAATACGTGCGGCGGATTCAGGATGCAGCGGAGCGGCTGACGCGGTTCGAGCGGGGCGCAGGCGAAGGGTAGCGGGGAGGCGTGAGCGGTCCGAAGACCTCGTCCGCCCCCCGGGGCCCTCATCCCGAGCGCAGCCGCCCCTCACTCCTCCGCAGCAGCGCGCTTCTCCGATAGGGAAACACGTCCACCACCTCCCCCGCGCTCAGCCGCTGCTGCACCCGGTGCCAGAACGCGACGTCCAGCAGGTCGCCGTGTGCCTCGAGGAAGGCCTCCCGGAGCTCGCCGGGTGGCACCAGGAAGGCGTGGAACTCCTCGGGGAACACGTCGTTCTCGCCCACCGAGAACCACGGCTCCGCCGCGAACTCGTCCTCGTAGGTGGTGGGCGGGGGGATGCGACGGAAGTGGCACTCGGACAGGAGGCACAGCTCGTCGTAGTCGTAGCAGATGACCCGCCCGTTCCGGGTCACCCCGAAGTTCTTGAGCAGCATGTCGCCGGTGAAGATGTCGGCGGCGGCCAGGTCCTTGATCGCGTTGCCGTACTCGATCACCGCCTCGCGCGCGGCGGGGGCATCGGCGTCGCGGAGGAAGATGTTGAGCGGCGTCACCCGGCGCTCGGTGTAGACGTGCCGGACGATGACCCGGTCGCCCTCCACCCGGACGGTGCGGGCGGCCGCGCCGAGGAGATAGGTCAGCAGCTCGTCGGGGAAGCACCGGCGGGGGAACTCCAGGTGCTCGAACTCCTGGGCGTCCGCCAGCCGGCCTACCCGGTCGCGCACGAACACGAAGTGATACTTCTCCATGACCGCCTGGCGGGTGGTGTTCTTGGGCGCGCCGAAGCTGTCCTTGATGATCTTGAAGACCAGGTTGAACGCCGGCAGGGTGAACACGGCCATGACCATGCCCTCGTCGCCCTCGGCGAAGGCGAACCGCGCCTCGGGATCCTGCAGGTAGGCCATGAGGTTCCGGAACAGCTCGGTCTTGCCGTGCTTGTTGTAGCCGATGCCGTTGTACAGCTCGTCGATGCGCTTGAACGGCATGATCGAGGTCAGGAAGTCCACCAGCTCGCGCGGCCGCGGCACGTCCACCCGGAAGTAGGACCAGCTGAAGCCGAACACGACGCTCGCCTCGTTGGGCGTCATGAGCACGGCGTCCACCACGAGGCCCCGCTCGGCGCGGAGCAGCGGCAGCACCAGGGGCAGGGTGACGTCCCCGCGCCGAACCCGCCCCACCAGGTACGCGCCCTTGTTGCGATAGAACACCGGGCGCAGGACGTCCAGCTCGATCGGCCCGCGGCCCGCCAGGGCGTCCAGTGTGTCGGTGATGAGCCGCGACACGGCCGCCGCGTCGCGCTCCAGCGACGCCCAGGGCACCGACCAGGGGAACCGCTGGAGGATGCGGCGGACCAGGCCCGGGTCCACCGCCTCCACCAGGTCCCGGTCGACCAGCGGCGGCGTGGCGGGATCGGGCAGCGGGATGAACGGATCCAGGTACTCGATGGCCGCGTCCACGCCCACGGTGCTGAACACCCGCCGGGTCACCGAGTTGAAGAACGTCTGCGCCAGCTCGGCATCGGGCCGCCGGTGCGCGCCGACGGCGTGGCGGGCGCGCATGGCCGCCCACAGCGTCCGCTCCATGACTGCATCCTGAAGGATGTCGTGCACGTCGGCCACCGCGCCGTCGACGTGGGTGCGGTAGAGCGCCAGGCGCTCGGTCGCGTCGGCCTGGGCGCCCAGCCAGTCGCGCCGCTCGAACCGCTCGCGGGCGCGCCGGGTGATCTCCTCGAAGCCCCCGTGGTAGCCGTCGTAGGCGGCGTGGATCGCCTCGACGGCTCGGTTGCCGATCTCGGAGCACGCGGGCAGATTCAGCGTCGTCTCAGCGCCGATTGCGCTCATTCCAGTCCGTTCGAAGGAACCGATCCATGACAGTCACCATCCAGGGCGACGCGATCACCATGCGCGACGGCCGCCTCCGGGTCCCCGCCCAGCCGATCATTCCGTTCATCGAGGGCGACGGCACCGGCCCCGACATCTGGCGCGCCTCCCAGCTCGTGTTCGACGGCGCGGTCCGGCGGGCCTACGGTGGCGACCGCCGCGTGGCCTGGCTCGAGGTGCTGGCCGGCGAGAAGGCCAAGAACCAGCTCAACAGCTGGCTCCCGGACGACACGCTCGCGGCCATCGATCACTATCTCGTCGCCATCAAGGGCCCGCTCACCACGCCGGTCGGCGGCGGCTTCCGCTCGCTCAACGTGGCCCTGCGCCAGAAGCTCGACCTCTACGCCTGCGTCCGGCCGGTGCGATGGTTCGAGGGCGTGCCCTCGCCCGTCAAGGTGCCGCAGGACGTCGACATGGTGATCTTCCGCGAGAACACCGAGGACATCTACGCCGGCATCGAGTACAAGGCCCGGAGCGACGAGGCCCGCCGCGTCATCGACTTCCTCCAGCAGCAGATGGGCGCCCAGACCATCCGCTTCCCCGGCTCCAGCGCCATCGGCATCAAGCCGGTCTCCGAGGAGGGCTCGAAGCGCCTCATCCGCGCCGCGCTCGACTACGCCGTCGCCCGCCCGGCTCCCAGCGTGACGCTGGTGCACAAGGGCAACATCATGAAGTACACCGAGGGCGGCTTCCGCGACTGGGGCTACCAGCTCGCCCGCGAGGAATACGGCGCCGTCGAGATCGACGGCGGCCCGTGGTGCCGGCTGCCGTCGGGCGTAGTGCTCAAGGACGTGATCGCCGACGCCTTCCTGCAGCAGATCCTCACCCGGCCCCGCGAGTACAGCGTCATCGCCACCATGAACCTCAACGGCGACTATATCTCCGATGCGCTCGCGGCGCAGGTGGGCGGCATCGGCATCGCGCCGGGCGGCAACATCAACTACGTCAGCGGCCACGCCATCTTCGAGGCCACCCACGGCACGGCGCCTAAGTACGCCGGCCTGGACAAGGTCAATCCCGGCTCGGTCATCCTGTCGGGCGAAATGATGCTGCGCTACATGGGCTGGACCGAGGCGGCCGACCTGATCGTCAAAGGCATGGAAGGCGCCATCAGCGCCGGCACGGTGACGTAC
>JBOHSB010000340.1:0-2745 GCA_050733015.1 Gemmatimonadales bacterium
GCGCAGTACTTCGGCGTGGGGAAGATCGGACGCGACCAGGTCGAGGACTACGCGCGGCGGAAGGGGCTGGACCTGCCCGTCATGGAACGCTGGCTGGCCCCCAACCTCAACTACGAGCGCTAGCGTGCCCACCCTGCGCGATCTGCTGGCGGACGGCCGGGTCCATGTCGTGGACGGCGCCATGGGCACCATGCTCTATGGCCGGGGCGTGTTCCTCAACGTCTGCTACGACGAGCTCAACCTGCGCCAGCCGGACCTGGTGCGCGACATCCATCGCGAGTACGTCCGCGCCGGCGCCGAGCTGCTCGAGACCAATACCTTCGGCGCCAACCCGGTCAAGCTCACGACCCACGGGCTGGCCGGCGAGACCGAGCGGATCAACACGGCGGCAGCTTCCCTCGCCCGGGAGGCCGCCGGTACCCGCGCCGCGGTGCTCGGGGCCATCGGCCCCCTCGGCGTCCGGGTCGAGCCTTTCGGCGAGCTGTCGCTGGACGAGGCCCGAGCGACCTTCGAGCGCCAGGTCCGCGGGCTCTTGGCCGGCGGGATCGACGGGTTCATCCTCGAGACCTTCAGCGACGTGGCCGAACTGGGGGCCGCGGTGCACGCGGTGCGCGCGGTGTCGGACCTGCCCATCATCGCGCAGATGACCGTTGGCACCGACGGCAAGACGCACTACGGCACCGACCCGCTCGTGTTCGGCCCCGAGCTGCAGGCGATGGGCGTCGATGTGATCGGCGTGAACTGCTCGGTCGGCCCGCACGGCGTGCTGGAGGCGGTGGAGAAGCTCGCGCGGGTGGTCACAGTGCCCATCTCCGCCCAGCCCAACGCCGGCCTGCCGCGCGAGGTGGGCGACCGCAAGATCTACATGGCTTCTCCCGAATACATGGCGAGTTACGCCCGCCGCATGGTGGAGGCGGGGGCCCGACTGGTCGGCGGCTGCTGCGGCACCACCCCGGACCACATCCGCGCCATCGTGGGGTTCGTTCAGAGCGTCTCGCCACGGCATGCGTTCGACATGGGAACCCTGCCGCCGCCGGCGCCGGCCGCCGCGATGGACCCGATCCCGCTGGCCGGGCGCTCGCGGCTGGGTGCCAAGCTGGCGGAGGGGAGGTTCATCACCACGGTCGAGATCGTGCCGCCCAAGGGCGTGGACCCGACCCCCATGTTCGAGCAGGTGCGCCAGCTCAAGGCGGCGGGCGTCGATGCGGTCAACGTGCCCGACGGGCCCCGGGCCCAGAGTCGGATGGGCGCGCTCCTCTCGGCGGTCATGATCGAGCGCGAGGTCGGGCTGGAAGCGGTCGTGCATTACGCCTGCCGGGACCGCAATCTCCTCGGCATGCTGTCCGACCTCCTCGGTGCGTCCGCCGCCGGCGTGCGGAACCTCCTCATCATCACCGGCGACCCGCCGAAGATGGGACCGTACCCGGAGGCCACCGCGGTGTTCGACATCGACAGTATCGGCCTCACCAACCTGGTGAGCCGGCTCAATCGCGGGCTCGACCCCGGCGGGAATCCCATCGGTCAGCCGACCAGGTTCGTGATCGGCGTCGGGGTCAACCCGGCCGCGCCCGATTTCGAGCGCGAGCTCAAGCGGTTCGCGTACAAGGTCGAGGCCGGGGCGGAGTACGCCATCACCCAGCCGGTGTTCGACCTGGAGCAGCTCGACCGGTTTCTCGCCCACGCGGAGAATTTCCGCATTCCGGTGGTGGCTGGCATCTGGCCGCTGGTATCGCTCAGGAACGCGGAGTTCCTGGCCAACGAGGTGCCAGGGGTGAGCGTGCCGGATGCCGTGGTCGATCGCATGCGCGTGGCCAGCGCGCACGGAAAAGAGGCCGCGCTCGCCGAAGGCGTGCGCATCTCACGTGAGATGCTGGCCGCGGTCGCCGACCGGGTCCAGGGCGTGCAGGTGTCGGCTCCTCTCGGACGGGTGTCGGTGGCGCTCGAAGTGCTCGAGGCGGCGCCGATTGAACCCGTCGGGAGTCTGGGATATACTCCCTCGACCTGAGATACGCCCGCCGACCCTCCTCGGAGGCCCCGTCGCCATGCAGGACCTCCGCAGCTCCGCGCCCGCCCTCACGACCCTGTCCGAAGAAGAGCAGCTGTTCCGCGACGCGGTCCGCGAGTTCGCGGAGACGGAAGTACGCCCGCACGTGCAGGCGATGGACGAGGCGGCCCAGCTCCGGCCCGACCTGATCCCCAAGTTCTTCGAGCTGGGCCTCATGGGCATCGAGGTGCCGGAGCAGTACGGCGGTGCCGGCGGCGGCATCTTCATGTCGGTCCTCGCCATCGAGGAGCTGGCCCGGGTGGACGCATCCGCCGCGATCTACGTGGACGTCCACAATACGCTGGTCAACAACGGATTCCTGCGGTGGGCCAACGACGAGCAGCAGCGGCGCTACTTCCCGCGGCTCACGACCGACCTGCTAGGCGCGTTCGCGCTCTCGGAGCCGGGCAGCGGCAGCGACGCGTTCGCCCTCGCCACCCGCGCCGAGCGGACCGGGGACGGCTGGCAGCTCACCGGACGGAAGTTCTGGATCACCAACGGCGCCGAGGCGGGCGTGTTCATCGTCTTCGCCAACACCGATCCCACCAAGGGCTACAAGGGCATCACCGGGTTCATCGTCGAGCGGGGCTTCGAGGGCTTCGGGGTCGGCAAGAAGGAGAACAAGCTCGGCATCCGCGCCTCGAGCACGACCGAGCTGGTCTTCGACGGTGCCTTCATCGCCGACAGGAATGTGCTCGGCG
>JBOHSB010000341.1:0-2111 GCA_050733015.1 Gemmatimonadales bacterium
GCCCAGCCCGTCTCCCAGACGGGCACGGCCACGTCGGTGGACGCGAAGCTCACCGCATCGGACGTGGCCAGCGTGACGATGGCCTACGTGCGGCAGAACGGGCAGTTCCGGCAGATCAACCAGGATCCGTCCTACCTGGGGACGAACGTGCTCCAGATGGGCGGCAACCTTCGGCTGGACCGCTTCCTGCCGACCAGCCTGGGCCTCGCCGTGCCGGTGACCGTGAGCTACGCGCGCACCGCCATCGACCCCGAGCTGCTCACCGGTACCGACATCCGCGGCAGCGCGCTGTCCGGCCTCCGCAAGCCGGACAACCGGAGCACCACGGTGAGCATGTCCATTCGCCGGGAGCAGCCGGGGAGGCATTGGCTCACCAAGGGTCTGGTGGACCCGCTCTCGGCCACCGCCAGCCTCACCGAGGGACACGCGCTCACCGAGCTCACCGACATCAAGTCCAGCACCTACGCGGTGAACCTGGCGTATCTGCTCAGCTCCCGGCGCAAGGGCTTCCGGCTGCCGCTCGGCGGGCTGGTCAAGGTGCTGCCCAGGTTCATGCGCGAGGGAGACCTGGGGAAGAGCCTCGCGCGGGCGGACCTGAGCCTGGCGCCCACCCGCGTCCGCCTGGCCAGCGGCCTCAACCGCGACGAGGCCAACTCATCGGCGTTCCGCTTCCCGGTGGCGCGGAGCGACGACGACCTGGCGCCCACGCTGGCGCTCACCCACCTGTGGCGCAACACGGCGGGACTCACCTGGCAGCCGCTGGGGATGCTGAACTTGAGCGGCGACCTGACCAGCACCCGCGACCTCCGGGTGTACCCGGACTCGTCACCCATCGGGCGGCTGGCGTACGCCGAGCGCCGCTTCTTCCTGGGCGTGCCGGTGGGCGTGGAGCGCGATCGTTCGCTCGTCACGGCGCTGTCGCTCACGCCCGGTCTGGCGTCGTGGCTCCGGCCCCGCTTCCTCTCCAGCAGCAGCTTCGTGCTGAGCCGCTCCCTCTCGAGCCGGGAGCCCGTCCGGGCCGATGGGGACAGCGGCGCGTTCATCCTGCCGCAGACCCTCAACAACTCGCGAACCAACGAGATCGGCACCTCGGTGGATCTCGGCCGCGGCCTGCGGCTGCTCTCAGGCGACAGCAGCTTCCTCGGCAAGGCGGTGGCGCGGGTCCGGCCGCTCGACCTGAGCACGCGGCTGACCCGCACCTCCACCTTCGACCTGAACGCCTTCGATCCTGGCTTCAGCTACCAGCTCGGCCTCGGCGGCCTGGGAGACTTCCTGCAGCAGGAAGGCGAGGCGGCACGCGGCGTGTCGGAGCTGCGGGCCGCGACCGTCGCGAGCGGGGCGGACCTGCCCTACGGCATCACCTTCACCCTGTCCCACGCGCTGACCCGGACCACGCGGCTGCAGCGCGTGGGCGACGTCTTCATCGAGACCGAGATCAATCAGCGCGAGTGGCCCGTGGGGACGGTCCGCTGGAGCCGGACCTTCCGCGGCGGCCCGCTCACGATCCTCGCACTCGGCACGGCGGTACGCCGCCGGGAAGGCACGTCGATCCAGGGCAACCAGGGCGGTTTGCCCGCACTCACCAGCATCAAGTCCTCGTCGATCTCCCCGGACGTGCAGCTCGGGCTCCGGAACGGGTTGAACTTGACCCTCGGCCTGACGGCGCTCAACCAGGACAACCTGTCCAACGGCAACGAGACCCAACTGGACCAGAACGACCTCACCGGCGCCATGAACTATTCGTTCCGGTTGCCGCGCTCGATCAGCCGGGCGCGGAAGCCGGTGCGGAGCTCCCTCACGTACCTGCAGACCAAGGCGCGCACCTGCCTCAATCAGGCAGGCGTTGCCGACTGCATCCTCATCTCGGACGTCCGGCGGCAGGAAGTGCGAGGCGGGCTCGACACCGACCTGCTGCAGACCCTGAGCGGCGGCCTCCAGGTGGACTACTCGGTGAACGACGCGCGGCATCTCAGCCGTCGGACCTCGCAGATCTCGATCATCGCGTCGTTCCAGCTGTCGCTCTTTGCGGGGGATTATAGGTAGGACGAGAGGGCGAGTGAGGGCGATTGGGCGAACGGGCGATAGGGGAGTGAGGGCGGGGGTCGGCGGCC
>JBOHSB010000342.1:0-12901 GCA_050733015.1 Gemmatimonadales bacterium
GTCCCCGACCGGCCGTGCTGCTCGCTCGACTCGATCAACGACGCGCGCGACGTCGCGCACGCGCTCGGCATTCCTCACTACGTCCTCAATCTCGAGGACCGGTTCGACCTGCACGTCATCCAGAACTTCGTGAGCGAGTACAGCAGCGGCCGAACCCCGATCCCCTGCGTGCGGTGCAACTCGTTCACCAAGTTCCGTGACCTGCTGGCTCACGCGGACGCGCTCGATTGCCGCTACATCGCCACCGGCCACTACGCCGTGGCGCGCGGCGGCGGGCTCTACCGGGGTCAGGATCCGCGCAAGGACCAGAGCTACTTCCTCTGGGGCATCGACCGCGCCGTGGTCGAGCGCATGCTGACGCCGGTCGGGTCACTGGCCAAGGCCGAGACTCGCGCCCTGGCACGGCGCCTGGGACTGCTGACGGCGGACAAGCCGGAGTCGGTCGAGATCTGCTTCGTGCCGGACGGCGACTACGCCGCCGTGCTCGAGCGGCATCTGCCCGCGGGCGCGCCCGCGCTCGCGCCGGGCCCGCTGGTGACCACCGACGGCGCGGTCATCGGGCAGCACGACGGATACGCCCGCTACACGATCGGACAGCGCAAGGGCCTGCCCGGCGGCTTCGCGGAGCCCCGTTTCGTGGTGGCGATCCACCCCGACCGCCGTGAGGTCGTGATCGGCACGGCGGCGGATCTCGAGGGTCATCGGGTCCGGCTGGAGGAGCTCAACTGGCTGGCGGATCCGCTCACCCCGGGCGAGGCGTGCGAGGTACAGCTGCGCTACCGGGCCCCGGCCGTCCCCGCCACCGTCCTCGCCAGCGAGGCCGGGACGCTCGAGCTGGCCCTCGCCCTGCCGGTGCGCGCCATCGCGCCGGGCCAGAGCGGCGTCCTGTATGGCGAGCGCGGTCGCGTGCTTGGCGGCGGCGTGATCGCCGGCTAGCCGGAGGACCTCCCCGCATGCGCTCGCTCCTGCTCCACTGGCTGTTCAATGCGATCGCCCTCTGGATCGCGGCCTACCTGATCACCGGCCTCGATTTCTCCGGCGACGTGCTCCACCTGGTGCTGGTGGCGGCCGTCTTCGGCATCGTCAACAGCCTGCTCCGTCCTCTGTTGACGGTACTCACCTGCCCGCTGATCGTCCTGACGCTTGGGCTTTTCACCCTGGTGATCAACGCGCTCATGCTACTGGTGACCGGATGGCTCTCGGCGCGGTGGAACCTCGGGTTCGCGGTCGCGGGGTTCTGGCCGGCCTTCTGGGGCGGGTTGGTGGTGGGCCTGGTCAGCCTGGCGTTGTCCTTCGCCTTCCCCAGGCGGAAGATCTGACCGGCCTCGCTCGGCCTGCGTTACGTCGTCGTTACAATATGTTTCGCCCTCCCCGCCTGTGCCGTACATTCCGGTCGTGACCGACCTCCTCCAGCCATTGGCAGCTCCCCCCGCGATCGACCTGCGGGACACCAGCCTCTACCTCAACCGCGAGCTCTCCTGGCTCGAGTTCAACCGGCGCGTGCTGCATGAGGCGCTGGACCCGCGGACACCACTGCTCGAGCGGCTCAAGTTCCTCGGGATCTTCAGCAGCAACCTCGACGAGTTCTTCCAGGTGCGGGTGGCCGGCCTCAAGCAGCAGTCCGCCGCGGGGATCGTCGAGCGCACCGCCGACGGGATGACCCCGGAGGATCAGCTGTCGGCCATCTCTTCGATCGTCCGGGAGATGGTGCGGCAGCATCGCCAGTGCCTGAGCGAGGTCCTTCCCGCGCTGGCCGCGGAGGGCGTGACCCTGCACCAGCGCATCCGCGAGTTGTCGCGCGCCGAGCGGGATCATGTCGACGGCTATTTCCAAACCAACGTGTTTCCCGTACTCACGCCGCTGGCCGTCGATCCCGGGCATCCGTTTCCGTACATCTCGAACCTCAGCCTGTCGCTGGCGGTGGCCCTCAGGGGCACGGAAGGTGAGGATCGGTTCGCGCGGGTCAAGGTCCCGAAGATCCTCCCGCGCTGGGTGCCGCTGCCGACGCCCAACACCTTCGTGCCGCTGGAGGAGGTTATCGGCGCGAACCTGGAGGCGCTCTTCCCGGGCGTCGAAATCCTCGGCTGGTACACCTTCCGGATCACGCGGAACACCGACCTGCAGATCGATCATGGAGACGAAGCGGAAGACCTGCTGAGCCTCATTCAGGAAGAGGTACGCAACCGGCGGTTCGCCGAGGTGGTGCGAATCGAGGTTCATGCCTCGATGCCTCCGTCGCTCCGCGAGCTCCTGCTCATGGAGTTCAGCGAGCAGCAGGACCCGCCCACGCGGCCGCTCACCACCGACGATCTGTACGAGATCCAGGGACTGATGGACACGGCCGACGTCATGTCGCTCGCGACGCTCGATCTCCCCGCCGTCCGGGATCCGGTGTTCCACCCAGTGACGCCGCCGCGACTGGCCAACACGCGCAACATCTTCGACGTGATCCGCGAAGGCGACCTGCTGCTGCACCACCCGTACGACAGCTTCCAGACCTCGGTCGAGCGCTTCATTCAGGCGGCGGCGGAAGATCCGGACGTCGTCGCCATCAAGCTCACGCTGTACCGCACCGGGGGCGATTCCAGCATCGCCCGGATGCTGGTGCAGGCGGCCGAGCGGGGCAAGCAGGTCGCGGTGCTGATCGAGCTGCAGGCGAGGTTCGACGAGGAAAACAACATCATCTGGGCCCAGCGCCTCGAGGACATCGGCGTCCACGTGAGCTACGGGGTGGCCGGCCTCAAGACGCACGCCAAGGTCATGCTGGTGGTCCGGCGCGAGGGCGACACGATGCGCCGCTACCTCCACATCGGGACCGGCAACTACAACCCCAAGACGGCGCGGCTGTACACCGACTTCGGGCTCCTGAGCGCCAACCCCGCGCTCGGCGCCGACCTGACGGACCTGTTCAACGTGCTGACCGGGTTCGCGTCGCCGGCGGGCTACCGCAAGCTCATCGTGGCGCCCCGGGGAATGCGGGAGCGGTTCATCGGCCTGATCCGGCGGGAGATCGCGCACCGGAAGGAGGGCGCGCCCGCGCGTATCATCGCCAAGATGAACGCCCTGGTGGACCCCGATATCATCGCGGCCCTGTACGAGGCGTCTGGCGCGGGCGTCCCGATCGACCTGATCGTCCGCGGCATCTGCTGTCTCCGCCCGGGACTCCCGGGGATCAGCGACTCGATCCGGGTGATCAGCGTGGTGGGGCGCTTCCTGGAGCACTCGCGCGCATTCTACTTCCTCAACGGCGGCGAGGAAGAGGTCTACATCGGGTCGGCGGACTGGATGCCACGGAATCTCGATCGCCGCATCGAGGCGGTGACCCCGATCGAGAGTCCCGCCCACCGGCAGGCGCTGCGTGACCTGCTGTTGCTGATGTGGGAGGACAACCGCCAGGCCTGGGAGCTGCAGTCGAACGGGACCTACCTTCAGCGCCGGCCCTCGCCGCCCGAGGGAGAGCGGGCGACACATCGAACGCTCATCGAAGGCTGGCGCTCGACCGTCCTGCCGGGCGCGGGAGCGTAGTCCGAGCTCCCGCGCTAGAACGGCAGTCCCGCCGACTCGGCGAACTGCTTGAGCAGGTCCTGTTGCTCGGAAGTGAGCTTCTCCGGGACGGTCACCTGCACCTGCACCAGCTGGTCTCCCTTGACGCCGTTCTTCTCCACGCCCTGGCCCTTGATGCGGAAGCGCCGGCCCGGCTGGGTGCCGCCAGGGATGCGCAGCATCACCTTCTTGCCATCGACCGTGCGGACGCGAAGCCGCGTGCCAAGGGTGGCCTGGGCCAAGTTGAGGGGCACTTCGCAGACGATGTCGAGCCCCTCCCGATGGAAGAATCGGTCCGGCTGCACCTGGAACGTCACCAGAAGGTCGCCGGCGGGCGCGCCCGCGCCCGAGGCCTGACCCTGCCCCCGCATGCGGATGCGCGTGCCGGTCTCGGTGCCGGGCGGCACCGTGATGTTCACCTGCCGCTCGGTCCGCACCTCGCCCGCGCCGCGGCAGGTGGGACAAGGCTGCGACGGAATCCGCCCGCGGCCCCGGCATTGGGGACACGGCCGATTCACGGCGAAGCCACCTTGCCCGAAAGAGATTGTGCCCCGCCCCTTGCATTCGGGACAGGTGGACCAAGTGGCGCCCGGCGCGCCGCCCGAGCCCGCACAGGTCGGGCAGGCCTCGATCACCTGAAGGTTGACCGTGACCTTGCCGCCGAGGGCGGCGACGCGGAACGGAACCTCCACGATGGTCTCGATGGGCTCGGATTTCGGCTCCTCCTGGCGGCCGCGGCCGAAGATCGACGAGAAGATGTCGCCCAGGCCCCCGAAGTCACCGAACTCGAATCCCTCCTCGCCGGGCTCCGGCCCGCCAGTCCGGCGGGCGCCCCCGGGGCGCGGACCGCGCGCGGGGCCGCCATCGAACGCGCCGAGCCTTCGCATCTGGTCGTACTGTTTCCGCTTGTCGGCGTCGGAGAGCACGCTGTGCGCCTCCGAGATCTCCTTGAAGCGATCGGCCGCCGCGGGATTATTGGGGTTGGCGTCGGGGTGATACTGCTTGGCGAGCCGGCGGTACGCCTTCTTGATCTCGCCCTGGCTGGCCGAGTCGGAGACGCCGAGGACCTGATAGAAGTCCTTTGCGGCCACGCTAGGCCTGTCCCTGCTCGGAGTACACCTGCACCCGCGCCGGCCGCACGAGGGTTCCCTTGAACCGGTAGCCGGCCTGGAAGGTGGCGCTCACCTGATGGTCCTGCTCGCGGGACGGCGGCGGCACTGCCGACACCGCCTCGTGGAGGCTGGGGTCGAACGGCGCGCCGACCGGGTCGATGCGCTCGAGGCCTGCCGCCTGGAGCTCCTTCCACAGCTTCTTGTCCACCAGCGCAACCGCCTGGCGGAGCTGCTCCCCTGACGCGGCCGAGCCATCGGCGCTCAAGCGATCCATGTCGTCGAGCACGTCGAGCAGCCGGCCGACCAGCGCGGCCTGCGCGCGATCGCCCGACTCGGTCCGCTCGCGGGTGGCCCGCTTCCGGTAATTCTCGTACTCGGCGGCGAGTCGGAGATGGCGGTCGCGCGCTTCCTCCAGCTGCTCTTCCAAACGGCGGATCGCCTCGCTCTCCGGCTCGACCGGCAGGCCGCTCCCGCCTCTGAATTCCGTTTGCGAGTCGTCGCTCCGGGAGGAAGGGTCCTGAGACATGTCGGTAGACGCCAGATCGGCGCCGTCCGCGGTGCGACCGGCCGCGGCGGCAGGGTCGGTCGGGCCACCGGGCGTGCGCATCCGCTCTACATCGTCGGCATAGTCACCGCTAAATCTTCGCTTGTCAGCCACTTGCGACCTCACGTGGTTCGAGAGCCAGCCGGAAGATAATAGCAGCCCTCGTGCCGCGAATGCGGCGCCAGAGTGGCAGGAAGGTAGGCCGCGGGTCGGCGGGTCAGCGGCCTTGCAGGCAGCGGTCCAGCAGCGCGAGCGCGGCCTGCGCGGCCCGCACGCGCACATTGTGGCGGTCGCCCGGGATCTGGATGCGCCGCGCTTCCACCGCGTCAGCCCCAGCGACCGCGAGCCAGACCGTTCCTACGGGCTTGGCCTCGCTCCCGCCTCCGGGACCGGCGATGCCGGTCACCGCGACGGCGAGGTCCACGCTCAGGACCCGGATCGCGCCCAGCGCCATTGCACGGGCCACCGACTCGCTCACGGCTCCGTCCGCTTCGACGAGCGCCGGGTCGACGCCCAGCAGCTTGGTCTTGAGCTCGTTGGTGTAGCAAACCACCCCGCCGGCGAAAACGTCCGAGCTCCCAGGAATCTCGGTGAGCCGACCTCCGACCAGCCCGCCGGTGCACGACTCGGCAGCCCCGATACGGAGACGGCGGGCCCGCGCTCGCTCGAGCACGATCGCCGCGAGATCGTCGTCGCCCTCGCCGTACGCGAAGCTTCCGGCGCGCTCTCGCAGCAGGGTCGCGCCCGCGGCGAGCCTCGCGTCCGCCTCCACGGGTGGCAGGCTCCATGCGCTGAGCCTGAGGTCGACGCCGTCGAACCCGGGCAGGTAGGCCAGAGTGAGTGGCGCCACGTCGTCCTCGATCGCTCCCAGCCGTTCGGCGAGCGTGGATTCCGGAATGCCCGTCGTCCGGACGACGCGCGAGCGGATGACCCCGCCCTGGCTGCGGGCGGCCAGGCGGGGTACCACCTCGTGCTCCATCAGCTTTCGCATCTCGCCCGGCACACCGGGCAGCATGATGACCAGACCCGGAGGGCCCTCGAACCACAGGCCCGGTGCCGTGCCCCACCGGTTGTGGAGCACAACGGCGCCCCGCGGCACCTCGGCCTGACCGCGGTTGCTCGGCGCCGGCGCACGGCCGAGCCGGTCGAAGCGCGCGACCAGCTCCTGCCAGATCCTCTCGTCGAACTCGAGCGGCATGCCGAACAACTCGGCGACGACCGACTTGCTCATGTCGTCGCGAGTGGGGCCCAGGCCGCCGGTGGTCAGCATTGCACCGGTCCGGGCCAGCCCGTCGCGGACCGCGTCGCGGATGGCATCCGGGCTGTCGCCCACGCTGGTGCGGCGGACGACGCGCCCGCCGATCCCGGCCAGCGCGCGTGCGATCTCGGCCCCGTTGGTGTCGATCGTGAAGCCGAGCAGGAGCTCGGTCCCGATGGTGAGGAGCTCGAGGTCCATGGGATCAGGTCACAACGAGGGCCGATTCACCACGGCCGGTTCGCTCATCGCGGACGGTCGGAGAACAGCGCGCGGTTCCGGTACAGGTAGAGGACGAACGAATAGACCGTAAGGAGCGCGGCGACGGCGAGCGTGACCGCCACGAAGCCGCCGTGGAACTGGTTCCAGTAGTCGGCGTAGCGGCTGTGCTCCCACCCCATCGGCTTGCGGGCGTCGCGGAAGGCGAACCAGAGGATGATCGCGCCGATGAAGATGTTCTGGATCGTGGTCTTGAGCTTACCCGCCCCGGCGGCCGCGATCACGACCCCGCGGCGGCTGGCCCAGATCCGGAACACCGTCATGGCCACTTCCCGTCCGATCAACAGGAGACACACCCACAGCGGGATGCTGCCCCAGATCGGGATGTCGTACAGGTCGTGCCGGGTTCGGGAGATCCAGTAGATGGGGATGAGCGTGGCGAACAGCAGCAGCTTGTCGGCGATGGGGTCGAGCAGCTTGCCCAGATCGGTGACCTGGTTGCGCGAGCGGGCCAGGTAGCCGTCGTAGACGTCGCTGATCGCGGCCACGAGAAAAATGAAGAACGCGATCAGCTTGGGCCAGTACCCCTCGATGAACGGCAGCAGCGCGATGACCGGGGTGAAGCAGATCCGGACCAGGGTGATGATGTTCGGGACCGTCCACATGCCGGCCGCTACCCCAGGGTCTTGACGACGCTCTTGCTGATCGCCTTGAGGGTATCGAACACCCCTTCGCCGGTGAGCGCCACCCCCTCGAAGTACGGCGCCCGCTCGATCCACTGGCCGTCCTGCTGTGAGACGAGGTACTCGGACTCCCGGTTGGGGTCGGGCGTGACCCGCTGCTTGGCCGGGTCATCCTGCGGCCAGCCGGGATTGAGCGCGGCCTGCAGCTCGCCGACCGGGGCGGCATTGGGCAGATCGCGCTTGTTGTACTGGATGGCGAATGGAATCTTGGTGAGATCGTACCCGTGCTGGGCCATGTTCTCGTAGAGATTCTGCATGGCCTCGATGTTGGCGTCCATCCGCTCGATCTGGCTGTCGGCCACGAACACCACGCCGTCGACGCCCTTGAGGATCAGCTTCCGCGAGGCATTGTAGTAGACCTGCCCCGGGACCGTGTAGAGGTGGAACTTGACCTTGAACCCGCGGATGGTCCCGAGGTCCACCGGCAGGAAATCGAAGAACAGGGTCCGCTCGGTCTCGGTGGCGAGCGAGATCATCTTGCCGCGCGAGCCCGGCGCGACCTTGTTGTACACGAACTCCAGGTTGGTCGTCTTGCCGCCCAACCCGGGGCCGTAATAGACGAGCTTGCAGTTGATCTCACGCGAGGCGTAGTTGATCATCGACATGCTTGCGGTCTCCCTCAGGCCCCGAAAAGTTTGTCGATCTCGTCTTCCGCCTCGCCGAGAAACTCGGATGCCACTCCCGGTGCGCTCGTGCCGTCGCGGTTGAACATGTCGGTGAACACCTGCGTGAGCTGACCCACCGCCGCCTTGACCCGCAGCTTCACCAGGCCCAGCGTCGTGCGATTGTCGAACAGGACTACCAGGATCACCCGACGGGCGACGTCGGCCAGGTACATCGATTCGCGCTCGCCCTGATGGAACAGGGCGCCGAACTCGGGCTCGCCGAGCATCCGGGCGAGCTGGTCGTTGGCGCTGAAGTCGGCGGCGGTGAGCGACGCGAACGCCGTGGGATCGAACTGCGGCGACTCGCCGACCGTGGCCACCATCTGGCCGGTCCGGTCCACGATGAGCGCCGTCCTGGCGTTCGACTCCGCCAGAAAGCCGCTCAGGATCCCCTGAATGGCCCGGGAATCGTCCTCCCGGAACGACCAGCTCGACGCACCCCTCATCGCACCCGCCTCATGCCAGGAAGGACTCCAGTCCCCGCAGGATCGCCTGGGCGCGCCGACGGAGCACCGGCTGACGCTCCCACGCGAGGTAGTCGCGCAGGAGGCGAATCGTGTCGATGCCGGTCTGCCCCGCCAGATAGCCGAGGGCGCCCAGGCGGCGCAGCGGCCGCGGACTGAACAGATCGCGCTGGTGAGTGGCCAGACGCCGCTGGGCGAGCATCCAGCCCGCGACCGCTCCGGCCGCTAGTCCACCGGTGAAGAGCAACGCCCGCGACCGCATCAGGGCACGTCTTGCCGCGCCACCAGCGCGTGCGCCAGGGTCACGCCGTCCACGTACTCCAGATCGCCGCCCATGGGGAGGCCGCGGGCGAGCCGGGTGACGCGCACGCCATGGCCGGCCAGGAGCTGCTGGATGTAGGTGGCCGTGACCTCGCCTTCCATCGACGGGTTGGTGGCGAGGATGACCTCACGCACCGCGCCGTCCCGGACGCGGGCCACCAGATGGTCCAGCCGGAGTGACTCCGGCCCGATTCCGTCGAGCGGTGAGAGCCGTCCTCCCAGCACATGATATCGCCCCCGGAAATCGGTGGAGCGGTCGACCACGGCCACCGCGGAGGCCTCCTCGACCACGCAAAGTACCGCCGCATCGCGCCGCGGATCGCGGCAGATGGGGCACGGCTGCTCCTCGGTCAGGTTGCCGCACTCCTCGCACGGCCGCACGCGCTCGCTCACCGCCACCAGCGCGGCGGCGAGCCGCGCGGCCTGGTCGGGAGATTGCTGGAGCAGATGAAAGGTGAGACGTTGGGCCGTCTTGCGCCCGATCCCCGGCAGCCGGGCCAGCTCCGTGATCAGCGCTTCGATCGCGCTCACCGTCAGCCGGCGACGAACGGCAGCGTGGGAACCTTCCGCATCTCGGCCTGCAGGAGTTCGGCCGCGCGGCGCTGGGCCTCGGCCACGGCGGCCGTCACGAGGTCGCCAAGGAACTCGGCGTCGCGCCCGTCGAACACGGCCGGATCGATGACTACCGCGCGCACGGTGCCACGACCGTCGGCGGTGACGCGCACCATGCCGCCGCCTGCCGTCGTCTCGATCGTGCGGCCGGCCAGCTCGGTCTGGAGCTGCTGCAGTCGGCCCTGCATCTGCTGGCCGAGCTGAAAGAGCTGTTGAAGATCTGCCATGCTATCGGGTAATCCTGCCATGGACCCGGCAAAGTAAAGGGGCTGGGAATGCGTGAGCAAGCTAGTCCACGATCTCCAAATCTAACGCATCAGCCGCAGTGTCGAGGCTCGGATCCTTGGACCGAAACCCGCGCAGGCGATCCGCCTTGAGCGTGGCCTCGGTGAGCTGGCGGGGCGCCGCGGTCGATGCCGCCGGCGGGGGGGCGGCCTCCACCACGCGGAGGCGCGCCGGCTGACCGAGGGCCCGTTCGAGCACCTCTTCCACTGCTCGAGCCTGAGCCTGTAACCGCTCAGCGAACAAGGGGTTGGCCTCGGCGAGCTCGACCGTGAGCCAGGGTAGCTCCAGGCTCGACGGGGTGGTGGCAGCCAGCGCCTCGCCCAGGAATCGGCTCTGGGCGCGCACCTCGGCGACCAGCTCGGGCCACGTGCTCCGCACCGCCTCGAAGGCAGGACTTGGCTCGGGCGCGACGGTCGGGGCCAAGGACGCCTCGGCGGAAGGCCGATTCGACCCAGCCGAAGTGGTCGAGCCCGGGGCGCGCGTGGGATCCGCCGCCGGCGCCGCCGAGGACGTCCGCCGTGGCGCGGGCGCGAGCTTCGGCGCGGGGGGCCCGCCACCGCCGGTGCGGGGTGCGGCGCCGGCGCCCAGCACCTGCGCGAGGTCCACGATCCGGTCCAGCATGGTCCACCGGAGCAGCAGCGTCTCGACGATCAGCCGCGGATTGGCACTCCGGCGGATGGCCGTCTCGTTGTCGGCCAGCAGGCGCAGCATCCGAAGCAGGTCGCCCGCCTCGAGCCGATCGCGCTGGAACTCGAGCGCCTGGCGCATCCCCTCGGTCAAGCCCTCCGGCTCGTTGCCGAGCTGCAGCATCAGGAGGGACCGCAGGACCTCCCCCGCTCCGGCCATGAACTCGGCCAGATCGGCGCCCGCGTTGATCAGGCGGTCCACCAGCGGAAACACTCCCTCGGGCCGCCGGTCCGCAACCAGCGCCAGCACCTCGGCGTACAACTCGTCGTCCACCAGGCCGAGGACTTCCCGCACCCTCGCGGGCGTGATCGCGCCTTCGCCGAAGCTCAGGCACTGGTCCAGCAGGCTCAGTGCGTCTCGCATGCCGCCGTCCGCGTGGCGCGCGATGAGCGCCAGCGCGTCGTCCGCCGCCGCGAGCCCTTCGGCGTTCAGCACCTCCCGCAGGCGATCCCGGATGGCCGCCGGCCCGATCCGGCGGAAGTCGAACCGCTGCAGCCGGGAGAGCACCGGGGCGGCCGCGGCCGCGATCTTCTGCGGCTCGGTAGTCGCGAAGACGAAGACCACCCGGGGCGGCGGCTCCTCCAGGATCTTGAGCAGCGCGTTCCACGCCTCGCGGGTCAGCATGTGCGCCTCGTCCACGATGTAGACCTTGTAGTGGCCCTCGCGGGAGGCGGCGTACATGGCGCGCTCGCGAAGATCGCGGGCGTCGTCCACGCCGCGGTTGCTGGCGGCGTCGATCTCCACCACGTCCAGGTTGGCGGTGCCGCTCCAGACCCGGGTGCAGTTCTCACACTCGCCGCACGGGTCGCCCGAGGCGTCGCGATTGGGGCAGTTGAGCGCCATGGCGAGGATGCGCGCCGCGGTGGTCTTGCCGACCCCGCGCGGGCCGGTGAGCAGGTACCCGTGCCCGACCCGGCCGCGGGCCACGGCGCCGCGCAGGACGGCGGCCACGTGATCCTGGACCAGCAGGTCGGCGAAGCGCTTGGGGCGGTAACGGCGTGCGAGGGCGATGGTCACGCGATGGTCTTGGGAGGAGGGAAAAGAAAAGTGCCTCAGGCTCCCCGAAGCGACACCGGGCATCGCTTAGCGCTGCTACCGGCGAGGTCCTGACGCGGTTCACGCGCCGGCGCCCTTCGGACCTGAGGCACCCGCAATATATACCGGAAGGGTCCCCGATGGAACTCTACTTGGTAGCCGGCTCCGGGAAGTTGGAGCTGTACATGTCCGCCGCGTAGCGCCAGCTGCCGTCGGCCTGCCGGCGGAGCACCTCCAGGAACTTGCCCTCCTCGCGGAGTGGCGGGGTGCCAGCGGCCTTGGGCGTCCCCTCCATGGTGTAGTGCCCCCGGGCATACGCCAGGTCCGCGCGACCCTCGATCTCGTCCGTGCTGAGCGCGATGGTGACATGGTAGGCGTTCAGGAACCCCGCGAAGAACTGCTGGATCGCTTCACGCCCCTCGACCGGGCCGAGGTTGGGCGGCAGCAGATGGGCGTCGGGGAGGTACATGGCGGCCAGGCCGGCCGCGTCGCCGGCGCCCATGGCGCCGGAAAACGTCGAGTCGGTAGCGCGAATGGCCGCGATGTCCTCCGCAGCCAGCGGCTGGGCCTTGTCCATCCCGGCGGGGACGCGCTCGGCAGGCGCCGAGGTGCAGGCGACAGCCAGCAGGAACGCGAGACTGATCGGGCGGCGCATGCGGGCCTCCGGGCGATGGGCCCCGGCCGCCGGGAGGGTCAGCCGAGGATGGTGCGTTGCCGTTGCTGCATCCAGCGAAGCTCCCAGGTCTCGGCGACCACTCCGCCGAGCAGGAACACAATGGCCGTGTAGTAGACCCACAGAATGAACAGGACCGCCGCGCCGATGTTGGCGTCACCCCCCGACGACTCGATCGAGGCGAAGTGGGTGAGGTACAGGCCATACAGCCGCTTGGCGACCTCGAACAGGACAGCGCTGAAGGTGGAGGCCAGCAGCGCGGTGCGCCAGGGGAGGCGGCGGAGCGAGGCGTAACGGTAGGTGACATAGAAGAGCGACACGGAGAGGACGAAGGCCAGCAGCTCACCCAGCAGCCGCCCGACGGTCGAGAAAAAGAACGCGAACTGCGGAATGACCCGCTGCGAGCCGCGGGCCCACGCAATGGCGATCATCGTGCTGAGCGCGGTGTTGACCAGGAACAGCACGACCGTGGCCACGACCATCGCGATGTCGCGCGCCTTCCCCGCCAGCCAGTTGAGCAGGAAGTGGCGCGGCGGCGACGGGCGGGCCGACACGTCGTAGATGTCGTTGAGCGAGGTGCGGACCCCCGCGAACAGCCGGGTGCTGAACCAGATGAACGCCGGAATGGCGTAGAGGGAGATCTGACCCCGGTTGCGCGCGACCCCGATCAGGAGTCCCTCGACCAGGGCGAACGGATCCCTCCCGGGCGCCGACGTGTGGGGCGGGAAGAACCGATGGAACAC
>JBOHSB010000343.1:0-9932 GCA_050733015.1 Gemmatimonadales bacterium
TTGCCCCTCCTGGGCTCGAACCAGGACTCTCCTGATCCAGAGGAACCGCTGTAACCGCCTAAACTCCGGCAACTTGCCACCATTTACGCGAGTTCGTGCCACCCGCTGCCAGAGTTTGCCGGCTTGGATCCCGGACTTTGCCGGGCCTTACTCGCTCACATGCCGGAGTTTGCCGGAGTCCCTTCCAAGAGATCCCTTCAGGGCTGCCCGACTGGCGACCAGGTCCCCGCCCAATCATTTTTGGGCACTCTCCCTCTGGCGACCAACTTGTCCGACCTCCAAGCCCGACTTCAGGACGCCCTGGCCGATCGCTACAGCCTCGACCGCGAGCTTGGCGCGGGCGGGATGGCTACGGTCTATCTCGCGCACGACCTCAAGCATGATCGCAAGGTAGCCATAAAGGTCCTCCGTCCCGAGCTGGTCCACGCCCTCGGGCCCGAGCGCTTTCTGCGCGAGATCGCGACCACCGCCAACCTGCACCATCCTCATGTCCTGCCGTTGTATGACTCCGGGCGTACGGCGGAACCTTCCGGCGCTCTCCTTTATTACGTCATGCCTTTCGTAGAAGGGGAATCGCTGCGCGACCGGCTGAAGCGCGAGAAGCAGCTCCCCCTCGACGACGCGCTACGCATCGCGCGCGAGGTAGCGGACGCCCTGAGCTACGCGCACGCACACGGGGTGATCCATCGCGATATCAAACCGGAGAACATCCTGCTCGAGAGCGGCCACGCGCTGGTGGCGGACTTCGGCATCGCGCGAGCAGTAAGCACCGCCGGCGCCGACAGACTCACCGACACGGGACTCGCGCTCGGGACGCCGGCGTACATGAGCCCGGAGCAGGCTGCGGGAGACAGGGACGTAGACGGGCGAACCGATCTCTATTCCCTCGGCTGCGTCCTCTACGAGATGCTGGCGGGTCAGCCGCCATTCTCCGGCCCCACAGTTCAGAACATCGCTCATCAGCATCTTACCGCGACCCCGCCTCCGATCACCCAGCTCCGGCCGGCGGTGCCGGGCATGGTCGCAGCAGCCCTCGAGCGGGCGCTGGCCAAGAACCCTGCCGATCGCTTCAACCCGGTCGGCCAGTTCGCCGAGGCGCTCTCGGCGCAACAGCCACTCCCGCCTCCCGCGATTCCGAAGGGTTCGCCGCGGCGGCGGATGATGATCGCCGGCCTCGCAATCCTCGGCGCCATCGCGGCGGCCGTGCTCCTCAGCCTGCGCGTCGGCCACGGCGATTCCGCACTCACCATTGGTCAGACCGTGCAGGTCACGCGCGATCCGGGGCTGGAGGTCGACCCCGCGCTCTCACCCGACGGCAGTCTGGTCGCGTACGCTGCGGGTCCGCCTACACGAATGCAGATTTTCGTCCGCCAGGTTGGTGGCGGGCGCACCATCGCGCTGACCTCTGACTCCTCTCAGGGGTACCGCTGGCCTCGGTGGTCACCAGACGGGTCGCGAATCGCGTATCAGGGCGAAGACGGCATCGCGGTCGTGCCGGCGCTCGGGGGGCAACCACGGCTTGTGGTGCGGCTCGAGGCTCAGCCCGCGGAGTCAACCACGAGCGCGTTCACCCGGCTCAGTGGATTCGCGTGGTCGCCGGACGGGCGCCGCATCGCCTACAGCACCGGCATCGGGCGCGACATCACCGTGGTTCCGGTCGAGGCAGGGGCAGCCACCCACCTCACCGGGGTGCGCGACGTGCACTCGCTGACCTGGTCCCCCGATGGTACCCGGCTCGCGGGCGTATCGGACAATCCCGACTTCGTCTTTGGCAGTGTCTACTTCGGAAATGAGTTCCCCTCTTCCATCTGGGTGCTGCCCCTCAACGGCGGCCCTGCCATCCAGGTGACCAGAGACCAGCATCTGAACGATAGCCCGCAGTGGGCCCCAGACGGTCGGCATCTGTTCTGGGTCTCGGATCGGGGTGGGAGCCGAGACGTCTACCGAGTCCGCCTCGATGCATCGGGCGCGCCGGCTGGCGAGACGGAACGGCTCACCGCTGGGGCTGACGCCCACACGATCAGCGTCTCCGCTGACGGGCGACGACTCGCCTATGCGCGCTTTCGCACGTTTTCCAACATCTGGTCCATCCCCGTTCCAACCTCGAGGGCCGTGTCGATCGCCGGGGCACGGCCGGTGACGACGGGCGACCAGACAATCGAAACCGTCGATGTCTCCCGGGATGGGCGGTGGCTGGTGTTCAACTCGGACCGCAGCGGCAGTTGGCAGATCTACAAGATGCCGGCGGCCGGAGGAGAAGCGATTCAGCTCACCACCGATTCGGCCGGCGCCTACAGCCCCGCCTGGTCACCGGACGGGCACCGGATTGCATTCCACTCCATACGTAGCGGGAATCGCGATCTCTACACGATGGCGGCCGACGGATCCGGGATAATCCAGCGTACCAGCAGCCCGGCGCACGAGCTCGACCCGGCGTGGTCGCCGGACGGACACGAGCTGGTCGGAATGGTCATCCCGGCCGTCCAGAAGTCGGGAGATGCTTCGAAGTACCTTGCCGCCTCGACGTTTATTCTCGTTCCGCTGGATGGGAGCGCGATGCGGACCATCCCCGTCTCAGGAGATTTCGCGCACTGGTCACCGACCGAGGATCTGATCGCCTTCCACAGTCCGGCGGGCCTGCAGGTCATGTCCCCCGCCGGCGCCTCACGCGTGATCGTGCCTAACACGTCTACGGGCGAAGAGGCCTTCTTCGCCGCGTGGTCGCCCGACGGGAAGACCGTCTACTATGTAGCCAAGGGTCCACTCGGGTCGTCGATCCGGTCGGTACCGGTGACGGGTGGCCCTTCCCGACTGCTGGTGAAATTCGACGACTCTACCCGCCAGCATAGCAGCTACGGCTTCAGCACCGACGGCCGAACGTTCTACTGCACCATCGGAGCGCAAGAAAGCGACATCTGGGTGGCGCAACTGGAGGCGCGGTGACCCGGAGGGCCTCTTTGTCAGGTACATCTCCTCTGCAATACCCCTGAACACGCCTTCGATCCGCTCGTCGCGGTCGGTCCGATTGTGGACGAATGCTTAAGGCTGGCTTGCACTTGCGTCACACGCAATCTTTTCACTATCATATTGCTCGACTAGCAACTGGGAGTTCTGTCATGCTTGATGAGATCCGCACGTTCGTCGTCCTGGCCGAGTCAGGTTCGTTGCAACGGGCAGCCGAACGGCTGTTCCTGACGCCATCGGCGGTCACACGGCAGATCCAGCGCCTCGAGGCCACACTGAAGACGCCCCTGCTCGATCGTCGCGTGAAACCGGGGCGGATTACGCGCGAAGGCCGCGCGGTGCTCGACGGCGGACGACACATGCTGCGTATCATGGACGATCTCAAGGCGGCCGGGTCGAAGGACGCCGAGCCAAGCGGCATCTTCTCCATCGGACTCTCACATGCGCTCGCGCAACCGAGCCTCGTCGCGTCGATCCAGCGCTTGACGAGTCGCTTCCCCCGACTTCAACCGGTGTTGAGCACCGGTCTCAGGCAGGAGCTCATAGAGCAGGTGCGGACCGGCGAACTCGATGTGGCACTGGCGTTCCTCTCGGCCGCCGACACGCCGCCCGGCGATGTGGCCAGCAGCGTTTTGGCTACAGAACGTCTGGTATTGGTCAGGGCGAGAGGACCGCACCCTCGCGCGCGGCGCAGCAGCAAGTCGAAGGAGCGCGATCTCGACGCACGCTGGGTGCTCAACCCGCCGGGGTGCTTTATTCGTCGGTCGCTCGAGGAGAGGTTGCGCGAACGCGGCTCTCCGTTCGAAGTCGCCGCCGAGATCAACAATATCGACATGCAGGTGTCTCTCGTGGCGAGCGGGATCGGGCTCGGGCTCATCCCCGCGCGCTTTCTCGCCTCGCATCCCAAGCGCCGGCAGCTGGAGCGAATCACGCGGTCCGGCGTCAGCATTGAGGCTTCGATCGTGTTCATGCAAGCCGGCCATTTGGGCCGGCTCGAACCCGCGGCGACATTTCTCCAGGAAGAGTGTCGAGGCCATTTCGCGGAGCGCGAGATTCGTTGATCGCGACGAGGTCGGCTGGCTGGCAGCGGCGGATCGTCGCCTGCGATATGCTCCAGGCAGAGGCGCAGGTCCATGAATACCGCGCTGGAGCGATACCTGTCCATCGCGCCGAGTGGCTGATACTTCGTCATGCTGTGTTCGGCAGACCTACGCCGAGTCCTCGGACGTGCGACTGAACGTACATCTTCTGGAGTTCGGCGAAAGGCGGCGTGATGCGTTTGAGGCATCCGACACCGACGTTCGCGTCATCGCGGCGGATCACGTAGAACCGGCCGCTCGGAGGATAGAACTTCGCCTGATCCTCGATATCCGACGTGACCATCGCACCGATATCGAAAGACAGGCCGTACATCCCGGCGGCAACGCTCGCGAGCCATCGCAAATACTCGGCAATTAGTTCCCGCGCGGCGGCTCGCCGGGCCGCATCCTCGACGGCAACCAGCTCAATCGCCGCAGGGGTCATCTTATCGGGTCAGGATGGGCAGGTACGCGCGCCACGGCCCGACCGCGTCACGGTACTGCTTCGCCATCACACGAGCGACTTGCGCGATGTGCCCCAAGTCGTGGGCGACCCAAGTGGCCAGCAACTGCCGGAGCATGACCGTTCCGAACTCGGGGTGCTCCCCCTCCAGTGCGAGTTCAGTGTCGGTCAGTCGCCAGCCAGCGAGCGTCGTGAGGTTCGCCGCGCGCAGCCTCGCAAACTCGTCGAGGAGGTCTTCGAGCAACTGCCTCGGACTCTCTCGTGGCATGACGGGGTCGAAAGGGGCGAAACGGCGGGTCGGTCCCTGGGCGAGGATGAGCTGCGCGCGCGGGACCCAGTTGGTGCGCTCACCGTGGATCAGGTGCCGCACTATGGCATCCGGGCTCCATGTCTCCGGCCCCTCGGTCGCGTCGGCCCATGCGGGACCGAGTCCACTTAGCAACGCGCGTAGCGTCCGAGGTGTGCGTTCGAGGACCACGGTACCCAGCGCAACGTCAAACTCCATCACGCACCTCCGTCACCGCGCGGCCGCCAATGGAGCGCACCAGCTCAGGCTGCATATCCCATCGGCTGTCGCCGTACGGCAGTTCACGAGACAGGCCCGCGGCGAGAACGTCCCCTCGATGGCGGTGCCAACGTCGGTTCATGGCTTCTCCTCAGCTACTTGGCGACTGCCCTGCAGCCTTCCGTCCTGCTCGTGGCCGCTATTTGAAAGATCTTCCAGCCGTCAGGCCCCTTTCGAAGCAGGAAGATGTTGACCCCACAGACATCGATCCTGGTTTCGCCAGGGCGCGTGAGACTGAAATACGCCCAGAGAGAGGCAAGCTGTTCGTCGATCTGCACCTTGGGCGTTTCGATCCGTTCGTCGTTGCCGGGGCCGGTGCCCTTGCCGGTGCGTTCGATGATACCGTCGATGGCCGACGGAGCGCCCATGCCCGTGGGTCCGCCAACGGGCACCAATGTGGCGGCAGGTACGACTGTAGAGCGCATGAGCGAGGTGTCGCGAGTGCGAATCCCGTCCAGGAAGTTCGTCACCGCGGCGACAATTGCGTTTTCGTCGCTTTGAGCGCCCGCGGGAGTGGCGGCGAGCAGCGAGGCGATCGCCACGGCGACAAGTACGGTCGAACGGCTGATGAGCGCATTCATGACTTCCTGCCTCAACTTGGGGCCGGGCGCCGGCTGCGTGAACTCGAATGATGCCGGTGATAGGCGGTGGAAGAATGCTTAAGGGCGGCTCGCACGTGCGTCAAATGCACTCTTTTCACTATCATCTTGCGCGCCTGGCAACTGCGAGTTCCGTCATGCCCGGATGAGATCCCCACGTTCGTCGTACCGGCGCACTCGATGTGACATCAGGGGCCATCGCCTGCGCTTGCAACGTGCGTGCGTGGCAATATCATGGTGCTACGAATGCATTTGACGCACCATACCTCCCGACGTACACATTCGTCCACGGGGAGCCTGGTGGCGTAGCACGGACGATGCCTGACACTGACGTCTGGAGCGCGGTCACCTTGCTTCACATCTCTGGACCAACGACCGTGGGACTCGAATGGGGTCAGAACAGCTTGCGCTTTGCCTGGATGAAGCAAACGAATCCAACATTCGGGCCCATCGTCACCGACGGCGTTGCGATTGCCGCAGCGCTGGGTATCCAGCCGCGCGACCTTGCGGGCGGAACGTTGCCGGTGCAAGTCGCGTCGTCCGGACTCCGGTTTCTGTACGTTGCGCTAAACTCGCGCGCGGCGGTCGATGCGGCAGCCCTCGATCGCGGGAAGCTGTGCGCGTTACTCCGGGTGCTTGATCTCGAAGAGCTCCCCGTCTTTGTATTCTCGCCGACGCCAGCCGACGATGGCGCCACCGTCTACAGTCGAATGGTCGCACCTGTCTTGGGCATCTCGGAGGATCCGGCCACCGGCAGCGCGAGCGGACCCCTGGGTGCATATCTGCTCAAGTACAACGCTGTACCGGCCAAGACTGAGTCGCGGCTCGTGAGCCTCCAGTGCGTCCGCATGGGCCGCCCAAGTCGTATTCACATTGCGCTCTCCAGCCATGCTGGGGTTCTCGAAGAGGTCCAGGTCGGCGGCGAGGCGGTGGTCGTCGGCGAGGGAACGATCCGCGCATAGCGAGCTGCTTGCTTTATGCCGTGCCGGTGATCGCCTTTCGCGGACTCGGACCAGCGGCCATCGCCGGCGCCTGCGTCGTGCGCTGCCGGCAATATCATTGTGCTAAAGGTGCATTTGACGCACCACACCTCCCGACGTACACATTCGTCCACGGGAACCGGCCATCGCCGTTCCCCACCAGGCCGTTGACATCGCCGGCTGGAGGACGAGTATGGATGGGCTGCTGCAGGACTTGCGCTACGCGCTGCGGACGCTGAGGACAAGCCCGGCGTTCGTGACGATCAGCGTGCTGACCCTGGCGCTCGGCATCGGAGCGAATATCGCGATCTTTACCGTCGTGAACGCCGTGGTGCTGCGGCCGCTCCCGTTCCCCGAACCGGACCGCATCGTGCGCGTGTACGATGATCTGGACCGCGCCGGAGCCAAGGACGTCGGGATGTCCGTCCCCGAGCTGCAGGATTTGGAGGGCTCCGGGGTCCTCGAGCACATCAGCGTGATCTTCCCCGTGAGCGCGGGCCTGTCGGGTGGCGACAGAGTGGAGCGGATCGCGGCGCTGGGCACCAGCCCGAGCTACTTCGACGTTCTCGGCGCAACGCCGGAGCTGGGCCGAACCTATACCCAGGCCGAGTGGGTGCCGGGCTTCCTCGATGGCACCGTCATCAGCGACGGCCTCTGGAAGCGCCACTTCGGATCCGATCCGCACATCATCGGGCGACAGATTCGCGTGGACGAAGACGCGTACACGATCATCGGCGTCATGCCACCCGACTTTCGGCACCCCGGCAAGACGGAGGGCGGTGACGTCGACATCTGGTTCGCCACCGGCTTCGCCGGCGATCCCTTCCCGTCACCGCCGCAGCGCGGCCGGCGGTTCCTGCCCGGAGCGTTGGCTCGCCTGAAGCCGGGCCTGACGCTCGAACAAGCACAGCGGCGACTCGACGCGTTGGCGATTTCGTTGCAACAGACCTACCCCACCTTCTATCCCAAGCAGGCCGGTTGGTCGCTGCGCCTCGAGCGTGCCCAAACCAGCCTGACGGGCAATGTGCGACCGACTCTGGTGATCCTGCTCGCCGCCGTGAGTCTTGTCCTCCTGATCGCCTGCGTGAACATTGCCAGCCTGCTGATCGCGCGGGCATCGGCACGCATGCGCGAGTTCGCCATTCGCCAGGCGCTGGGCGCGTCGCGCGGCCAACTCGTGCGACAGGTGCTGACCGAGAGCTTGCTCGTCTCGCTTGCTGGCGGCGCGGCGGCGCTGGCGGTGCTCCTCATCGCTGAACGATCGCTGCTTACGCTGATGCCCGCGGACGTGCCTCGCCTCGCCGAGGTACATGCGGATTGGCGCATGGTGGCGTTCGCGCTGGTGCTTTCGCTCACGACCGGCGTGTTGATTGGATTGATGCCGGCGCTCCACGCATCGGGCATTGATCCCAACCGCGACTTGAGGGATGGCGGTCGCACCGGCGGTGGGCAAAGCGTGCGCCAACATCGATCTCGCGCCGCGCTGGTCGTGCTGGAAGTCGCCCTGTCCGCGGTCCTGTTGATTGGCGCTGGCCTATTGGCGCGCAGCTTCTCGGCCACGCTGCGTCAGGATCCCGGTCTCGACACTGGACGGCTTGTCGTGGGCCAGGTCTGGGTTCCCTTTCCGAACAATCCCAAGGCAAATCAATACCTGACCGTACCGCAGCGCGCCGGGCTGGCGAGGGAACTGCTCACACGGATCGCGCAGATCCCCGGCATGGAGCAAACGGCGATCGGTATGTCGAGCTCCATCCCGTTCCTCGGCACTGCGCTCTTTTCCGCTCCCGTCGCGTTTTCATTGCCTGACGAGGTGACCACACAGTCGAATGATCACGCTGCGGAGTTTACCTCCGTGACCGCAGGGTATTTTGATGTGCTCAGGACGCCGGTGAAACACGGCCGCGCTTTCACCGACCACGACGTGGACTCCACCGGGAAGGTCGTGGTAGTCAATGAAGCGTTCGTCCGCCGCTTCTCACCCCAACGAGACGTGGTTGGCCGACGGTTGCGGTTTGTCTGGCGGGGTCAAGGACAGGAAGCCGGCATCGTCGGCGTGGTCGGGGATGTGCGAAATGACGGATTGGACGTGGCACCGCCGCCGTGCGTGTACCAGTCCATGCTCCAGTATCCCAGCACAGATCTCGCAGTGTTTCTCCGCACGCGTTCCGACGCCGACGTGAAGGCGACGAAGCAAGGCCTTACGGCGACCGTAAACAGTATCAATCCGGAACTTCCGGTTTTCGGCGTCAGAACCATGGCGGACCTGATGTCGGCTTCGACAGCGCGGCGCCAGTTCGCACTGTCGCTGATGGCGATCTTCGCCGTGTCGGCGCTCCTGCTCGCCGCGCTGGGGCTTTACGGTGTGATGGCGTTCGTGGTCAGCCAACGCGCCCAGGAGTTCGGCATTCGACTCGCGTTGGGTGCGAAGCCGCGGGATATCCTGGGCCTCGCGTTCCGCCCCGGCCTCATGCTCACCGCCACGGGAACTATCGTCGGGCTGGGTGCGTCGATCGTCGTGACGCGGTTGATGGCGAGCCTCCTGTTCGGTGTGTCGGCGAGCGACCCGATGACGTTCGCGGTTGTGCCGGTGCTGCTGGGGATCGTCACGATGGCGGCCTGTTTCATTCCCGCGAGACGCGCCACGCTCGCGTCTCCGATGGAGGCGCTCAAGTAATGCCTGTCACACCGATTACCTCCGACCGTCTCGCCCAACCAGTCGGTCCATTTTCACCCGCTGTTCGCGAAGGCGATCGCGTCTACACGAGCGGTCAGGTCGCGCAAGATCCGGCCACGGGAAAACTGATCGCGGGCGGCGTAGCCGCTCAAACAGAACAGATCTTGCACAACCTCGCGGTGATACTGAGGGCCGCGGATAAATCGCTCGGCGATGTCGTGAAGGTGAATGTGTACCTCACCGACATGCGGGACTTCGCCGAGATGAACGACGTATACGCCAAACATTTTGCCCCTCCGTATCCAGCTCGCACGACGGTTGCGGTCGCAGCGCTGCCGCTGGGTGCGCAAGTCGAAATGGAAGCGATCGCTGGACGATGAGCCGGCACGATAGCGACTCGGTCGTGCGCCACCTTGCAACCGAGGACCCAGAGGAGCGCCTTCATGGGGACTTTACTTCAGGATCTGCGATACGGCTGGCGCATCCTGGTCAAGAAACCCGCGTTCACGATCGTGGCTGTGCTGACGCTGGCTCTGGGCGTGGGGGCCAACACGGCGATCTTCAGCATCGTGAACGCCGTGTTGCTCCGTTCTCTTCCGTTCCCCGAC
>JBOHSB010000344.1:0-12060 GCA_050733015.1 Gemmatimonadales bacterium
AGGGCGGCCTGCAGCGACCGGCGCGAGCGCCGCCCCCGCCGGACCCGCGCACTCCGACCGGCACCCCGTGCGGTCAGCTCGACCGCGCCTTCCGGACCTCGTCGGTCAGCCGCGGCACGATCTCGAACAGATCCCCCACGATCCCGTAGTCCGCCACCTTGAAGATCGGCGCGTCCTTGTCCTTGTTGATCGCGACGATCGTCTTCGCGGTCCGCATCCCCGCCAGGTGCTGGATGGCTCCTGAGATCCCCACGGCGACATACAGATCAGGACTCACCACCCGCCCGGTCTGCCCGATCTGGTCCGTCGCCGGACGCCAACCGTCGTCGGTGACCGCGCGCGTCGCGCCGACCGCGGCGTTGCCGAACGCGGCGGCCAGGTCCTCGACCAGCTTGAAGTGCTCGGCGGCGCGGAGGCCCCGGCCGCCGCTCACGATGACCGGCGCCTCGCCCAGGTCGAGCGTCGACGCGGCCTGCTGTGCCAGCTCGGTCACCACCACGCGTCCCGCACCGGGATCCGCCGCCGGCACGGCCGACTCGATGCGCGCGGTGCGGGGGTGCTCCGTGGCTGGGAACGCGCCGGGGCGGAGGGACAGGATCGCGGGCGCGCCCACCAGGCGGAGGGTGACGATCACCTTGCCGGTGTAGACCGGATGCTCCGCCAGGACCGCGTCGCCGCGGACCTCGAACGCGGTCACATCCGACGCGAGCGCGAGGCCGAGCCGGGCCGCCACGCGCGGGGCGAGATCGCGCCCCTCGGCGGAGGCGGAGAAGACGGCGCCGCGGTACGATCCGGCCTTGATCCGCTCGGCCGCCGTCGCCGCGAACGCTTCCGGCGCATACCGCT
The DNA here is from genome assembly GCA_050733015.1 of Gemmatimonadales bacterium. Lineage (GTDB taxonomy): Bacteria > Gemmatimonadota > Gemmatimonadetes > Gemmatimonadales > GWC2-71-9 > CAVVWJ01. The sequence goes on from JBOHSB010000344.1 coordinate 847, forward strand.
CGAGCCCCGGGTGCTCCACCACCGTCACCAGGTCGGCCCCGTACCGTCCCAGGGCCTCCGCCCGTGCGGCCAGGCCGGGGGCACCCAGGACCAACGCGTGGACCTGCCCGCCGCCGGTGGCATCCGCCGCCCGCCGCGCGGCCGCGACCGCCTCGAAGGCGACCTTCCGGAGCTCGCCGCCCCGCGCCTCCGCGAATGCGAACATGTCGGCCATCACAGCACCTTCGCTTCCGTCCGCAGCCGCTGGACCAGCTCGGGTACCGCGTCGGGCCCTTCGCCCACGAACTTGGGGCCGCTCCGCTCCGCTGGCAGCGCCAGCGTCTCGATCGTGAGCCGCACCTCGCCGAGCGCGGCCGGCTTCACCTCCAGCGGCTTCTTCTTGGCGGCCATGATGCCTTTGAGGGTCGCGAGCCGCGGGCGCGCGATGCCCTCGTCGATCGAGAGCACGGCCGGGAGTGGGAACCGCACCGTCTCGGCGGCGCCTTCGAGATCGCGCCGCGCCGTGCCGACCTGATCGGTGAGATCGAGATGCGAGATGGAGGTGACGCAGGGGAGGCCGAGCAACTCCGCGACCATCGGGCCGACGGCGCCGCTCGCGGTGTCGGTGGCCATGCGGCCGAACAGAATGAGATCGTACCCGCCGGTGCCGAGCTCGGCGGCGAGCGCCCGCGCGATCGCGAGCCCATCCACCGGGACCTGGTCTGCCTTGAGCTGGACGGCGCGCGCGGCGCCCATCGCGAGGCCCTTCCGCAGCGTCTCCTGTACGCCGTCCGGACCGAGGGAAACCAGCACGACCTCGCCGGCGCCCTGTTTCTCGACCAACTGCAGCGCCACCTCGAGCGCGTAGCCGTCGAAATCGCTCATGTCGTACTTGAGCCCGCTCTGCTCCAGCGACTTCCGGTCGCCCGCGATGGCGAACCGCAGCTCCATGTCCGGCACCCGCTTGATGCACACCGCGATCTTCAAACCCACGCTCCCGATGGAGGTCCCGAATCCGGCCGGTGAACTGGCGGCAAACCTAGTCGCTCACCGGGTGGGATGCCAGACAGATCTCTGGGCCCCGCGCGGGCCGGCCGACCTCGACGCTTGGGCTACACGGGAGCGACGCGCCGATCAGACCCCGGCCGCGCGATGCGCCGCCGGTCCACCCCGGATCTCGGCGTCCAGCCTTCCTCGAAAGCGACGGCGCGTAGCGTCGATGGGGGAACGGCTGGCGCCGGCGCGGCTGGCGCCGGCGCGTCTGGCGCTGCGGCCGCGGGATCGAGCCAGGGGGCGATCCGAGTAGGAGCATCGCGGGCGTCGCGGCGCGCCAGGAGCTGTGCCGCCCGGTCGCGCCCACCCAGCCCGAACGCGAGGCCCACCGCCAGCGCGACCGCGCCCACCACACCGATGAGCAGCGTGTTGATGAGCGTGGTGGCGATGCCGAGCTGGCTCACGGCGACCACCACGGCGAACGCCCACACCGCAATCCTGGTGGCCGCGGCCAGCACGTCGGGATTGGACAGCCCCGCCCCAGCCGCGGAGCCCCTCACGAGCCGGGAGAGCGCGTTCGCGGCCAGGCCGCCGACGACGAGCGCCACCAGTCCCACGATCAGGTTGGGCAGCCAGAGCAGGAGCTGCTGCAGCACGCCGGAGACCGCGGGCAGCCCCAGCGTATCGAATGCCACCACCAGCGTCATCAACCGCACGAACCACTTGACCACATTCGCGATGATCCAGCTCGCGTCCTGGCGCACGCCCATGTTCTGGACGAATCCGGCGAGCCCCGAGCGGCGGGCCAGATCGTTGAACCGGACGGCGCGCAGCAGGGCGAGGGTGCCGCGCTCGACGAGCGACGCGATCAGCCAGCCGACGACGAGGACGATCGCGAACGCGATGAGGCGGGGAATGGCCGACAGGAAGGTGCCGAGCGCGCCGCTCAGAGAAGCCCGGAGGGCCTCCCGCACAGTCGTTGCCTGCATGGGTGCCTCCGCCGCTGGTGATTCGATCCGTGAGGAAGGGCTAGCATGGGCCGGCGCGGGACGCACCGGCGGTGACCTTGGTTACTCCGATCGCGCCTTTCCGCCGAACGACCTCCGGACGACGAGCTTGACCGCGCGGGCCCCGATGGGGGTGAGAAATCGCTCCAGCTCCCCCGTCTGCCGATTCTCGTTGAAGGTGCCGAAGATCGCGCGATGGGAATTGAACAGGTTGCTCCCCACCACGCTCACCTCCCACGGCCCGCGCTCGAGACCGACCCGCGCGCCCACCGTAAGATAGCCCCCGAGCGGCTCGGTTTCGTTGGCTTCGTCGCCGCGGAGCCATTGGTGGCCCGTGTAGCGCAGGTCGAGCCCGGCCTCCAGGCCCGAGGGCAGCCGCACCAGCCCCCCGGCCTTCACCTGGTGCGCGGGCACGGTCGGCAGGTGATCGCCCACCGCGACGTCGTTGGGGCCGGCCAGCGGCGAGCCCGCGAAGGCGGCGTTCGCGCGGATGCTGAAAATCTCGGCGGGATCACGGTACGTGGCCAGGGTGTAGGCGTAGTTCGCGTAGAGCGACACCGTCTCGCTCGGCAGGATCTGGACCGAGAGCTCGGCGCCTTCCCGGCGGGTGCGGCCGATGTTCGCGAAGAAGCCCTCGAAGATGGCGTTCTCCGATTGGATGAACGAGATATCGTCGCGCACGGCCGTGCGGTAGACGGAGGCGCTGAAGATCGCCGGACCGCGCACCAGCTGCATGCCGGTCTCGAGCGTGGTCGCGACGACCGGCTTGAGCGGCGGGTCGTCGCCCAGCGCGAACGGCAGCGGGCAGGCCGCCGTCTCGTCGGCGCAGGCGAGCTCCAGCACCGCCGGCGCGCGGAAGCTCTGCCCTGCCGAGGCGTAGGCGCTCGCGCCGCCGCCGAGATCCACGCTCGCGCCGGCGCGCGGGCTCATCCGGCTGAAGCTGGTGGTGGTGTCGCCGGTGGGATCGAGCCGGTCATCGAACGGGACCCGGATGTAGTCATAGCGGAAGCCGCCCGACAGGGTGACCCGCCCGACGCGGTAGTCGCCGAGCACGTAGCCCGCCACGTCCCAGCTCGGACTGCGCACGTCGGTCGTGAGCGCCGTGTCCGAGGCGTCGAGCGGATTCTCGGTGAACAGGCGGACGTGCACCCGGTTGGCCGACGCGTCGACCCCGGTCCGCAGGGAGAGCTGCCCCGTGCCCAGGCCGCGGGTCCAGCGCCAGTCGGCGTTGGCGCCCAGGGTGCCGTTGGTAGTGATCGAGCGGACGTTGTCGTCCGGCGCCTGATTGACGTTGAACCGCTCGGCATGCGAGCGGCGCAGGTAGGCGGTGAACGACCCGATCCCCGGACCGACCGGGGCGTAGCCCGTGACCGTGCCCTGCAGCAGGTCGAGGTCCTCGAAGTCGCCGACGGTGAAGTTGGATTCGGGCGACGTGTCGAACAGGCTCTCGGGCAGGGAGCCCGCGGTGCGGGCGTACGACTTGGCACCGAACGCCTGGACGCCGATGCCCCGGTGCTCCCCCCGGCGGCCGAGATTGACGAACCCGTTGTAGTTGTGCGCGTCGGTGGCCTTGCGCCAGCCGTCCTCGCGCTCGTAGCCGCCCGCGGCGTAGTAGTCGGTCCGGCCCGGTGTGACGCCCGAGACCGATCCTTCGGCGGACCCGGCGCCGTACGATCCACCCGACGCCTCGAGCTCGCCCTCCAGCGGTCCGCTGCCCCGCCGGGTGATGAGGTTGATCGCGCCGCCGAGCGAGTTGGCCCCGAGCAGCGAGCCGCTGCCGCTCAGCAGCTCGACCCGGCTCACGTGCTCCATCGGCAGCAGGTCGAAGTTCACTTCGGCCGCGTCGGGCTCGTTCTGCCGCACGCCGTCCAGGAATACCGACACGCCCGGCGGCAGCCCGACCACCGGGCCCACGTTGAAGCCGCGCGTGCTGAGGTTGAGCTTGTAGGCGCTGCCGAGATCGTCGTAGAGCGAGATGCCGGGTTGGGTGGCGAGGGCATCGGCCAGGAGGCGCGGCTCCCAGGCATCGATCTGCCGGCCGGTCACGGTCGAGATCCGGGCCGGGATGCCCGATCCGATCGTCGGCCCCGCCGTGGGCGCGATGGAGCCGACCACCTCGATCTCCTGGAGGTGCGTCACCGCGACCGTATCCTTCGCGGTGGTATCCCTGGCGGTCGAGTCCCGCACCTGGCCGCGAGCGATGGTCGGAATTGCCAGCACAACCAGCAGGAAGCACGACGCCAGGGAGCGCGTCCGGATCGTCGGCGACCTCGAAGCGGAGAGCGAAACGGGCATCAGCGCAGAGGCGCCCGGACCGGGGCGTCGGGTCCGCCGGCGCCGCGCTCATAGATGGCGGCCATGACGACCCGATCGGGCGGCACGCCGATCACGAGCAATCCGTCGTCCGCGGGGCCGCCGCCGTCGAAGTCGAGGCAGCACCGCTCCAGGGTCACCAGACCCGCCAGCCCGGCGGTGGTGAGCGCCAAGGTCCGGCCGCGCTCCAAGCGGACGACGTCGCCCGGCGTCAGGCCGCCGGAATGGTCGGCATCCTCGTAGACCCAGAGCCGGAGCACGTCCGCGTTCCGGTGGGCCACGATGCGGACGCCATCGTCCGCAGCCCCGCCGCCATCGAGGTCGAAGCAACAGCGGTCCACCGTGATATCGCGGGTCGGGCGGAGGCCCGACAGACCCAGCGCGACGGCGGTCAGCCCCGCGGCGACGAGACCCGCCACGACCATCCACCGGCGAGGCGGCCGCGTGTTTCCTTGCGGCCGCTCGCCGCGCCGCACGCGGCCGGTAAGCTCGGGGCCGAGCGACTCCCGAGGGGCGAACCGGACGACGTCGAGGGTGCGATCGAGGGCCCGAAGGGGATCGGGGGGTTGCTTCATCGCTCCATCACCCGGCGCAGCCGCCCGAGCGCCCGCCAGAGTCGGGTCCTGACCACTGACTCCCGCAGACCGAGGATGGCCGCCGTCTCGGCCGTGTCGAGACCGCTGCCGTAGCGCAACCCGATGACCTCGCGATCCCCGTCCGCCAGCTCGGCGACCGCGGCCAGCAGCCGAGCGACGGTCTCCTGCCACAGGAGACGCTCCTCGGGCGAGGGCGCATCCGAGCGCAGGTCGAGCAGCGCATCCATCGACACGTGGCGGCGTCTGCCCTCGCGACGGCGGTGGTCATGGAGCGCGTTCCGGGCAATCCGAAGCAGCCAGGCCCGCGGGGTTCCCCGGTCGGGGTCGAATCGGTCGGCCGCGCGCACCGCCCGGAGAAACACCTCGGCCGTGAGATCTTCCGCCTCGTCGGCCGAGGGCAGATGGAACCGGAGGTATCCGTAGACCGCCTGGCCGTGGGCTTCGTACCATTCCCGGCAGCGCCGCTCAGGCGCCGCCTCGATGGCGCGGTAGGCCTCCACTTCATGATCGGTCATATCCCTCCATATACGACGGCGCCCCCCGATTGTCACACCCGGGGGGCGCATCGGCCCGATCCTAGGAACCGGTGGAGATCAGGAGAAGGCGGGCAGCCCCGTGATCGCCTGGCCGACGATCAGCGAATGCATGTCGTGGGTGCCCTCGTAAGTGTATACCGACTCGAGGTTCGCCATGTGGCGCATCGAGTGGTACTCGACCAGGATCCCGTTGGCGCCCAGCAGCCGGCGCGCCTCGCGGGCGACGTCGCAGGCAATGCTCACGTTGTTGCGCTTGCAGAGGGATACGTGGTCGGGCGTCATGGTGCCCGCGTCCTTGAGCCGGCCCAGCTGGAGGGTCATGAACTGCGCCTTGGTGATCTCGGTCAGCATGTCCACCAGTCGTACCTGCTGGATCTGGGTGCCCGCGATCGGCTTGTCGAACATCACGCGGTGCCCGGCGTAGCGCAGGGATTCGTCGTAGCACGCCATCGCCGCGCCGATCGCGCCCCACGCGATGCCGTACCGCGCCTGGGTGAGGCACATGAGCGGGCTCTTGAGACCGCCCGACTTGGGCAGAATGGCGTCCTTCGGCAGGTGGACGTCCTGCAAATGGATCTCGCTGGTGTCGCTCGCGCGCAGCGAGAGCTTCCCCTTCTGGTCCTTGGCCGCGTAGCCCTTGGTGTCGGTGGGCACGATGAAGCCGCGAATGGACTTGACGTCGTCGACCGCCCCGGTCTTGGCCCAGATGATGGAGACCGTGGCCTGCGAGCCGTTGGTGATCCACATCTTGGTGCCGGTCAGCACCCAGCCGTCCTTGGTCTCGCGCGCAGTCGTGATCATACCACCCGGATTGGACCCGTAGTCCGGCTCGGTCAGTCCGAAGCACCCGATTTCCTGGCCCGAGGCGAGGAGCGGCAGCCAGTGCCGCTTCTGCTCCTCGGAACCGAAGGCATAGATCGGGTACATCACCAGGCCGCCTTGGACCGAGGCGAATGAGCGGATGCCGGAATCGCCCCGCTCGAGCTCCTGCATGATGAGCCCGTAGGCGACGTTGTTGAGCCCGGCGCAGCCGAATTCCTCCGGCAGGTTGGCGCCGAACAGCCCCAGCTCGGCCATGCCGGGAATCAGTTGCTTGGGGAACCGGCCCTCGATGTACGCCTCGCCGATGACGGGAATCAGGTTCTCGTCCACCCAGGTCCGGACGGTATCACGGACGGCGCGCTCCTCCTCCGACAGCAGGCTGTCGAGGTTGAGGAAGTCCACGCCGGTGAACTGGGAAGCGGCGGCTGCCGTGGCCATGTGATCGCCTCGTGCGGGGGTCTCGGAATCGCCGGTAAGATAGCCGGGGCCACGCCCGGGCGCAGGCTCAGACGACAGCGGCCGGACGGGCGTCCTCGGCGAGCGCGCGGTCGATCACTGCAAGGTAGGCGACGGCGATGCGGTCCATCGGTTCGATGGGGGTGCCACTAGCGGCCATCCCCATCATCCGCAATGCGTTACGGGATGGGCAGTCGCGCTGGAGAAAGCGGATCCATGCCAGCAGATCGTGTTCCACCACGAAGCCGTTCACGAGCGGCTGGATCGGTAAATGGACCCGGTCCGGTGCCCCGGCGACCGCGACCGGCCGAGCCGAGCTGAAGCATTCGAGGGGGGTGAAGCACGGGTCGTCGGACCGGCCCACCGACAGGCACAGGTCCGCCGCGGCGATGTAGGCGGCGAGCACATCGTCGGGCGGCGATCCGTGGAAGGTGACCGACGGTCCCGAGCCGGCCAGTCGCCTGAGCGCCGCCAGGCGCTCGCCTTCGCCCAGCACGTGCAGCCGCAGCGCGGGATCACCGGCGCGCTGCACCGCCTCGACGAGGGGGGAGAGATCCGGCCCCGGCCCGAGCCCATCGCCCGCGAGCACGATCCGATGGGCCGGATCCATGCCGAGCTTGCGGCGCGCCTCGAACTGGTCCCTGGGCGAGAAGACCGTGCGGTCGATGGCCGGTCCGATGACGACGATGCGCGCCGGATCGATCCGCCACCGCTCGACCATGGCATCCCTTAGCGCCGGACTGGCGGCGACCACCACGGGCGCCCGCCGGAGATCCCGGCCAGACGATCCCAGCCCGAGCCAGCCGCTCCCGGGGTCCAGGGAGCCGAGCCACGACGTCGGCGCCAGGCCGTCGAGCACCGGAATGGCCGGGATGCCTCGCTGGCTGCACCAGGCGGTCAGCTTGCCGGGCATGGACCACCCGGCCTCGAGGATCACCCCGAAGTCCCCGGCACGGCGCTCCACGAAGCGACCCAGCGCCGGCCTGGAAGCCCCCGACCGATCCCGGAGTCCGGCTCCCGGCTCCAGGGCCGAGACGCCACATCCTTCCACGGCAGGCTGCCCGGCGAGCCTCCGGAATACCACCGAGACATCGGCGCGCCCCGCCAAGGCCCGGGCCAGCGCCAGCACCTGGCGGCTATGACTGGACCCCGGACGGAAGTCGCGTCCAGGTTCGACATAGCAGACCGAGAGCCGCTCCGGGCGAGTCATGGCTGGTCGTAGGTTGGGTGGGGAATGGATCTCGGCAGCCGCAAATCCGGTACCAGGATTCGGCTTACGCGTTGCGCGCGGGTAAGGCCCCAGTTGCGCAAAGCGGTTCGTTGCCTCCAGCTTAATGGGGTTCAAGCACAGCATTTCCTTGCATCGGCGTGCGCGGGCCAGGTGCCGGCGGGGTGGCGACTTCGCTCTCGCAGGGCACGCCATGTGCACGTGGGAGCGGATGGACGGCCGCGCCTGGGGCTCTGACCCGTCGCGCTCGGCTGTCGCTTCTCGTTTCCCGATCAACAGATGGAATGAACTCGGGCCTTGCCCGTTGGCGGTCCATGGGCCGGTTTGAAGCGCTTTGATCGCTTCAGAGCGACCACATGCTGTGTCGGTCGTGCAACAGATCCTTCGGCTTCCCGGGCGTCGTCTGCTCGGCAGGGGCCCGCGCCATCAGCGTGCGGAGATGCTCGGATGCGGATCTTGATGACCTCGTACGAATTCCCGCCGATCGGCGGCGGCGGGGCAGCCGTGGTGGCCGGCATGTCCCGCGAGCTGGTGGCGAGCGGTCACGAGATCGACCTGGTGACCATGAATTTCCAGGACCACCCCCGCGAGGAAATAGTGGACGGCGTGCACCTGTACCGGGTGCCCTGCCTCCGGAAGGCCAAGCACAGTTGCACCACGCCGGAGGCGTTCTCCTACCTGGCCGGCGCCATGCCCACGATCCATCGGCTCCTGGCCAAGCATCGCTACGACGTCGGCCACGCGCATTTCATCCTGCCGGACGGGTTGCTGGCCTGGCAGGCCAAGCGCTACTCGGGGCTCCCGTATGTGATCACCGCCCACGGCAGTGACGTGCCCGGATACAATCCGCACCGTCTCCGGGCCGCACACCAGATGGTGCGCCCGGTCTGGAAGGCGGTCGTGCACGGCGCCAGCCGGGTGATCTGCCCCAGTGAGATCCTCGAGCAGCTGGTGCAGGCGCAGCGTCCGGCGCCCCTCAAGACGGTAGTCATTCCCAACGGCCTGCAGGTGGGTTCGTACAGTCCGCGCCAGCTCAGCCCGCGGGTCCTGATGGTCACCCGCATGCTCGAGCGGAAGGGCGTGCAGTACGTGCTGGAGGCGCTCGCGGACACGACGGTCGCTGCCGAGGTCAACATCGTTGGAGACGGGCCCTACCTCCCCGAGCTCCGGCGCCGAGCCGAGGCGTTGCGCTCGCCGGCCAAGTTCTGGGGATGGCTCGACAACCGCTCGCCCGAGCTGCGCGACATCTACCAATCCTCCGGAATCTTCGTGCTGCCGTCCGAGGCGGAAAACTTCCCGATCGTACTGCTCGAGGCGATGGCCGCGGGTCTCGCGATCGTGACGACAGCCGGAACGGGATGCGCCGAGGTGGTGGGCGACGCCGGCTTGCTGGTGCCGGTTCGCGACTCCCGCGCGATCGGCCGGGCGCTCAAGCGGCTGGTGGAGGATGACGAGCTGCGCCAGAGCCTCGGCGCCGCGGCACGCAAGCGGATCGAGGACAACTTCACGTGGCGCGCGGTGGCCCGGCGGTACGTCGAGGAATACCAGCGCCACGCGAGGCCGGGCACCAAGCCGGGGCACCGGCCCGTATTGGTGCACGGCACCACCGGCGCCCGTCCGTCGGACGGCGAGCTGGCGGTCGTATCGGACCAATCCCCGCTGTCGGTCGCCGGCGCGGCGCATGCGCAGCCGCCGGTGCGGGCGTCCTAGCGAGCGATACGGCCGCCGCTGGCCCAGGAGAGAGCCCGCGACAACGGGGGCATGCGCCGGACGCATGCCCCCGTTTCACGTTGCTCGGATCGCCCGCGCCTCGGCCTCTAGGGAACCGGGTCCAGGAATCGGGCCCGCGCCTCGGGCGCCGGGACCAGGCAGCTCGCCCCATCTCCCGATAGCTGGTGGCGATGACGCGCGACGAGATCGTAGGCCGAATCGCGGAGCGGTCGCGGGAGGATCGCGGCCACGCGCGCGAGATGAAACCATCCCCCCAGGTAGGCCGCCATCTTGAGCGCCGCATCCGAGCGCAGCAGCACCCGCTCGCCGCGTCCGTCGGATGGGGGGTCCACCCAGACCACCGTGTCGGCCCGCTCGAGCTCCGGATGTCGGGCCCGCACCGCGGCACCGAACGCGCCTTGCAGTGAGGCGAACCGGAGGGTCCGGCGCCGATCGTGCCGCAGGATCAGCCGCACGCTGTCGGCGCAGAAGCCGCAGGTGCCATCGTAGAGCAGCACGGGTGACACGCTCAGCTCTTGAAGGTGTCGCAGTCCTCGGGCCGGCCGGCGTCGAAGCCGCGCCGGAACCAGCTGGCGCGCTGCTCGGAGGAGCCGTGGGTAAAGGCCTCGGGCGTGACGCCCTGGCCGGACATCTTCTGGATCCGGTCGTCGCCCACCGCCGCGGCGGCCTGGAGTCCTTCGTCCACGTCGCCGGGGTCGAGGATGTTGCGCTGCTGGGTCTCGTGGCCCCAGACGCCCGCGTAGCAATCGGCCTGGAGCTCGAGGCGAACCGACAGCTCGTTCGCGCGATCCGGGTTCCGCTGCTGGGCCTCGCGGACCTGGGCCTCGGTGCCGAGCAGCCGCTGCACGTGATGCCCGAGCTCGTGGGCGAGCACGTAGGCCTGGGCGAAATCGCCGGGCGCGCCGAAGCGCCGCTGCAGCTCCTCGTAGAAGCCGAGGTCGATATAGACCTTCTCATCCCCCGGACAGTAGAACGGGCCGCTCGCGGTCTGCGCGAACCCGCAGGCCGACTGGATGGCGTCCCGGAAGAGCACCAGCTTGGCATGCTCGTAGGGCTTGCCCCGGGCCTGGAACAGCTTCTCCCAGGTGGCCTGGGCGTCGTCGAGCACGAAGGAAACGAACTGAACCTCCTTGTCCTCCTCGGGCGTGCTCGCGACCGGGCCGGACGCGCTTGGGGTGCCGGCCGAGCCGTCGCCGCCCAGCAGGGCGAAGAAGTTCTGTTTGAAGATCAGGCTGAGGACCAGCAGGACGGCCGCGCCGCCGAGCCCGATGCGCATGCCGCCCCCACCGAACCCACCGCTGCTCCCGCGGCGATCCTCGAGATCGCTGCTGGGCCCACCTGGTGTCCACCGCATGAATCCTCCCTCGTGTGAGCCCTGAAGATAGCTCGCCGGTTCGAGGGCGGCTGTGCGGGGGAGCACGATTAGGCGAACGGACGATAGGGCGAACGGGCGAACGGGCTGGCACCGTCATCCCGAGCGGAGCGAGGGGCCTTAGCGGCCCTCTTCGAGCCACTCCCGGGCAAGATCCCTCGCTTCGCTCGGGATGAAGACG
>JBOHSB010000345.1:0-10641 GCA_050733015.1 Gemmatimonadales bacterium
GGCCCACCCCTGCTTCCCGCCCCGTCGCCTCAGCCTTCCAGCGCCATCGCTTCCCGCTCGTTGACTGCTCGCACCCGCCCTATGCTTTGACTTCCACCTGCTCCTCATACCGGCTCAGCTTGCGGTACAGCGTGCTCGGGTCGATGCCGAGCACCTCGGCCGCGCGGGTCTTGTTGCCGCCCTCCGCCTGCAGCACCCACATGATGTAGGCCCGCTCGATCACCTCCAGCGTCGGATTGCGGTACGACCGCTCCGCCACCAGCGGCTCCTTGCGCCGCTTGGTGATCCGCTCGGGCAGCGCCGAGGCCTCGATCAGGTTGCCGCGGCTCAGCACGGTGGCGTGCTCGAGCGCGTTCTCCAGCTCTCGCACGTTGCCGGGCCACTCGTACACCATGACCGCGTCGAGCGCCTCGGAGGCCAGCGCCTTGGGCTCCCCACCCGCGTCGCCGGCGAGCTGCTGGAGGAAGGACTCGATCAGCAGCAGCAGGTCGTCCCGCCGGTCGCGGAGCGGCGGCAGGTTGAGCGCGATGACGTTGAGCCGGTAGAACAGGTCCGAGCGGAAGTTGCCCCGCCGGATCTCCTCCTCGAGGTCGCGGTTGGTGGCGGCGATGATGCGGACGTCCACCGGGATCGCCTCGGTGGCGCCGACCGGAATCGCCTCACGCTCCTGCAAAACGCGGAGCAGCTTCACCTGCAGCGACGGCGGCATCTCGCCCACCTCGTCGAGGAAGAAGCTCCCGCCCCGCGCCGCGGCGAACAGGCCCTGCTTGTCCCGCACGGCGCCGGTGAAGCTCCCCTTCACGTGGCCGAACAGCTCGCTCTCGAGCAGGTTCTCGGGCAGCGCGCCGCAGTTGATCGAGAGGAACGGCCCTTCGGTCCGGTTGGACAAATTGTGCACGTAGCGGGCGACGACCTCCTTGCCCGTGCCGCTTTCGCCCTGGATCAGCACCGTCGAGTCGGTCGGGGCCACGTGCTCGGCGAGCTTCAAGAGCTCGAGGAACCGCTTGGACTTGCCGATCGGCCGGGTGACGGTGGCCTTGTCCCGCCGGCGAATCTCCTGCTTGAGCTGCTTGTTCTCCACCCGCACCTGGCGGAACTCGCAGGCCCGCCGGAGGATCGCAACCAGCTCGTCGTTGCTGAACGGCTTCTGGATATAGTAGAAGGCGCCCGAGTTGACGGCGGTGATGGCGCTTTGGAGCGAGGCCTGCGCCGTCATCAGGATGACGGGCGTCATCGGATCCTGCTCCCGCGCGGCGTTGAGGATGTCGAGGCCGCTCACCTGGGGCATCCGCACGTCGGAGAGGATGATGTCGTGGGTGCCGGAGCGGATCTGCTCCAGGCCGGCCTTGCCGCCCTGGGCCGTGGTCACCTCGAACCCCTCGTTCCGAAGCAGGATCCGGAGGGTATCGAGAATGCCCGATTCGTCGTCCACGACCAGCACCGAAGGCTTGTAGCTCATGCGGCATCCTCCGCCATCATCTTGGCGGGAAGAAAGATAGTAAAGGTCGTCCCCGACCCGGGTCCCGAATCGACCAGCACCAGCCCGCGGTGCGCCTGCACCGCCCGCTGGACGATGGCGAGGCCCAGGCCGCTGCCGCCCGGTCTCCCCGACACGAAGGGATCGAACAGGCGGTCACGGATGTCAGCCGGGATGCCGGGGCCGTCGTCCCGGACCTGCAGCCGGACGGCGTGCTCGAGATTGGTCCCGTGCGGGATCGCCGAGCCCTGCACCGGGGCGACGCTCACCGCGATGCGGATGGGCCCGCGCGCCGCCTGGACCGCGTTGAGCACCAGGTTGGCGATGACGCGATGGAGGAGGTCCTCATCCCCGTCGAGCATGGTGCGCTCGCCGTCGACGGTGATCGTGGCGTCGGGCCGGCAGTCCGGGTGGGCCCGGATCAGCCGCACCACCGCGACCACCACCGAGTGCAGATCCAGCGGCACCAGCCGGGTGGCGCGCACCCGGGCGAAGTCCAGGAACTCGCTCAGCAGCCGGCTCAGCCGGTCGCTCTCGCGCACGATGAGGCCCGCGAGGAACCGCTCGTCGTCGTCGGCGTGCTTGGAGCGGGCCAGCTGCTCGACCGAGCTCCGGATCGAGGCCAGCGGGTTCCGGATCTCGTGCGCCAGCGACGCGCTCAAGGCGGCCACCGACTCGAGGCGCTCGGCGCGCTGCTGCAGCTCCTGCACTTCCTTCAGGTCGGAGATGTCGGTGAAGATGGCGGTCACCGACGGCGCCTCCTGGGCCTCCTGCCGGAAGGTGGTGGTGCTGAGGCCGATGGGGAAGCTGCGGCCGCTCTGGTGCATCACGATGCCTTCGCCCCGGCTGATCTTGCGTCCGTTGCGGATGCCCGCGACCACCGCCGCCCAGAGCTCCGACGAGCGGCCCTTGAGCTGGTCGAGCACCGGCATCCCGATCAGACCCTCGCCATCGAGATCGAGCAGCTTCTGCCCGGTAGGGTTGATGAAGGCCAGCCGTCCGACCCCGTCCACCGTGAGCACGCCCGAGCGGATGTTGCGCAGGATGTCGTCGGCCTCGAGCCGCACCCGCCGGAGCTCGATGGCCAGCGTCTCCTGCTCCATCCCGGCCTCGCGCAGACGATGGCCCAGCACGGCGACGATCGCGAACACCACGTTGAACACGACCACCTGCGCCCAGAACGCGGTGTCGGGCGCGCCGGCTCGGGTGAGAAACGCGTCGCCGAGGAACAGGGCGGAGGCGCACAGCGCCGTGAGCGCGCCCCAGGTCGGCGGCATGAGCAGGGCGTACGCCGCCACCGCCAGGACGTACAGGGCCGGGAAGGCCGACTGGGGCTGCCCGGCGAAGTGCACGATGGTGGTGACGACCCCGAGGTCCACCAGGGCCTGCACCATGAGGAAGCCGTTACCCGCGTGCCGGCCCCGCAGGAACACGTGCCAGGCGCCGTAGCCCGTGAACACCAGGGCCACGATGACCGCGACGGTGACGAGAAACGATTCCTGCGGGCGCTCGGTCCATACCAGGCCGGCGCCCAGCAGGATGCCGATGGCCAGCACCAGCCGCCCGACGAAGAGCCAGGACAGGAGGGTGCGCTGGTCGGGCAGGGTGCTGCGGCCAGCCCGGCGACGATCAGGCATCGGCTCTCGGCGGTGGTCCACGGGGGTTTGCCGAAGATAGAAAGGCGGGCACGGCATTACAATGCATGCGTCCCCATGACATGGCACGTCTACGTCGCCCGCTGCGGCGACGGCACCCTCTACACCGGGATCACCACCGATCCGGTCCGGCGCGCGGCCGCCCACAACGCGGGCCGCGGCGCCAGCTACACGCGCGCGCGGCGGCCGGTCCGGCTGGTGCATCTCGAAACCGCGGCCGACCGGCGCTCGGCCCTCCGCCGGGAGCTCGCCATCAAGCGCCTGCCCCGCCGCCTCAAGGAGCAGCTCGTGAACGGAACCACCCTCGGCGCCGAGTTCCACGGCTTCGGCCCCGGCGCGCTCAAGTTCCTGCGCGGCCTGGCCCGCCACAACGATCGCGAATGGTTCGAGCGGCACCGCCCGGTCTACGAAACCGAGGTGCGCGAGCCGCTCCGCGCGCTGGTCGAGGAGATGGACGTCCGTCTGGCGCGGATCGCGCCCGAGCTGGTGGGCGATCCGCGACGCTCGATCTTCCGTATCCACCGCGACGTGCGGTTCTCCAAGGACAAGTCGCCCTACAAGACCAACGCAGCCTGCCAGTTCTATCATCATGACGCGGGCCGCGGGGCGGGCCAGGATGCCGACGGCGCCGGCGCCGGGCTGTACTTCCAGCTCGCCGACGGCGAATGCTTCGTCGCCGGCGGGATGTGGATGCCGGCCCGGCCGGCGCTGGAGAAGATCCGGGAGGCCATCGCCGAGGATCCGGAGGGCTTGGCCCGGATCGCCCGCGCACCAGGCTTCCGGCGCCGGTTCCGGGCGCTGAGCGAGGAGGCGATGCTCTCGCGGCTCCCGCGGGGCTACGCCGAGGGGCACCCGGCTGGGCGATGGCTCCGGTACAAGTCGTTCACCGCCTCGCGGATGCTCACCGAGCGGGAGGTGGCCAGCCCGCGGCTCGCGGCGAGGCTCGAGCGGGACTTCTCGGCGCTGGTGCCGCTGGTGCGGTGGCTGAACGGGGCGATCGGGTATCGGGTGTGGGAGCGGAGGTTTTAGAGGGCGATAGGGCGATAGCGCGAACGGGCGATAGGACGGCCAGACTGGCAGACGGTCGAACGGGCGTAATCCCGAGCCGGGCCGTCATCCCGAGCGCAGCGAGGGATCTTGCGCGGGAACGGCTCGAGGCATGCGCGAGCAAGCTTGAGGTAGGTCACCGCGTGCACGTCAACCAGGATCAGATGCGACGCCCGAGCGAGCCCGGGATGTGGCGTGGGCTACCGGGCCGAGAGGTCGAGCGCTTCTCGGATGCGGACGGCCAGGCTTTCGGGGGAGAACGGCTTCTGCAGGAAGGGGTAGGGCGACTGGCGGATGCCGGGGTGCAGCTTGTCGCCCTCGCTGTACCCGGACATGTAGACGATGCGGACGTCGGGATGCGCAGCGGCGACCCGGTCGGCGAGCTCGACGCCCCCCATGTCCGGCATGACGACGTCGGTGAGGACGAGATGGATGCCGTGATCGGGGCGCTCCAGGACCGCGAGCGCTTCGCGGCCGTTCCGCGCCTCGTGCACGGCGTAGCCATGTTCCGCCAGCACGCGTGCCGCCAGCGCCCGGACCGCGTCCTCGTCCTCGACCAGGAGCACGGTCTCGGTCCCCCGGGTCATCGGCGGCTTCCTCGGCACGACCTCGCCCGAGTCCTCGTCGGCCAGGACGCGCGGGAAGCAGATCTTGAAGCTCGCGCCCCGCCCCGGCGCGCTGTCCACCCAGATGTACCCGCCGCTCTGCACCACAATGCCGTAGACCGTGGCCAGGCCGAGGCCGGTGTTGAGCGTGGTGGGCTTGGTGGTGAAGAACGGCTCGAACAGGTGGGCCTTCACCTCGGGGGTCATGCCCTGGCCGGTGTCGCTCACGATCAGCAGGACGTACGAGCCGGCGGGCACCTCCACCCCGAACTGGCGGTAGGCGTACCCCTCGGGAAACTCGAGGTCCATCGTCTCGATGGTGAGCCGCCCGCCCTGAGTCATCGCGTCGCGCGCGTTCAGGGTCAGGTTCATGACCACCTGCTCCATCTGCCCGTAGTCGGCCTCGACCCCGCCCAGGCCCGGGCTCAGATGGGTCACCAGCGTGATGTCCTCGCCCAGGAGCGGGCGCAGCATCCGCTCCATCCCCTCCACCACGCCGTTGAGTCTCAGCGTCTCCCGGGCGACGACGCGCTGCCGCCCGAAGCCGAGCAGCTGCCGGGTCAGGTGCATCGCCCGGTCGGCCGCCTTGCGGATCTCGTCGGCGTCGGAGCGCCGCGGGTCCTGGCCGTCCAGCGCCACGAGCAGGAAGTCGCTGAAGCCCAGGATGATCATCAGCATGTTGTTGAGGTCGTGAGCCACGCCGCCCGCGAACCGACCTACCGCCTCCATCTTCTGCGCCTGGCGGACCTGCTGCTCCGCCTCGATACGCTGGGTGATGTCGCGCCCGACGCCCACCACCCCGACCACCGCGCCATCGGCCGAGCGGATGGGCGAGAGCGTCGTTTGCACGTGGCGGAGGCCGCGGCGAGACTCCCGGGTCCACTCGTAGGTGACCGTCTCGCCGCCCAGCGCCCGCAGGTTGGCGCGCTCGTGCACGCCGCTCGCGGGCGGCCCGATGATGTCGGCGGTGGTCCGGCCGAGGAAGTCCCTGGGCTGGAAGCCCTCGCGCTCGAGCCAGCGGCCGAAGATGTCCACGCAACGCTGGTTGCGGTCGAGCCGGAACACGACGTCGTCGATCCCCTCCACCAGCGTGCGGAAGCGCTCCTCGGCCGCCTGGATCGCCGCGAGCGACGCGGTGCGCTCCGCCAGAAGCACCTGATTGGACGCGAACGCGGCCGCGCGCTCGAGCGCCGCGGCCAGCAGGCCCCCGACCAGCCGGATGGTGTGCACGTGGAGGTCGTTGAACGCGCGCGGGCGGGGCGACCAGATGGCCACGACCGCCTGCACGCCGTGCTGGGCGCTCAGGAGCGGCACCAGGATGGCCGACCTGGCCCCCAGGGCCTCCACCGCCGCGCGGTCCACGCCGTCGTCGAGGGTGGTGTCGTCGCACCGGATGAGCTCGCCGGTGGCGTAGGCCCGGCCCACCAGCGTGCCCTCGAGAGACACCCGGAGCCCGATCTGCTCCCGCCCGGATCCGCTGGCCTCGCACAGTACGAGCGAGCCGTCGTCGGGCACGAAGACCCCGGCGGCGGCGGCCCAGGTGAGCGCCTGCAGCCGCTCCGCCACCACTCGCATTACCGCGGCGAGATCGGGCCCGGCGGTCGCCACGGTCTGCTGCGTGTCGATCACCGCGGCCAGGTGCTCGGCCTCGCGAGTGAGGGTCCGCTTCGTCTGGCGCCAACCGGTCACGTCCCGGACGCAGGCGATGATCCCGTCCGCCGACGGCGTGATCCGCACCGAGAACCAGCGCTTGAGCGGCGCGAAGAATCCCTCGAACTCCACCTCCGCCTGCTCCACCAGCGCGCGGAACGCTTCGGCCTGAAACCGCGAGCCCACCAGACCCGGAATCACATCCCACACCGACCGGCCGACCGGGTCGCCGCGCTCGGGACCGAGCAGGCGGAGGTACTCGGCCGCGCGCGCGTTCACCAGGGTGAGCCGCCACTCGTCGTCGCAGGCGAGATAGAGATCGCTCACCCGGTCCAGCACGTCGGCCGCCCTGGGGCGGGCGCTCTCGAGCAGCAGGCCGCTCATCCCCTCCTCCGAGGGAAACAGGCGCAGCTCGAGCATCTGCCCGGTGGCCGGGTCCCGCAGGGTGTGGCGAACAGGAACGCGGTCGGCGACGGCGCGACGAAGGGCGGCGCCGGCGGGCGTCTGGCCGAAGGACGGCGAGGCGTTCCAGATGATCGTGCCGAGCAGCTCGCGGCTGGCGCCGATCAGAGGCGGGAGCAGACGTTGGGCGGTGCGATTGACGTAGGCGATGCGCCCGTCGGCGTCCAGGGCGAAGATCCCCTCGCCGATCCGGTCGAGTGCGTCAAGCGAGCGCGCGGAATCGAGCAACCGGAAATGGCCTTGGTGGCAGGAAGGCTTGGAACCTAAGAAATTGCGTTCTCCGGTGCCAGCCTGTGGCTCCTCACTTCGCGGCGGTCACGGCCCCCCAGGCGTAGAGCCCACGGTAGATCTCCTCGTTGCGCTGGATGGCGCGCACGTAGCCGCGCGTCTCGGCGAACGGGATCCGCTCGGTGAACACCTCGGGATCGTCCACGCCGACCCTCTGCGACCAGCGCTCCACCCGGCTCGCGCCCGCGTTGTACGCGGCGAGCACGTGCACCGGCTGGCGGTACTGGCCCGCGAGCTCCTGCAGGTGAAACGAGCCGAGCTGGAGACTCACGTCCGCCTGGTAGAGCAGCACCGGATCCCACATCGGGTACGCCAGGGTCTCGGCCAGCCGGCCGCCGAGATCGGGCATCACCTGCATCAATCCGCGCGCTCCGACCGGCGACGTCGCCAGCGGATTGAACATGGATTCCTGGCGGATGAGCCCGGCGACGAAGGCGGCGTCGAGCCCGTGGCCCGTCGCCTCGGCCAGCAGCGCGTCCTCCAGCATCACGGGATACAGCAGGCGGTAGGTGCGAGCGTCGGCCGGGGCACCGAGCGCCAGCGCCCGGCGGGCGAGCTGAATGGCCTGCGAGGCGTAGCCGTCGCGCCGGAACGCGGCGGCCAGGGCGAGCAGCCGCTCGGCGGACGTGTCGCTCTGGCGCAACAGGCGGTCGTATTCCCAGCGCGATTCGGCCGCGAGGGCGAGCCGGGCCAGGAGCGCCGCGCGACTCATCGCGCTGTCGGCGGCGGGAATCGCGATGAAGCTGTCGGCGGCCGACGGGGGCACCCACTCCGGGCGGTCGAGCCGCCGGCCGGCCAAGCCGGTGTAGTACGAGCTCGGGTCGCCCGCGGCCAGCGTCTCCCATCGCTGGTGCGCGGCGGCGGTGTCACCCAGGGCCTCCCACGCGCGGCCGGCCCAGTACGTCGCCGCGGCCGACTCGTCGCTCCGCGAGTAGCGGCGGCCGAGCTCGTCGAACTCGGCCGCCGCGGCCTTCGCGTCGCCCGCGACCAGGGCGATCATCGCCGCCCGAAAGGCGGCCGCGGGCGCGAACCGGCTACTCGGGTAGCGCGCGACGACCTTGCGGAACAGCGCGCGCGCGCGCGGGTCGGCCCGGTCGTCGGTGGCGAGATCGCCCAGCAGGAACAGTGCGGACGACCCGGCCGTGGTATCCCGCGGGTACCGGCGCACCACCCGCTCGAGGGCGAGGCGGCCGGGCGCCAGCTGGCCGTCCCGTACCAGGGCCCGAGCGCGCTGGTACGCCGCCGAGGCCTCCAGCGTCTTGGGCGCGTGCACCAGGCCGAACTGCCGCGCCGCCTCGGCGTTGCGCCCGAGCTTGGTGAGGACCGTCGCGAACGCGAAGCGGTCCTCGGGCGTGCCGAGCCGATCCACGAAGGCCCGCTCGAACCCATCGGCGGCGCGGGGGTAGCTGCCCGCCGTGGAGCCGGCCCGGCCGACCTCCAGCTCTTCGGCCGGAGTGAGCGGCGCGAACGCGCTGTCGAGCAACGCCATGGCGTCCCGCACCTCGCCCGGGCTCCGGCGGGCCGACACGAGGGCGACCAGCTCCTGCCGGACGGCGACCCGGTGGGCGCTGTCTGGACTCGAGGCAAACCGGAGGTGGGCGGCGGTGGCCCGCGCACCGAGGGCCCGGTAGCGCGCAGCGGCGCCGACGAGATCGCCGGCGCCGCGATGGGCGGCCGCCTCGCTCCAGCCGATTCGGTCACGTGCGAGCGGATCGGCGACGCCCTCGTAGAGGCGGGCACGTCCCGCGCTGTCATCGGTCACCGCGGCGGCGCGGATGCGGAGCCACCCGGCGATGTCGGGCAGCAGGGCCGCCGCCCGAGCGTAGGTCACCGCCGCGCTGTCTCTGGCGCCGACCCGTTCGAGCGCCATCGCCAGCATGACCAGCCGCTCGCCGTCCGCCGCGGCCACGTTCGACACCGGCACCGCGAGGGCGTGGCGCAGCGCGGCCGAATCGGCGCCGACCTCGAGCGAGCCGCGGGCCAGGAGCAACCGCGCACGGCCATCGGGCACGCTGTCCACCCACGGCTGGCCGGCGAGCAGGCGAACCACCTCGCGCCACCCGTTCCACCGGCTGGCCGCGGTGGCGGCGAGCATGAGCGCGTCGGCTGTGCGCCGGGTCGAATCGGCGAGCACCGGAGCGATGAGCCGGCTCGCCTCCCAGGGACGACCCTGCTCCAGCGCCTGGGCCGCCGCCGCGATGAGCGTATCCGCCCGCGCGGGGCGCCCGAAGGCGCGCGGCGCAATCGGGGCGCGCACCGGCACCAGGGCCAGCGCCAGGGAGATCCAGACGGGCGGCAGGGGCAGCATTTCGATCCGGAGTGTCGGGAGAAGGCGTTTCGAACTGCAAATGCCGCGCCTGTCCGTATTTGGACGTTGATGCCGCGGAACGGCGTTCGGCCGTCGGGGCCACTCGTGCGGTGTACTATTGAGGATGCGAAATGCGGATGAGGACGCCGACGACGGCCGGGTCCGCCTGGACAAGTGGCTGTGGGCCGCCAGGTTCTTCAAGACCCGCTCGCTGGCGGCCGAAGCGATCGCGGGCGGCAAGGTGCAGGTGAACGACGATCGGGCCAAGCGCGCCCGCCCGCTCCAGGTGGGCGACGAGATCCGGGTGCGCCTGGGGCCGTACGAGCACCACATCGTGGTGCGCGCGCTCTCGCTCCGACGGGGTCCGGCCTCGGCCGCGGCCGAGCTGTACGAGGAGCGCGCCGACAGCATCGCCGCGCGCGAGGCGCTCGCCCTTCAGCTCAAGTCATTGCACGCAGCGTTCGCGCCGGAGAAGGGCCGGCCGACCAAGCGGGACCGGCGGGAGATTGAACGGTGGAAGGGACGAACATGACGGAAGATGGGAGGATCGAAAGACGGAAGGACCGTCCGACGGGGGAGCGTTCGTTCCGTCCTTCCGTCTTTCCATCCTCCTACATATTCGCCACCATCGCCTCGCCGAACTCGCTGGTCTTGAGGAGGGTGGCGCCGGTCATCAGCCGCTCGAAGTCGTAGGTCACCCGCTTCTGGGCGATGGTCTTCTCCAGGGAGCGGATGATCAGGTCGGCCGCCTCGTGCCAGCCGAGGTGGCGGAACATCATCTCGCCCGAGAGGATCACCGAGCCGGGATTGACCTTGTCCTGGCCGGCGTACTTGGGCGCGGTGCCGTGGGTGGCTTCGAAGATGGCGTGGCCGGTGACTTGGTTGATATTGCCGCCGGGCGCGATGCCGATGCCGCCCACCTGGGCCGCGAGCGCGTCGCTGAGGTAGTCGCCGTTCAGGTTCAGCGTGGCGATCACATCGAACTCATCGGGCCGCGTGAGCACCTGCTGGAGCGTGATATCCGCGATGGCGTCCTTGATGACGATGCCGTTCGGCAGCTTGCACCACGGCCCGCCGTCGATCTCCGTCGCGCCGTAGAACTCCTTCGCCACCCGGTAGCCGAAGTCGCGGAAGGCGCCCTCGGTGAAC
>JBOHSB010000346.1:0-27061 GCA_050733015.1 Gemmatimonadales bacterium
GGGCATGGTGCGGCCTGAGGCGTTGATCGGCATGGGCGCGGGCCTTGGCCTTGAGCGCGCGCTCGCGATCCGCGGCCTTGTCGATCCGCCGTTGCTCGGCCGCGTGGACTTCGGCCAGGAGCCGGTCACCCTCCTCCTGACCGAGCAGGCCGCGGCGGGTGGCGTAGCGCACCAGCTCCTCCGCGTCCTGGACGCTGAATTCGGCCAGGCGGGCACCGGCCCGGATCACGTTGCCGAGCGCATCGGCCACGGGGCTCCGAAGCACGTTGGCGATACCGGGAAGTGTTTCCAGTAAGGTCGAGATCTGTGAACCGCCGAGTTCCGACACCACGCGTCCTCCTTCGCCACCGGGATCGTCCCCGCCCCAAGGTGCGGGGGTCGAGTTGCCAGAATTCTCGCATGGGAGCGACGGCCGCGCTAGTAGTTTGAGATACTACTTCGCTCATATTTGTGACCAGAATGTGCCACCCCGACTGGGTGTTCAGTCGGGGCCGTTTGTTCAACATATTACAGTATATTGGCTTAGCTACTTGATCGTGAGGCTGCCGCGCATGTCGTAAGCCCGATGGGGAAGACAGTAAAATGGGTACGCCCCGGCTGGCACCTGGGGCACCGTCATCCGATACTCGTTCCCGCTGGCCGTAAGCAGTGGGCTGCTGAGATCCCCGGACCGGCTCGGCATCGCATTGTTGAACGCCCCCTTTACGCCGGGCGAGAGTCCCTGGCCTTCGAACACCACGCTGTGCGGTGCGCCGCTCACCACCTGAAACACCAGCAGGTCTCCCGACCGGGCCACCACCTCCGTCGGCTCGAACCGATAGACCTCGGTGCTCGGGTTCGCGACCAGCCGAACTACGTGAGTGGTCTGCGCGTGCGCCGCGCCGTGCAGGAGGGCCGCCAACCCCAGCGCAGTGGCGCCTGCGCGCAAGCTCATAGACATGTGTGAGTCCCCTCTCGCGGCGCGGATGGCCGACCTTTGCGTGGCCGAACGCCTTCGGTAAATTGGGAACCAAGGTGGGGTAGCCACTTCCGTGCCACCAGACCCCGCCGGAAGGGCCGACTGTGGGACGTCGGGGCATCAAGGAGTATCGTGCGCCGGAAGCGCTGATTCTGATCGCGGCGGATCGGGACCAGAAACCGTTGGTCTGCCCCTCCTGCAATTCCCCTCAGGTTGAACGTACCCCCATGCGATCGTCATCCGAGGAGGACGCCCAGGGCGGACGGGTGACGCTCCACTGCGGCGCCTGCGGTCGCACCGCTGCCTACATCGCCCGCACGCTCAGCCGCTCATCCCTGCCGGAGGCGCCGCGGCAGATCTAGCGTCCGCCGGCTTACTCCGGCTGAGTGAAGATCCGACCCCACCGTACGGCGGTCAGGAACGGCAGTGACTTCCAGCTGTTCTGGTCGTAGCTGAAATACACGATCAGCGGGCGGCCCCGGACGTTGCTTCGCGGCAGGAACCCCCAATAGCGCCCGTCGTAGGAGCTGTCCCGGTTGTCTCCCATCATGAAGAACGAGTCGGCGGGCACCACGATCGGTCCCCAGTCCTGCAGATCGGGCTGGTAGCTCGCCGTATCGTGCTGCACCAGGTGCGGCACCTGCCACTCCCGCATCTTCGCCCGCTGGACCGGATCCTCCGAGCGGTGCGGGTCGCCGTGCACGACGTAGGGCTCGTCCACCCGCTGGCCGTTCCGGAACAGCTGTCCCGCCTCCATCGACAGGGTGTCGCCCGGCATCCCGATCAGGCGCTTGACGACCTTGAGCCCTTCTTCCTCGACCGAGTCGAATACCAGGATGTCGTTCCGGTGCGGCTCGCGAACCGCGGGAAGCCGCTTGTGGATGAACGGGACCTCGGCGCCGTACAACGCCTTGTTGACGAACAGGAAGTCCCCGATCAGCAGGGTGTTCTCCATGCTGCCGGAGGGAATCCGGAACGCTTCTACCAGGAAAGTGCGCAGAAGAAACCAGACCAGGAGCGCGACCACGATCGACTTGGTCCACTCCCAGGCCCAGATGACGGCGGAACGCGACCGGTCGGCCGGACCCCCGAGCGGGGGCGCGGATCGGGGCGTGGGTGTGCCAGTACGCGCGGTCATGCCAGAATCCGTGTAGAGGAACGTTCAAGTATAACGGGACATACGGTCACAGCGCCTCACGGAGCGCGGCCGAGACCTTGTCCGGGTGCTCGGCGGCATTGGCCACCCGGGCCCAGTGGCGCCGGACCCGCCCGTCCGGGCCGATCCAGACGGTGGAGCGGATCACGCCGACGACCTGCTTCCCGTACATCGTCTTGGGCCCGTACGCGCCGTAGGCGGTCATCACCTTGTGGTCCGGATCAGACAGAAGGGTGAACGGCAGGCGGTACTTGGCGGCGAACTTCGTGTGTGAGGCCGCGTCGTCCCCCGACACGCCCAGCACCACGACGCCGAGACCCTGGAGGTCGGTCCAGGCATCCCGAAACCCGCAGGCCTCCTTGGTGCAGCCCGGCGTGTCGTCCCGGGGGTAGAAGTACAGGATCACGTTGCGCCCAGCGAAGTCCTTGAGCGAGACCTGCTGGCCGGACGCGTCCGGGAGCGTGAAGGGTGGGGGCTGGTCGCCGGGCTCGAGCATGTCGTCTCCTCGACGGTTCACGGGCTGGGCAACGCGTCGGCGGCCGCCTCGAGCGGCGCGCGGACGCGCACGATGGGATACGCGGCGTGCGGCTGCAGCTCGCGGTCGAGCAGGTTCCAGGTGGCGAGGCCGTCTTCCGAAGCGGGCTCCAGCAGGTATGCGGCCAGCACGCCCAGCGGCTGGTCGGTACGCACGAGGAACCAGCCGGCCTCCGCCATGATCGCGGCGCCCTCGGCCCAGCGCCCCTCGACTTCGACCGGCCGGTGCCCCTCGAACAGCTCCTGCAGCACCACGGTATCTACCGTGAACCGCTCGGCGGGGCCGGACCACGGCTGGCGCAACCGCTCGACCACGATGCCCTGGCGCCGAAGCAGCGCGGCGAGATCCCCGAACCGCGACGGCAGGAGGTAGGCCGCGGGCAACGCCTCGCGCCGCGCCGGCGCGAAACGGTCGAACACCGGCATGCGGATCGTCCGGTACACACCGGTGCGGATCCGTCGCGCGTAGCCCCCGTTGCCTTCGCCGGCTGGGCGGGTAATCTCGGCCACCACGTCCTGCTGCGAGGCTGGGCCCAGGACCGAGCGCACGGTGAGCGAGTCCGCCGGATGCCGGAGGGAGGCCGCGACCGCCGCGAGCACGACCGCCCGCTGCTCGGCGACCAGGCTCAGCACCTCGTGCACGAAATCGTAGGTCGCGGTGACCCGGGTGCGGAAGTCCGCGTTGCTGTACCCCTCGCTCAGGACCGAGAGCTTGCCCCTGAGGCCCATCCAGTTGGTGCCGAACCGCGGCCGCGCATCGTAGGTCTCCCAGCCCTGCGCGAGCGAATCGGGATCCTGGTTACGGAAGTTGCCGTACCAGAACGTGGCCGTGTCATGCCGCCGGCGCATCCGCTCGCGCACGGCGGGCAGCAGGCGGTCGCGCGCGAAGTCCCGCGCCGGCGTGCCGTTCGGATTGAGGCCCGTGGCGTAGGTGAGTGCGTAGCCGTGGTAGCTGCCGTTGGTCGTGTGGAGGTCGAGGAAGACGTCGGGGTCCCAGGCTTCGAGCAGCGCGGCGGCGCCACGGGTCTCCGGCGCCTCCATCTTCACGTAGTCGCGATTGAGGTTGAGCCCCTGCCCGTTCTGGTTGCGGCCGACAACGGCAGGACCGTTCTGCCCCGGGCGATTCTCGTCGCCGCTGGCCCAATGCTCGTTGCCGTCGGTGTTGTAGATCGGCACCACGATGAGGACCAGGCTGTCGAGCAGCGGGCGCAAGGGGCCGCGCGTCAGGTCGCGCAGGAGCATCTGCGCGGCCTCCTTTCCCTCCACCTCCCCGGCGTGGATGTTGGCCTGCATCCACACGACCGGCTTGCCGCTGCGGTGCGCCTCGGACGGATTGGACACCAGCGGCCGGGACGCGAGCACCCAGGGCACCCGGCGCCCCTCGACGCTGGTGGCGAGCGTCCCGACCCGCACGCCCGCGCCGGCCCGCTGGAGCGAGTCGAGGAATGCGAGCACGTCGGCGTAAGTGGAGGTCTCGCGATACGCGCTGCGCTCGGCGCGAGTGGACTGGGCCTGGAGGGTGACGCGCGCGCCACCCGCCGCGAGCCACAGCGGGGCCAGGAGGCCGGCGAGGAGCGGCAGGGCGGCCCGGCGGACGATCAGCTCTCCTGGGTGCGGACCGGGTTCCGGTTCACCACCTTGGGCGTCACCGGCGCACCCTCGCCCAGCCGCTCCTGGCCGCCGACCACGACCTGCTCGGCGGCCTCGACGCCGCTCCGCGCCTCGACGAAGCCCGGCGTCCGCACGCCGATGTCCACCTGGCGGCGGGTCGCCTTGCCCTTCACCACCACCCACACGAAGGTCGAGCCCTGGAGCGCGACGATGGCATCCTCCGGAATGACGACCGCGTTGGGGCGCACCGCCGTGGCAAGCCGGGCCTCGATGAACATGCCGGACTGCAGCGCCCGTTTGGGATTGGGCGTCACCGCTTTGACCATGATCGTCCGTCCGGGAAGTTGCACCACCGGGTCCACGAAGTCCACGCGTCCGGTGAACTCCCGACCCCGAATGGCCGCCACCCGGAAGGTCACCTCCTGGCCCCGCTTGAGCTGGTCGGCGTAGCGCTCGGGCACCTGGAACGAGGCTCGCTGTGGCGAGACGGTCTGGAGCGACGCCAGGCGGGTATCGGTCGTTACGTAGTCGCCCAGGCTCACGAAGCGCTGCCCGACGACCCCCGCGAACGGCGCGCGAACGGTAGTGCGCGCGAGCCGCACCTTGAGCAGCGCGAGCTGGGCCTGGTTACTCCGCGCGGTGGCGTCGGCCCGCTCCAGCTCGGACTGGGACGAGGCCTTCTGCTGCAGGAGCTCCTTGGTGCGCGTGAGCGACTGCTGCGCGAGGTCGCGGTCCGCCTCGGCCCGGGCCACCTGCGCCTTGAGCTCGGCGTCGTCCACCTTGAAGAGCGGGGTGCCCTGACCGACGTAGGCGCCCTCGCGCACCAGGATCGCGGCGATGCGTCCCTCGATGTCAGGGCGCAGCTCGATCGATTGAATGGCCTCGATCTGCCCAGTGGCGAGGATGGCGTCCACGACCGTGTCGGTCCTCGCCACGGCCACTTCGACCGGCATGGCCGGCTGGGCCGCTCCGCCGCCTTCGCCTCCGGCCGGCTTCCCGGCCGACTCTGCCTTGTCGCACCCGGCCAGCGCCAGCGCCAGCCCGATTCCCAGCGCCAGCGATCGCACCGGCGCCCCTGGCATTCCCTCGTTGAGTCTCACGGCACATCCCTGTTCGTGAAGAGTCGTCGGCCCAGGATAGCCTCGAGGCCGGCGAGCGCCAGCCGCGCGGCGTACCGGGCCTGCACCAGATCCGCCTCCGACTGCGTGAGGCGGATCTGGGCATCGAGCACGTCGAGAATCGTCGTGGCGCCGGCGCGGTAGCGCGAGTCCTGCACCCGGTAGTTCTCCCGCGCCACCAGCACGCCGGTGCGGGACAGCTCGGTGGTGGCCCGGGCCGTCACGTAGGCCTCGACCGCCGCGGTGACGTCCGGGCGCGCCGCCCGCTCCAGGTCTTCCCGAATGGCGCGCGAGACGTCGCGATTGACCCGCGCTTGCGAGATGGCGATCTCGCGCCGTCCGTCGTTCCAGATCGGCAGCGAGACACTGAGCGCGATGGACGACACGTTCCGCGCGCTGGGGAAGAAGCTGTCGTCGAACCGGAAATGGCTTCCGATGAGGGTGAAGCGCGGCAGGTACTGCCCGCGCTGGCCCTGGAGGAACGCCGATGCGGCCCGCTCGTTGGCCCGCGCCGCCCGGTACTGCGGTCCCTGGGTCACGGCCAGCTGGACCGCCTCGTCGAGCCCGATCGGGAGTTCGGGGGCCTGGGCCGTGTCCACCGGCTCGGCATCCACCGGCCCGCCCTCACCGATGCGGCGGCCGAGCTGGAGCCGCGACACGGTGAGGGCCGCATCGCGCCGCAGCTGGTCGGTCCGTGCCTGGGTGAGCTCCAGGACCAGCTGCAGCGAGTCGCTCTGGACCGCGGCGCCGGAGACCACCCGAGCCCGCGCCACGCTCAGGCCCTCTTCCGCCCGGCGGGTGCGGTCGCCGGCCACTCGCGAGAGCTCCTGGTTCTGGAGCACCGCGTAGTAGTCCGACTCCACTAGCAGCGCGGTGCGGAACCGCTGCTGCAGCTCGCTGGCCTCGGCGTCCTCGAGCTCGGCGCGGGTCCGGCCCAGGTCGGTGAACTTCTGGGCGCTGAAGAGATCGTACCGGGCCTCGACGGTGGCATTGACCGCCTCCGCCTGGTTCCGGCCGGTGCCGATGTTGAAGAACTCGGTCGAGTACTTGGTCGCGTCGATCGAGGCGGTGATCGACGGCAGCACCAGCACCGCCAGGGCCGCCCGGCGCCCCCACTCCGCATTGTCTACCTGGCCCAGCGCCTGGACATAGTTCGGATCGAGCCGGGTCGCGCGCTCGATGGCCTGCGCCAGGGTGACCCGTGGCGTGCCGGCCGGTCCTGCCGCCGGCGGCGCCGAGACCTGGAGCAGCAGCAGCAGGCCACCGATCACTCGGCCTCCGCGGCGACCAGGGCGCCCCGCCGGCGGGTGCGGCCGCCGACCCGCGCGAGCACCCCGTCGAAAATCACGTACACCGTCGGCACGAGGTACAGCGTGAGCACCGTCGAGAACACCAGGCCGCCGACGATCGCGTAGCCCAGTGGGCGGCGGCTCAGCGAGCCGGCCCCCAGGCCCATGGCGATCGGCAGGGCGCCCATCACGGTGGCCACCGACGTCATGAGGATCGGCCGGAGCCGGATGCGGCCGGCTTCCTGCGCCGCGTCCAGCGTGCTCATGCCGCGCTCGCGGAGCTGGTTGATGTACTCGACCAGCAGGATCGAGTTCTTGGTCACCAGGCCGATCAACAGGATCATGCCGATCTGGCTGTACACGTTGATGGTGGAATTCATCAGCTTGAGCGTGAACAGGGCGCCGGTGACCGCGAGCGGCACCGACAGCAGCACCGTGAACGGATGGACCAGGCTCTCGAACTGGCTGGCGAGCACCATGAAGACGACCACCAGGGCCAGGATGAACGCGAAGTAGAGCGACGAGCCGCTCTCCTCCAGCTCTCGCGACTCGCCGGCGAGGGCGATGCTGCTGCCGCGGGGCAGCACCTCGCGCGCGACCCGGTTGAGCGAATCGAGCGCCTCACCCAACGTGAAGCCGGGCGCCAGGCCGGCCGTCAGGGTGGAGGCGCGCACCCGGTTGAAGTGATTGAGCTCGCGGGGTCCCACGCCCTCCTTGACGCTCGCCACCGCCTCGAGCTTGACCAGCGACGCATCCCGGCCCCGGATGTAGAGGCCGGTCATGTCGCTCGGGGTGGCCCGTGCGCGCGGATCGAGCTGCACGATCACGTCGTACTGCTTGTTGGCCCGGGTGAATGTCCCGGTCTTGCTGCCGCCGAGCAGCACCTGGAGCGTCGTGGCGACGTCGCCCACCGGCACGCCAAGGTCCTCCGCCCGGTCGCGATCGAAGCTCACCTCGAGCTGCGGCTTGTTGACCCTGAGATCGCTGTCCACGTTCACCAGGCCGGCGATCTGGCGCGCCCGCGCCAGCAGCGTGTCGTTGCCGCGGGCCAGGGAGTCGAAGTCGGAGTGCTGGATGACGAAGTTGACCGGGCTCCCGAAGCCGAAGGCCGGCGGGTTGTTGGCGAACACGAACACGCCCGGGATACCGAAGAACTGGGGCTGGACCTCGTTGATGATGTCCTGGACCGAGCGCTTGCGCTTGGACCAGTCGTCGAGGTTGGTGAAGATCATTCCGCGGCTCACGCCGTCGCCCAGGTTCACCACGCTGAAGTAGCTCTCGACGCCCTTGGTCTTGGCCAGGATCGCCTCGGCCTGGCGCTGGTACCCGTCGGTGTACGCCAGCGACGAGCCCTCGGGCGCGATGACGAAGTTGAAGAACCACCCCTTGTCCTCGGGCGGCACGAATTCGCGCTTGAGCGACTTGAACACCACGACGGCCGCGCCGGTGACCAGCACGGCGCCAAGCACCACGGCCAGCCGGTGCTGGAGCGCCAGCCGGAGGGTGCGGGCATAGCCGGAGGCCAGCCGGGTGAACCCGGTCTCGAGCGCGCGATACAGCACACCGTGGCGCTGGGGCACCCGAAGGATCTTGGCGCACAGCATGGGCGTGAGCGTGAGGGCGACGAAGCCCGAGATGATCACCGAGCCCGCGACCGCGATGCCGAACTCGTTGAACAGGCGCCCCGTGGACCCGGTGAGGAAGGCGAGCGGGGTGAAGACCGCGACCAGCGCGATCGTGGTGGAAAGCACGGCGAAGCCGATCTCGCGGGTGCCGTTGATGGCTGCCACCTCGGGCGTTTCCCCCAGCTCCTCCTGGTGGCGGTAGGCGTTCTCCAGCACGATGATCGCGTCGTCCACCACGATGCCGATGGCCAGGGTGAGCGCGAGCAGGGTGAAGTTGTTGATCGAGAACCCCATGAAGTACATGATGGCGAACGCCGCCACGATGGACGTGGGGATCGCGAGGCCGGGGATGATCGTCGCCCGCAGGTTGCGGAGGAAGATGAAGATGATGATCACCACCAGCAGCGCCGCGATGCCGAGCGTCCCCTCGGCCTCGTGGATCGAGCGCTTCACGAAGATCGACTGGTCGAACGCCGTGTTGAGGTGCACGCCGGGCGGCAGGGACTGCTGAATCCGGGGCAGCTCGCCCCGGATCGCGTCGGCCACCTGGATGATGTTGGACTTGGACTGGCGGACCACGCCCACCGCCACGGCGGACGTTCCCTTGTAGCGCAGCGCGCTCCGCTCGTCCTCCGCCCCCAGCTCCACCCGGCCGACGTCCTTGAGCTTGACCAGCACGCCCTTGGTGCTGCTGACCACCAGCTCGGCGAACTCCTGCGGCGTCTTGAGCTCCCCCAGCGAGCGGACGGTGAACTCCCGCCGGTCGGACTCGATGCGTCCGGCGGGCACCTCGACGTTGCGGGTCCGGATCGCCTGCTGCACGTCCTGGACGGTGAGCCCGCGCGCCGCCAGCTCGGACGCGTCCAGCCAGACGCGCATGGAGAACCGCCGCTCGCCGAAGATGCGGGCCTGCCCCACGCCGGGCAGCGTCTGCAGGCGGCTCTTGACCAGGCGATCGCCGATGTCGGAGAGCTGCAGCAGGTCGTAGTTCTCACCCGAGAGCGCGAGCCAGTAGAACGGCTCCGCGTCGGCATCCTGCTTCGCGACGACCGGCTCCTCGACGTCCTGGGGCAGCCGCTCCCGGACCCGGGCGACCTTGTCGCGGGTGTCCTGGGCCGCGGTCTCGACGTTCCGGTCGAGGTTGAACTCGAGCGTGATGTTGCTGACGCCCTCGCCGCTCGAGCTGGTGAGCGTCCGCAGGCCTTCGACGGTACTCAGCTCCTCCTCGAGGATGTCGGTCACGGCGGACTCGACCACCTGCGGGTTGGCGCCCGGCAGCACGGTGGTGACCGAGACGAACGGCGCGTCGACGTCGGGGAACTCGCGGACCGCGAGGCGGGTGTAGCCGAGCGCCCCGAAGAGCACGAGGGCGAGGCTCGCCATGCTGGCGAGCACGGGGCGGCGGATCGAGAGGTCGGAGAGCTTCATGGGGACCGCCTGCTAGTAGTAGCTGCGCATACGTTGGTGTCCCGGAGTGGCCCGGCGGCGGGCTCACCGTCGCCGTACGAAACACCGGGGCGGGAGATTCACCTGTGCGATTAGATTACCCGTTTCTCCCCACCCCATTGGACCCATGGGCGCCAAGCTCTCGTCCCGACAACTGGCCCAGCTCGCCTACCTCGAGTCGCTGCCCCAGCGATTCGGGCGCATTTACGCGGTCATCGAGGAGATGGCGTCACTCCGGGCGGACGACGTCGTGGTCCGCGGGCTGGCGCGCCTGCTCGACCAGATGAAGGCCGAGTCCGGGGCCCTGAGCCTCACCGGCCTGTCGGACACCGCCGGGCTCATGAGCACCATGACCCGGCGGGGCGGCGGGCTGCAGGTGAAGGTGCGCGGGCTGCGCGAGCTGCTGGGCAGCCTCAAGATCAACTACGACGCCGCGATGCGGATGGCGACGACGCCGGAGGCGGCCGCCGCAGCACCGGAAGAGTGATCCGCGCGCGCCAGCCGTCCGATCCCCGCCGCACCGACGAAATGACCTTTGCCACCCGATCCAACCGGCAAACTCCACCGACCAGAACACTGGACCCGAGTGACTGAATTCGCACCATCGGACGACACGGTCACAGTCGCCTCGCTGGCGGCGCAACCAATCTCGGTGGTGGGCGCGTAGAGACAGAGTGCCGCGACGTCCGAGATGGGTCAGGATCCCGGCGGGATCGCGTCGGCGCGGTCTGGCGGGCCTCGGGCGGGGGGAGACGGCTGTTGGGGGCAGTCGGCAGCAGGAAACGTCGTGAACAAATCGGCCGGGGCGCGGCCGATGGCGGGCCTACCTTGCGGCCATCCCCCCGCGGCGAGCCAGCAGCCGGTCGATGAGCGGACCGCTCACGATGACGATCATGGCGTTGATGAGTACGCCGACCAGGGTCGAGACGAACGCGAGGGCGCTCAGGATGAGGGTCGCCCCGATCGAGGCCAGCACGACTCCGAGCCAGTATCCGGCCACCGTTGGTCTCCGCGTTGAGGTTCGGCAGGCCGTAGGTTATCCAGGCCGGCCGGACTCCGCAACCCGGTTCACTTCAACCGTAAAGGAACACCCCATGCGATCAGCGGCCCCGCGTCTGCTGCTCCTTCCCGCGCTTCTCTTCGCCGCCGGCGCCGGCCGGCTCGCCGCGCAGGAAGCGGTCCATCACGAGCACGGCGACCACGACCATCCGGTCGCCGGCGGCGGCACCGTGCCGGCCGGCTGGACGGTCCGCACCGACGAGAACGCCGCCGCCGCCAACGTCAAGGTGGTCCCCATGGGCAGCGGCATCCACGTGACCCTGGGACCCGCCATCATCCTCTACCGTGCCCAGCACGTGGGAAAGGGACCGTTCCACACCCTCGCGACCTTCACCCAGACCAAGCCGACCACGCATGCCGAGGGCTACGGCCTGTTCTACGGCGGCCAGTCGCTGGACGGCGCCGCCGAGCAGTACACCTACTTCCTGGTGCGGCAGGACGGGACCTACCTGGTGAAGCGGCGCGAGGGGAATAAGACGACTGAAGTGACCAAGGGATGGGTGGCGTCCGGCGCGGTGCACAAGCCCGATGGGAAGAGCCCGTCCACCAACAAGCTCGAGATCGACAACAAGCGCGACCCGAGCAAGGTCGTGTTCCTGGTGAACGGCGAGCCGGTCTACTCGATGGATGCGAAGGCGACCCCCACCGACGGGGCCGTGGGACTTCGGGTCAACCACAATCTCGATCTGCACATCGCCGGGTTCGACGTGCACCGGTGAGCGGTCGGTAGCGCCTCACCCCGCCCGCTGGCGGTCCGCTTCCAGAATCCGATCCGCCGCGTAGCGCACGACGCCCTCGGCGTCACGGGCGAGGCGCTCGAGCGTCCCGCGGGCCGCGGGGGCGTGGGTCATCCCCAGGGCCTCGACCGCGGCCAGGCGTTGAGTCGTGGAGTAGCCCTGCCGCCGGACGACGCTCCGGCGGCTCAGGGCCACGTGGGCCAGGGCCGAGCAGGTCTCGACCGTGGCCAGGCGCCCGAGCACGCCGACCAGCGACTGCCAGGCGTCGCGGTCGCGCTCGGTCTCGAGCGAGGCCACGACGAGAATCGCGAGCACGCCGCCCCGCCAGACCCCGATCGCGTCGGCCGCGGCCGCCCGGGTGTGAGGGTCGCGATGGTGCAGGGCCTGTCGCAAGGCGTCCGCCGCCGAGCCCTCGTGGATCTCGCCGATGGCGCGAACCGCCGCGACCCGGACGGCCTCGTCGCGGTGGGCGAGGAGCGGCAGCAACTGGTCGATCCCCGCGGGTAGGCCCAGCCGTCCGAGCAGGGCCGCCCCGTGCCGCACCGAGAGCGGACGCCGGCTCGCGAGCAGCGGGGTCACCAGCGGATAGACGTCCGGCATGCCGCCGAGAACGTCATAGTAGAAGCCGCGGACCCCCAGGGCCTCGCCTTCCAGCAGCCGGTCGAGCACGACCTCCGCCGCGTCGAGGCCGATCCATCGCAGCACCTCGATGGCGCGCTCGCGCTGTTCCGATTCCCGCTCCGCGACATCCACCAACGCCTCGATGGCGCGGCGCGGAATGGCGCGCCTGAGCTGGATGCCGAACGTGCGTCGCTCCCCGGCAGGGACTTTCGGCACCAGGCGGACCAGGGCGAGCGCCGCCGTCAGCACGAGATCCCACGCCACACCCCTGACGCTGCGACCGAGGACTTCGTGCAGGTGCACGGACTCCGTGCGCTGGTCCCGGATGAGCTCGACCCGCCGCTCGCCAGTGACCCGCCGATCCGGCGTCTGCCGCCGCTCGATGCCGATGTGGTGAGCCCGCCCTGGCCGGCGGCGGTCGGTCCAGGTCCGGCGCTCCTCGCCGCGGCTCGACTCGGCGTGGGGCGGCGCCGGCACGGGTGGCCCCGGCTCAGGCGCGGCCGTCGGCGGCGTAAGGAACTGCACCATATCGACTTGGATATTGGGTGAGCTGCGCACCGGTACCGCGTCGTGAGACAGCGCGCGGGCCAGCAGGAGCAGCTCGTCGGGCCCGGTTCCGGCCGCGAGGCGGATGGTGTCGACTTGGCGGGCGAGGAGGCGGCCCTTGAGGGTCAGGTCGTCGGGAATGACACTCCACTCGACGCCGGCCTCGATGACGATCGGCTCGGTTTCGATAGCCGCGGCCGACGTCGCCAGCGCCAGGTCCTGGGCCGCGTCGTTGCCGGGGTCGGCGCGCAACAGGGCGATGAGATCGCCGAAGCGCTTGACGAAAGTGGACTTGGCTTCCAACGAAGCCTCTCGCGGGCGTCAATCTCAAGGTGCATAGTCGGGCCCGGCGCCGCAAGCGGGGCCGCGGTGCAGATTCGCTGCATCCAAGCGCAATTTCCGTCATGACCCACGGCAGCTCGCGCACGCGGTGGCCGATCGCTGGCTGCTGGAGGAGGAACTGGGGCGCGGGTCGAGCGGCACGGTGGACCTCGCCTCGGACACCCTGTTCTTCCCCGCGGCGGACGCGGTGCGGGCCGACGCGTTCGAGGCGGACACGGGCGCGTACCACCTTTTCAAGGCGGAAGCAGCGCACTACCGGTCGCAGCCCGCCGCCGAGCGCGCCTACGCGGACTCCGCACGGCGCTGGCTGCAGCCGCAGCGGCAGACATATTTGGCGCAGATCTACCTGCTGAGCGGCGATCTCGACACGGCTGTCGCCACGCTACGCCCGCGGCTCACGTTTCCGAGCTGGATCACGCCGGCGGGGCTCGCCAGCGACCCGGTGTGAGCGCCGCTCCGGACCCATCCGGGGTTCGCGTCGCTCACCGCGCCGACGCCTTGACGGTCCGAGCCCGACGGGTACATTGCTCTCATGCCCCCTCTGTACAACTCGAACTGCAATCGCGCCGCGGATTACTACGCGTTCACGTAGGATGTCGAGCCGTTTCGGGTGCAGGACGTTGTGGGAGTTCCCCGGCCGCTCGACTTGATTCGAGGGCCTTTTTTGTTTCCGCGCGTCACCACTTCTTCGTCGGGAGAGACAATGAAGCGAGCGAACGTTCTGGGAGCTGCCCTCGTCGTCGCGAGCGCCGTCGCGACCGCCACGCCGGCCGCGGCGCAGGCGACCATCGGTGCGGATTTGGGCGTGTTCAGCGATTACGTGTGGCGCGGCATCACGTACACCAACAAGCTGGTGCTGCAGCCCGATGTGTACGTGACCTTCCCCACGGGGCCCGCGAGCTTCACCGCGGGTGGCTGGTTCAACATCGAGCCGGGCAAGTACGACGGTGCGAGCGACATCAGCGAGAGCGGCGGCGAGTCGAGCTTCGACGTGGCCGAGTTCGACTGGTGGGGTGAGTTCAACTACCCGTATCAGAAGGCCAACTTCACCCTGGGCGGGACCGGATACTACTTCCCCAACAACGCCGGGTTCACCAAGGCCGCCAACACGATCGAGCTGTACGGCAAGGTGGCCTTGAGCGTGCCGCTCAACCCGAAGCTCGCGATGTGGTACGACGTGGACAAGATCAAGGGCGCCTACTTCGAGGGCAGCATCTCGCACACGATTCAGCCGAAGGACCAGAAATTCTCGGTGGTTCTAGGCGCGCTCGCGGGCTTGGACGCCGGACAGGGCATCCCAAGCGACCCCAACTCAGATCAGTCGTTCAACTTCGCCGACAACGGCTTCACCCACCTCGACCTGTCGGCGGCCGTCCCGTTCACCGCCGGCCCGGTGTCCATCTCTCCGGCGGTGCACGTGGTAGTCACCGGGGACGACGCGACCAAGTTCACCAAGTTCGATCCGAACACGGGCACGCTCAACAGCAAGGGGGTCAAGGTCTGGTTTGGCGGGACGATCAGCTGGTCTAAGGCGCTGGGCGCGGCTGCGGAGGAGGAGAGCGGTACCAGCGAGTAGCATCGCCTGGGGCCGGATGGTCGCACGGGGGCATGCTGCGAGCGCATGCCCTCTTGCCTTGTCCGGGGCGTCACCCCAGCCCCGCCGCGACTTCCTTGAACGTGCCCTCGGGCCGGTTCAGCATCTCCTCCAGCGTGGCCTCAGGGGCCGATCCGCCTCACATAAGAATTGCGAACAACGGGAGCCGCACTTCGTGCACGGAGTGACGGTATCCGAGTGACGGCATCCGGCCGGGCACTCTTCCGCCCGTCCGGCCCTCGTCTACCCCTCGGGGACCACCGCTGGCGTGAACGGGTTGCTCCATTGGACGGCGAAGTAGTAGGCCGCCCCGATCAAGAAGATCGTGCCGAACACCGTCCAGAGTACGGGAATGCCGTCGAGGAAGGGTAGGTGGAAGTTTAGCAGCTGGGCACCGCCCACCACTGTTTCCGTCGGCTTCGGGTTACAGCAAGCGCGAGGCCACGCGAAGTTCACCAGCATGCTCCCCCCCCAGACCAGGGCCAGGACGTTCACCGCGACCCCCCACCCACCGAGGCTGAACGCACCCGGCTGTCGTGGCCACCCGCCGAGGCGGGCACGGAGGGTCGCGATGTTTCCCAGGAAGTAGCTGAGGTAGATCATGCCCGTCGCCGCGATGGCGATGTAGGCGGCACCGGCGTATTGAAGCAGCGGGATGGACGCGAGCAGGGCGACCGCGATCGAGGCACCGATCGGAGTGTGCAGCTTTGGGCTCACCTTGCCGAGCTTCCCGGAGAAGGGGAGCTGGTTGTCCCGGGCCATTCCGAACATGAGGCGGATCGTCGACGTCTGAATCGACAGGCAGCAGACGAAGATGGCCGCGACCACCACGAGCAGGTAGACCGTGGCCCAGAAGGGCGAGAAATTGGCCTCGATGATCTGGGCGGGGCCCATGCCGTTCTTGATGGCGTCGGCCACGTTGGGGATGGCCATCAGCGTGCCCCAGAGGAAGATGGTCCCGATCACGAAGGCGCCGATGATAGACGCGAGCACGGCCTTGGGGGCCTCGCGCCGGGGATCGCGGGTCTCTTCCGCCAGGGTGGAGGCCGTGTCGAAGCCGTAGATCACGAACAGGCTCATGAACATGGCCGCCGTGAAGGTGCCGAAGGTCAGCGTCTGGCCGCCGGTCTGCGCCACCACGCCGATCCCCTGGTGGTTATACGCCGCGCCCAGGATCAGGGCAAAGACCACCATGCCGAGGATTTCGAACACCACGCCGGTGTTGTTGACGATCGACACCAGCTTGACGCCATAGATGTTGAGCACGGTGATGATCAGCAGCGTGATCACCGCCACCATCCGCTGGTTCTCGAGGCTATTCTCCATCGCCAATCCCAGACCGTTGAGGGCCGGGATCATCGCCAGCGGCAGGGTCACGACTACCGCCGTCACGGTGAGGACGCCCGCCGCGAGATAGATCCACCCGGCGAACCAGGCGTAGGTCCGACCCGCCAGGTACTTGGTCCACTGGAACACCGACCCGGCGACCGGAAAGTGACTCGACAGCTCGGCGAAATTCAGCGCCACCAGAAGTTGGCCCGCGAACACCAGCGGCCAGGTCCAGAAGAAGGCTGGCCCGATGAATCCAAGCCCCAGCGCATAGAGGGTAAAGATGCCGGTGGAAGGCGAGATGTAGCTGAAAGCCACCGCGAACGAGCTGAAGGTGCCGAGGGCGCGTTTGAGTTCCTGCTTGTACCCGAACTTGGCGAGGTCCGCCGCATCGCGTTCGGAGTCCGCATGCAATCCGACCTTGGTGGTCATCGGCACCCTCTCCACGCTGGTGAGATGTCGTCAGGAAGCACAAGGGCAGGAGTTCCGGAGGATAGGCTACCGCGCATTGAGTCTCCTGTCCAGAGCTGCGGCCCTGCCCCTCCCCGGGGGTCCAGCCGGGAGTATCATAGAGCGTCGCCCAGCGAGCGTCGCCCAGCGAGCGTCGCCCACCCCATTGCCGCCGACCGAGGTGCGCCCTGCCCGACCCGGCTCCCCTGTCCCTGGCCCAGCGCCGCCAGTTCCACGCGGCCGCCGGCCGATTCGCCGCGCTGGCCCGGCGCACGGTGCGCCACCACCTCGCGCGCGGGGTGACGAAACGGCTCAAGGCCGACCAGAGTTACGTGACTGACGCCGACATGGCGACCGAGCTGGCCCTCAGGCGTGCCATCAGCCGGGCCTTCCCGGGCCACGGGATTATGGGGGAGGAACTCCCGGCGCTGCGGCTCGACTCGCCGTTCCAGTGGATACTGGAT
Source organism: Gemmatimonadales bacterium (assembly GCA_050733015.1). Classification (GTDB taxonomy): domain Bacteria; phylum Gemmatimonadota; class Gemmatimonadetes; order Gemmatimonadales; family GWC2-71-9; genus CAVVWJ01. The sequence goes on from JBOHSB010000346.1 coordinate 16,880, forward strand.
CCGATCGACGGTACGCTGAGCTTCACCCACGGTATTCCCTTCTTCGGGACACTGATCGCCCTCCACTACCGGGGGCGTTCCATCGCCTCCGCCATCGACCAGCCGGCGCTCGGGCTCCGCTACACGGCCGGCCTCGGCCTCGGAGCGTTCCGGAACGGGCGGCGCATCCGGCTCCGCGATCTGGGCCGGGGCGAAGACCTGGGGCGTGAAGTGATTGCGACAGCCGAGCGCTACCGGTTCGCTCGCTGCGGCCAGGCGCGGCGCTTCGACCGGCTGCAGCGCACCCATCCCCTGGTCCGCTCGTACGCCGATTGTCTGGGGCATACCCTGGCCGCCGAAGGCAGGGTTGGCGCCATGGTGGACTACGGTGTCCGTCTATGGGACATCGCCGCAACCGAGCTCCTGGTAACCGAGGCCGGTGGCCGCTGGGTCGAGGCCTATCGGAAGCCCCGCCACCCCCGTGACGCGGTCTACGGCGTGATCTTCGGGAAGCCGAGGGTGGTGAGGTGGCTTCTGCCGTTCTTCGAGGCCGGCGGCCGCCCGCAGCTGGAGGCGTTCGATGGCCATGGCTGAGATCCTCGATCCGATTCTCGAGCGGCTGGTTCCGCTCTTAGGGGAGCTCGGGAGTGCACCCCAGCCGCTCCTCGGCGGGATCACGAACCGGAATTACCGGGTCACGCTGGGTGGCGGAGACTACGTCGTGCGCGTGACCAGTCCAGACACGGTGTTTCTGGAAATCGACCGTGCAGCCGAGCACGCCGCGGCCCTCTCGGCGGCGCGGCTCGGCGTCGGACCGGAGGTGGCGGCTTTCCTGGCGGATCAGGAGTCGCTGGTCACCCGCTTCATTCCGGGGCGTCCGATCTCGCCGGAGGAGCTGCGCGACTCCGGCACCCTGGCGGCGGTAGCGCGAGCGGTCCGGACCTTCCACGATGGACCGCCGATCCCGGGGACCTTCAGTCCCTTTCGTGTGGTCCAGTCCTACGCCCGCACCGCCGAAGCGCGCGGTGTGCCGGTGCCGCGAGACTTCAGGGCCGCGAGTCGCATCGCGGGGGAGATCGAGGACGCGCTTCAGGGAGAGGAGCACTTCCCCGTGCCCTGCCACAATGACCTGCTCAACGCCAACTTCATTCACGACGGCACCCGCGCGCGGATCGTGGACTGGGAATATGCCGGGATGGGCGACCGGTACTTCGACCTCGGCAACCTCTCCATCAACAACGATCTCAGAGAAGCCGACGACAGCCTCCTGCTCGAGCACTATTTCGGCGGGCCCGGCCCCGACCGTCGTCTGGCCTGCCTCCGGCTGATGCGGATCATGTCCGATTTCCGTGAGGCGATGTGGGGCGTGGTCCAGATCGCCGTCTCCAGAATCGAGTTCGACTACGCGGCCTACGCCGCCAAGCACTTCGCCCGCCTCCAGGAGAGCGCGGCCGATGCTCGCTACGCTCTTTGGCTGAGGCACGCCGGTGCCCGCTGAATCGCCGGCGCAGGCCCGCTGCGTCATCATCGGGGGCGGGCTCGCGGGCGCGAGCATCGCCTATCATCTCACCGATCTGGGGTGGCGTGACATCGTGCTGCTCGAGCGCGCCGACCTCACCGGCGGCTCCACGTTCCACTCCGCCGGTTTCGTGGGTCAGCTCCGCGCGTCCCTCACCCTGACCCGCATGATGATGTACAGCGTGGAGCTCTACCGCCGCCTGGAGAGCGACGCGGCCGAGCCACCCGGCTGGAAGGAAACCGGCGGCCTTCGCCTGGCGGCCAGTCCGGAGCGCATGGAAGAGCTGCGGCGCCAGGCGGCGTGGGCCCGAACCTTCGGACTTCCGCTCGACCTGATCTCCGCCGATGAGGCCGCGCGGCGGTTTCCGTTGCTCGACCCGGATGGTGTGCTCGGCGCCTCGTTTCTCGCCTCCGATGGCTATATCGACCCGTCCCGACTTTGCCGTGCCCTGGCCGACGGTGCCGCTCGGCGCGGCGCGCGAGTGCTGACCGGGCGGCGTGTGATCGCCATCGATGTCGAGCAGGGACGGGTCCGGCGAGTGCGGACCGCGGAAGGCGACATCGCGACGGAGGTCGTGGTGAACGCCGGTGGGATCTACGCTGCAGAGATCGGCCGTCTCGCCGGCGTGCGAGTCCCGGTAGTGCCGCTGCTGCACCAGTACGTCGTGACCGACCAGTTCATGGGCCCGGAGGATCCGGGAGAACGCCTGCCTACGCTCCGCGATCTCGATGGCCTGATCTATGTGCGGCCGGAGCGGAGCGGTCTCGCCATGGGCGGCTATCACGCCGACTCCACTCCTTGGGCTCTCGATCCCGGCGGCCTCGACCGGATTCCCCCTGATTTCAACTTCAGGGTGGTGGAGCCCGACTGGAAGCGCTTCGGGCCGCTGCTGGACAGCGCCCGGCGCCGAGTCCCGGCCTTCCGCACGGTGGGGTTCGAGAAGCTGATCAACGGCCCCGAGGCGTTCACGCCGGACGGCGAATTTTGTCTGGGGGAGACGGCCGTGCGCGGTTTCTTCGTCGCCGCCGGATTCTGCGCGCATGGCGTGGCGGGCGCAGGTGGAGTCGGAAAGGTCATGGCCGAGTGGATCACCAGCGGCGAGCCGCAGACCGATCTGTGGAGCATGGACATCCGTCGCTTCGGCGGCCACTTCGCCTCGCCGACCTACACCCTCGCGCGAGCCAATGAGGTGTACGAGACCTACTACTCGATCGCCTATCCGGGACGGGAGCGCCAGGCGGGCCGGCCGCTCCGGGTCTCACCGGTGTATGGGTGGCACGCCCTGCACGGGGCCGCGTTCGGCGAGAAGGCCGGGTGGGAGCGAGTGAACTACTACGAAGCCAACGCCGGGGCCGGGAAGCGCGGCACCCGCCCGGACGGCTGGGCCGGCCGGCTGTGGTCCCCGGCCACCGGTGTCGAGCATCGGGCCACGCGGGACGCAGCGGGGCTGTTCGACGAGACGTCATTCGCCAAGATCGAAGTGGCGGGAGGCGGCGCGGCCCGCTTTCTCGAGTCCCTCTGTGCCAACGCCGTGGCGGGACGCGTCGGCGGCGTGGTGTACACGCAGATGCTCAATCGCCGCGGTGGGATCGAGGCCGATGTTACCGTAAGCCGCGCCGCGGAGGACCGGTTCTGGATCGTGACCGGCACCGCCTTCGGCACCCATAACATGACCTGGCTTCGATCCCATCTGCCGGAGGCCGGCGGCGTCCAGCTCAACGACATCACCTCGCGCTACGCCTGCTTTGCGCTGTGGGGCCCGCGCGCGCGGGACATCCTCCAGGCGCTTTCTCCCGCAGATTTGTCCAACTCGGCATTCCCCTATCTCACACGCCAATCGATAGCGGTGGCGAACACGCCGGTCGAGGCACTTCGGGTGACCTACGTGGGCGAGCTAGGGTGGGAGTTGTATTGCCCGACCGAATATGGTCTCTCGCTCTGGGAGGCGCTCTGGGCTGCCGGGCAGCCGCACGGGCTCGTGCCGGGGGGGTATCACGCCATCGAGAGCCTCCGACTTGAAAAAGGGTATCGGGCCTGGGGCGCCGACATTACCTCCGACACCAATCCGTTCGAGGCGGGACTCGGCTTCGCGGTCAGGATGCACAAGGCAGGGGGGTTCCTCGGTCGCGACGCCCTGGTCGAGACCCGTCAGCGCGGCATCACGCGCCGGCTCTGCTGCTTGACCCTGGCCGATCCGCGGGCGGTGGCCTTGGGAAACGAACCCGTCCGTATCGGAGGAAACATCGTGGGCCGGGTCACCAGCGGCGGTTACGGCTACACCGTCGAGTGCTCGATCGCGTACGCGTACGTTCCCGAGAGGCAGTCGGCCCCAGGCACGCCGGTCGAAGTGGACATTTTCGGTCGATGGGTGGAGGGTGAGCTGATGCGGGAGCCGCTGTACGATGCCAAGGGGGACCGGGTCCGAGTCTCCTGAGCCGGTATAGGAGGGATCATCGTCGTGAACGTGCTGCTCTTCGGCGCCACCGGCATGGTGGGTCAGGGCGTCCTGCGGGAGTGCCTGCTCGATCCCGGTGTGGACCGCGTCCTCGCCGTCGGCCGCTCTTCGACCAGACAGACCGCGTCCAAGCTCCGCGAGGTCGTCGTACCGGACGTCGCGAATCTGGCCGGGATCGAGGGCGAGCTAGCCGGATTCGACGCCTGCTTCTTCTGTCTCGGCGTTTCGTCCATCGGGATGAGGCAGGAGCGCTATACCAGCCTCACGCACGACCTGACGCTGGCGGTCGCGCGGATGGTGGCACGCTCGAGCCCAGCCGTGACGTTCGTCTACGTGTCGGGCGCCGGGACCGACAGCTCGGAGCAGGGGCGGTCCATGTGGGCACGCGTCAAGGGGAAGACGGAGAACGACCTGCTCCGCCTCCCCTTCAAGGCCGCGTACATGTTCCGCCCGGGAGCCATCCTGCCGCTCCACGGGGTGCGTTCGAAGACGCGGTGGGTGCGCCTGCTGTACACGCTAGCGGCGCCCATCGGCCCCACCTGGCGTGCCCTGTTCCCGAACACCATCACCACCACCGAGCAGGTGGGCCGCGCGATGCTGCGGGTCGTGCGCGATGGTTACGCCACGCGCATCCTCGAGACCCGGGACATCAACCGACTGTAGCGGCGACCTCCTTGAACGTGTCCTCCAGCCGGTTGAGCATCTCCTGCAGTGTGGCCTTCGGAATGCCGAGCGCCGGCTCGATCCGGATGACCTGCGCCTTGCTGTAGGTCCCCGCCACGAGCACCCCGCGCTTGAACAGCCCGGCCGCCACCTGCCACCCGATCTCCTGCACCGGAAACTCCATCCCGATCAGCAGGCCCTTGCCGTGCGAGTCGGCGAGCACCTGGGGATACCTGGCCTGGAGCGCGGCTAGCTCGCGGAGCAGGTAGTCGCCCTTGGCCGCCGCCTGGCCGGGAAGATCCTCCTCGAGCGTCACCTGGATCGCGGCGAGCCCGGCGGCGCAGGCGAGCGGATTGCCGCCGAAGGTGGTCGAGTGGATGATCGGGTTGGGGATCATCACCTCCCACACCGTGGGGTTGGCGATGAACGCCGACAGGGGCATGACGCCGCCGCCGAGCGACTTGCCGAGACACATGATGTCGGGTTCGACGTTCCAGTGGTCCACGCCCCACAGCTTGCCGGTCCGGCCCATGCCGGTCTGGATCTCGTCGGCGATGAGCAGCGCCCCGTACCTGGTGCACGCGGCCCGCGCGCGCGGCAGGTAGTCGTCCGGCGGGACCACGCCCCCCGCCTCGCCCTGCACCGGCTCGAGCACCACGCCCGCGATGTACGTGCCGACCGCGTCGCACCGGCGCAGCTCGTCCTCGAGGGCGTCGGCGTCGCCGTAGGGCACGAAGCGCACGTCCTGCAGCCCGCCCTGGAACGGCTCGCGGAACGACGCCTTCCCCATGAGGGACAGCGAGCCCATCGACTTCCCGTGGAACCCGCCGATGGTGGAGACGAATGTGTTCCGCTTGGTATAGAGGCGCGCCAGCTTGATCGCGCCCTCGATCGCGTCGGTGCCGTTGTTGATGAAGAAGGAGTTCTGCAGCTCCCCCGGCGTGATCTCGGCCAGCACCTTGGCGAGCCCGGCCCGCCACGGCTCCAGCAGCTCCTGGCTGTTGAGCGCCATGCGCTGGAGCTGGTCGGTCACCGCCTTGACGATCTTGGGATGGTTGACGCCCGCGCTGAAGATGCCGTAGCCGCCCAGGCAGTCGATGTATTCCCGGCCCAGCAGGTCGTGGAGGACGGAGCCTTCCCCACTCCACTCGAGCGCCGCGAACTGGCCGGCCTGAGTGACAGCCTTCCGGTAGGTGATGAACCCGCGATTGTAGTACCGCTCGTAGCTGTCCACCGTCTCGGCGATGAACTTCTGCTTTTCCTCCAGCGACATCTCACGCCCGGCGATGAGCTCGAGATACCGGCTGGTGTCCTTCAGGACTTTGGCATTCGGCAGACGCAATTAATCGGCGCTCCTTTGCAAGACGGAAAGCAGAGCCCATGCGTGGAGGCATGGCTCCTTCGCGGAGTCTACCCTGGGCCAAGCCAGGGCACAGGATGACTCGCGGCTCAGCCCTGACTCGCGGCTCAAGCTGACTCGCGGCTCAAGCTGGCTCGCGGCTCAGGGTCAGCCCAGCCAATCGCGCACCCTATAATACCCGCCGACGAACGGCAGGAACCACGGCGTCCCGCCGTACATCGGCACCGGTCGGAACGGCGACGTCAGCCGGGGAATCGTGCCGGCGCCGGCCAGTGCCTCGCCCATCCGCGCGCCCAGCCAAGTCGCCAGCGCCACGCCGTGGCCGCCGTAGCCCAGCGCGTAGTGGACACCGTCGAGCACGCCCGCATGCGGCATCTGGTCCAGCGTGAAGGCCACCCGCCCGTCCCAGGCGAACTCCACTGGCACGTCCGCCAGCTCGGGAAACACCTCGATCATCCCCCGCCGCAGAATCGCGGCGCTCCGGGAGACCGCGGTCGGCGTGAACGCCGCCCGCCCCCCGAAGACCATGCGCCCATCGAGCGAGAGGCGGAAATAGTACAGCAGGTTCTTGGTATCGCTCAGCACCCGGCGCCGCGGGATGAGGCCCGCCGCCATCGCCGGCTCCAGCGGCGCCGTCGCGATGATGTAGCTCCCGACCGGCACGACCCGGCGCTGCAGCGCCGGCACCAGCGGACCCGTATAGCCGTTGGTGGCGACGAGAACATCGCGGGTGACCAGCGCGCCGCGATCGGTCGTGACCGTGAACCCGCCGCTGCCTCGGGCCACACCGTTGACGCCGGCCTCCTCGATCAGCCGGGCCCCGGCCCGCTCCGCGGCGGCGGCCAGTCCCCGGAGCAGCATGGCCGGCTGCACCGAGCCCGCGAACGGGTCGAGCAGCCCGCCGTGGTAGCGGGACGAGCCGATCTCCGCTCGAACCTCGGCCGGGCCCAGCACGACCGTCTCGTGCGCCAGCTCGGTTCGGAGGAACCGCCGGCTGCGCTCGAGCCCGGCCAGGTGGCCGGGCCGGGCGGCGAGCACCACGGTGCCGCAACGCGCGTACCCGCATTCGATCGCCTCCTCGGCGATCACGGCCTCCAGCGCGCATACCGCCTGCAGCGAGAGCTCGAACAGCCGCCGCGCCTCGCCGACGCCGAGGGCGCGGGCTAATGCCTCGACCTCGGGCCTGAAGCCCGGGAGAACGAAGCCGCCATTCCGGCTGCTCGCGCCCCAGCCGATCGTGTGACGCTCGAGCACGGTCACGTCGGCGCCGCGCCGGGCGAGGACGCGCGCAGCGGCGAGGCCGGTATAGCCGCCCCCGATGACCGCCACGTCGGTGCACGCGGGGCATTCGAGCCGCTCACGCGCGGGCGCGGGGGACGCTTCGGTCCAAAGGCAGCGCTCGATCAGTGGTACAGCCCCTCGGCGCTCACGCTCTCCCGGAACACCTCGGTGTGGCGGTCCACGTCGTCCTCGGTCACCGCCGGCGCGAGCAGCGCCATGTTGTGGAACGGCGTGAGCAGGATCCCGCGGTTGAGCGCGGCCAGGTGCATGTAGCGCTCGAGCTCCGGGTCCACCGCGGCCGCGGCCTCACCGCCGTTCCGGGGTGCCGCCGGACGGAACCAGTATTCCACCCGGCAGCCCAGCCGCTTCACGATCCAGGGCAGGGACAGCTCGGCGATGACGCCCTCGACGCCGGCGCCAAACCGCTCGGCCAGCGGGATGGTGCGCCGGTAGCTCGCGTCGGTCAGCACCTGCTCGAGCGTGGCGCGCATGGCCGCGCTGGCGAGCGCGTTCGCGGCCAGCGTCCCGCCGATGCCGCCCGTGTCTGCTACGTCGAGGCGGCTGTTGGCCCGGACCAGGTCGGCCACGGCCTCGCTCAGGCCATAGACCGCCCCCGGCACACCGCCGGCCACCGGCTTGCCGAGGGTCAGGATGTCAGGGTCGAGGCTGTGCGCACGGGTGTATCCGCCGGGCCCGGTGCAGATCGTGTGGGTTTCGTCGATGATGAGCAGCGTGCCGGCGCGCCGGGTGAGCTCGCGCAATGCCGCGTGGAACCCGGGCTCCGGGTGGACGATGCCGACATTGGTGAGCGCCGGCTCGGCCAGCACGCAGGCGACGTCGCCGTGGGCCAGGGCGGCCTCGAGCGCGGACACGTCATTGAACTCGACCACGCGAGTCGTGACCGCGGGGTCCACCGGGGGGCCGACATTCCCATCGCGCGCGACGACGCGGCCATCGCGGAGGATCGCGAACGTCTCGTCTACCGTGCCGTGGTAGCACCAGTTGAAGACCAGGATGCGGGGCCGCCCGGTGATCTCCCGGGCCAGGCGGATGGCGAAGCGGTTGGCGTCGGTGGCGGTGACGGCGAATTGCCAGTACGGGAGACCGAAGCGGCGGGCCAGCTCCTCGCCAACCCAGACGGCGTCCTCGGTCGGGAGCATGAAGGTGAACCCCCGCCCCGCCTGCGCGCGGACCGCCTCGACCGTGGGAGCCGGGGCGTGGCCGGTCATCGCGCCGGTATCGCCGAGGCAGAGATCGAGATACCGGTGGCCGTCCACGTCGGTGAGGTGGGCGCCCTCCCCAGCGGTCACGAAGAGCGGAAACCCACCGGCCCAGCGCACCATCCAGTGCATCGGCACGCCGCCCAGCAGCGAGCGGCGGGCCCGCTCGAACAGCGCCAGCGACCGCGGGTGGGCCTCGCGAAAGCGCCGCTCCTCGTCCCCAAGGAGCGCGCCGAGGCGGCCGCGGTCGAGCGTCATGTCAATGCCGGGGTCCGTCCCACCGCGGCCTCGAGCGCCGCGCCCATGACATCGAGGCCCTCATCGATCACCGCGTCGTCGGCCGTGAGCGGCGCCAGCACCCGGATGGTGTTCCCGAAGGTTCCGGACGAGAGCAGCACCAGCCCGCGCTCCAGGGCGGCGGCCAGGATCTTTCCGGTCAGCGCCTTGTCGGGCGTCCGGCTCACGCGGTCGGCCACGATCTCCATGCCGACCATGGCGCCGAGGCCGCGCACGTCGCCGATGCAGGGGAACTGTTCGGCCCACTGCCGGAAGCGGGCCTTGACCCGGTCGCCGGTGCGCTGGGCGCGCGCCGGAATCCGCTCCGCCTCCATGGCGTCGAGCACGGCCAGCGCGGCGGCGCAGGCCAGCGGATTGCCACCGTAGGTCCCGCCGAGCCCGCCGACCTGCGGCGCCTCCATGACGTCGGCGCGTCCCGTGACCGCCGCCAGGGGGAGCCCACCGGCCAGCGACTTGGCCGTGGTGATGAGATCGGGCACCAGGCCGTAGTGCTCGCTCGCGAACAGCTTCCCCGTGCGTCCGAACCCGGTCTGGATCTCGTCGGCGATGAAGAGGATCCCGTGCTGCTTGGCGAACCCGGCCAGCATCTGCACGTACTCGACCGGCGCCGGCACGAATCCGCCTTCGCCCAGCTCGAGCTCCATGATGACGGCGGCCACGGACCCGGGATCCACCGTCCCCGCCAGAATCTGCTCCAGGCGCGCGGGGCTCGCGAGACAGCAGCGGCCGTCGCTCGGCCCCTCGGCGCAGCGATAGCAGTAGGGGAACGGAATCCGGTACACCTCGGGCGCGAACGGTCCGAAGCCCTTTTTGTACGGCATCACCTTGGCGGTGAGCGCCATCGCGAGGTTGGTGCGCCCGTGGAAGCCGTGCTCGAAGCACAGCACCGCCTGCCGGCCGGTGAAGAAGCGCGCCACCTTGACCGCGTTCTCGACCGCCTCCGCCCCACTGTTGACGAAGAAGGTGCGCTTCTCGTGCGTGCCCGGCGTCAGCCGATTGAGCCGCTCGGCCAGCTCCACATACGGCTCGTAGGTGGACACCGGAAAGCACACGTGCGCGAACCGGTCGAGCTGCTCCCGCACCGCCTCCACCACGCCCGGGTGGCGATGGCCGGTGTTGACTACGCCGATCCCTCCCCCGAAATCGATCAGCCGGTTGCCGTCCGCGTCGGTCAGCACGGCGCCTTCGGCGTGCACCACGGCGATCGGCGTGACGGCCGGCACCCCCTTGGGCACCGCCTTGGCTCGGCGGGCCATCAAGGCCCTGCTGTTGGGCCCGGGAATCTCGGTCTGCAGATGAATGACGCCGGACATGACCAGCCTCGCGACAGAGGAAGGCGGTACGCGCCGCCACGACGCTCGGGTCAGCCAGGGCCCAGCACGCAGGCCCGGCCGCAGCACTGTTGGCT
>JBOHSB010000347.1:0-4824 GCA_050733015.1 Gemmatimonadales bacterium
GGTGCGCCGCCCGCTCCCGCGGCGGCGCCGGCGGCGCCGGCACCCCCGCCGGACCCCTCGCCGCGGATCCGGGCCCTGTTCGCCGACTACGCCGCCGCGATCGAGAAGCGCAGCGTGCCGGCGATCCGGCAGGCCTACCCCGGGCTCACCGACAAGCAGGCGAGCGACTGGACCCAGTTCTTCAAGGCGGTGAGCGACGTCAAGGTGGCGCTACAGGTGACGAAGCTCGACGTGCGCGGGGACGCCGGGGAGGTCGAGCTGTCGGGCGTGTACGTGTTCACGGATCCGGGCATGCGGCGGACGCGGGAGGACAGCGTGAGCCTGCACTCCACGGTGCGGAGGGACGGGCGGGGGGGCTGGCACATCGAGGCGGTGAGGTAGAGCGACGGACCACCGAGTCATCCTTCCCGTGAGTCACCCTGAACGAAGCGAAGGGGGCATGCCCAGACGCATGCCCCCTTCGCTTCGCTCAGGGTGACTCGCGAGGCTAGAACGTATACTCCGCCCCCAGCGTCCACAGCACATCGGGCCGCAGCGCGCCGCGGTTGAGCGGGAACAGCGCGTTGGCCAGGAAGGTCACCCGTTGCGGCAGGCTCAGCTTGGTGCCGAGCGAGGCGTTGACGATGTCGTCCCGGCGGTCGGGGATGTCGGTGGCGTCGATGGTGCGGCGGAACGGGGCCTCGAGGGTGACGTCGGTCGGCACGGTGAGGTGGCTGGTGCCGATCTGGTACTCGGAGATGAGATCCGCCGCCAGCGTGGCCCACGGGGCCAGCAGTTGATCGAAGCCGGCGGTGAGCAGGAACGAATCGTTGTCCAGGGTCCGGCCGCGGAACTGGTACCCCATGTTGACGTGGGGCGAAAACTGCCCCAGCCGCGCCGAGACGATGGCGAGGCCGCGCAGCTGCACCGCGCCGGAGCCGCGGAGGTCCTGCTCGCTGCCGGTGGGGAAGCGGCCGTCGGCCAGCACCGCGACGGAGACCGGCGTGCCCTCCCGCAGGTTGACCTTCACTCTCGCCGACACGTCCCCCAGCCCCGACGCCGAGCCCTCGGAGAACCGCGAGGCGGTGAACACCGGATTCGTCTCGGTGCCCGAAAAGAAATGCGGCGGCGGCCCGTTGGTGCCGAAGGGGATGATCTCCGCGTTGCTGGTGCCGCGGAGCGAGGTGCTCACGAACGGCACCACGACGCCGAAGTCCACCCGGTTGGTGACGCCGTAGGTGAGCTGCAGGGCGGTGACGTTCACGTCCACGGAGAGGTCCAGCTTGAAGTCGATGGTCTCGTTCTCGAACGTGGGGATGCCGTACACGGTGCAGTCACCGCCGAAGATGGCGTCGCAGCCGGGGAAGTCCACGTTGGCGTGGGAGAAGGTGAACTTGATGTCGTCGAGCGGCACGCCGCGGAGCGTCTTGTAGCTGAGCCCGGTCCGGGCCACGCCGACGAACAGGCGGCCGCGGCCCATGGTCTGGGCCCGTTCGGCGTAGATGGGGCCGGCCGAGATTGATGTGGCGACGGGGGTGGCGCCCTCGAAGCGGAAGGTCTGGCCGCCGCTCGACGCGCTGAACGGGATGTTGGTGACGTTGGTGCTGATCGAGTTGGTGAGGAACGAGATGATAGTAGCGTTCCCCGCGACCGCAGACGGCACGAAGTGCATGCCATGGACCTGGATCTGCGGATTGGCGTCGGCGGCGGAGCCGCCCAGGACCAGGACGTCGCCGCCGGTGCCGAAGATGAACAGGTCGCGGAGCCGATCTTCCAATCCCTGCGCACGGAGCGGCGCGGCAACCGCTGCGGCGAGCATGAACGACGCGAAGCACACGCGCACGGCTTGTCCCCTTTAACGGATGATCCCAAAGTGGCACTGGGCGGCCCGGGGGACAACCGGGGGGGTGGCGCGGCGTCCGGGCTCGGTGGCATCCTCGGCCGGGATGCCACCCCTTTCCCGTCCGACGCTAACTCTACCCGTGGCTGATGCGCTCTCCGCGGACCAGGTCCACTGCGTGCTGTACCAGGTCGTTCAGCACCGCCAGCCCGTCGCGCACGCCGCCGGTGCTGCCGGGCAAGTTCACGATCAGAGTGCGGCCCCGGACCCCAGCAGTGCCGCGGGAGAGCGCGGCGCGCGGGAAGCGGGGGTAGACCGACATCCGGAGAGCCTCGGCGATGCCGGGCGCCTCTTTGTCGAGCACCGCGCGGGTGGCTTCGGGGGTGACGTCGCGGGCGGTGAGGCCGGTGCCGCCAGTGGTGAGGACCAGGTCGGCGGCGCCGGCGTCGGCCCAGGCGGTGAGGAGGGCGGCGATGCGGCCGGTCTCGTCGGGGACCAGCTCGCGCGCGGCCACGGTGTAGCCGCGCTCCGCGGCCCAGGCGGCGATCGCGTCGCCCGAGGTGTCGGCGCGCTCCCCGTGGTGTCCGGCGTCGCTGATGGTGAGGATGGCTAGGCGCATGGGGCGGAAGGCGTGGTCTTCATCCCGAGCGAAGCGAGGGACCTGGCCAGTGGGTGGCTCGAGCCAATCCCGGGCAAGATCCCTCGCTTCGCTCGGGATGAAGGAGCCTGCCGTTCTTTCCGCGTGGTCCTATTTCTTCACACTACCCTTGGTCCAGAACGGCAACTTCACCACTTCCGCCGGCAGGCGCTCGCCGCGGCATTCGATCTCGAACCTGGTGCCGGGCTTGGCCACGTCGGGCGGCAGATACGTGGTGCCGATGCCGTATCCCAGCGAGGGGCTCAGGGTGCCGCTCCGGACCACGTCCACCTCGCGCCCGCCCTGGTGCACCGGATAGCCGCGGCGCGGGAAGCCGCGGCCCTCGAGCCTGAAGCCGACCAGGCGGCGGGTGACGCCGCGCTGCTTCTGGATGCGGAGCGCCTCCAGCCCGAGGAACGGCGCGCCCTTGTCGAGCTTCACGATCCAGCCGAGGTTGGCCTCGAGCGGCGTGATGGTGTCGTCGATCTCGTTGCCGTAGAGGGCGTAGCCCATCTCGAGCCGGAGCGAGTCGCGCGCGCCCAGCCCGATCGGCTGGGCGCCGGCGGCGGTGATCTCGTCCCACAGCGGCACGGTGTCGCGGTCGCGGCAGTAGAGCTCGAAGCCGTCCTCGCCGGTGTAGCCGGTGCGGGAGATGAAGCACTGCGCGTCCCCGAGCCGGCCGACGCTGAAGTGGTAGTAGCCGATCTGCGACAGGGGCGTGTCGGTGAGCGGCCTGAGGATCTCCTCGGCGCGGGGCCCCTGCACCGCCAGCAGGCCCACCTCGTTCGAGATGTCCTTGAGCCGGACGTTGATCCCGCCCTTCTGGCCGACGATGTGCTCCCACGCCCTGGCCGTGTTCGACGCGTTGACCACGATCATCAGCTTGTCGTCGAACCGGTAGACCGTGCAGTCGTCCACGAAGGTGCCCTCGGGCGTGAGCAGCGCGGAGTACTGGACCCCGCCGGACTCGAGCCGGGACACGTCGTTGCTGGTGACTCGGTTGACGAAGGCGTTGCGGTCCGGGCCGGTGATCTCGAACTCGCCCATGTGGGACACGTCGAAGATGCCGACGCCGCCGCGCACCGCGTGGTGCTCGGCGAGGATGCCGGCGGGGTACTGCACCGGCATCTCCCAGCCGGCGAACGGCACCATCTTGGCGCCGAGGGCCTTGTGCCGGTCGTAGAGCGCGGTGCGGCGGAGGGTCGTGGCGGCGGTCACGCGGGGCCTCCCATCAATGTGGCCATCAGCGCCTTCTGGACGTGGAGGCGGTTCTCGGCTTCGTCCCACACCCGGGACTGGGGGCCGTCGAGCACGTCCTCGGACACCTCCTCCCCGCGGTGCGCAGGGAGGCAATGAAGGAAGATGGCCTTGGGATCGGCCAGGCGCATCAGGGGGCCGTCCACCAGGTAGCCCCGGAACGCCTTGGCGCGCACCTCCTGCTCCTGTTCCTGGCCCATCGAGGCCCACACGTCGGTCGTGACCACGTGGGCGCCGCGCGCGGCCTCGCGCGGGTCGGCGGTGACGGCGATGGTGGCCTTGCCCTGGTTTCGCTTCAGGATCTCGGCGTTGGGCCGGTAGCCCTCGGGGCACGCGAGCCGGAGCTCGAAGCCCAGGCTGCCGGCGGCGTTGATCCAGCTGTTGGCCATGTTGTTGCCGTCGCCGATCCAGGCGACGGTCTTCCCTTCCCAGCCTCCCAGGCTCTCGCGCACGGTCATCAGGTCCGCCAGCACCTGGCAGGGGTGCAACAGGTCGGTGAGCCCGTTGATCACCGGGATCGAGCCGTACTTCGCCAGCTCCTCGGCGTCGGCGTGGTCGTAGGTGCGGATCATGATGCTGTCGAGGTAGCGCGAGAGCACGCGCGCCGTGTCGCGGATCGGCTCGCCGCGGCCGAGCTGGATGTCGCGCGAGGAGAGGAACAGCGCGTGGCCGCCGAGCTGGTAGGCGCCCACCTCGAACGAGACCCGGGTGCGGGTGGAGCTCTTGGCGAAGATCATCCCCAGCGTCTTGCCGGCCAGGGGCATCTCGTCGTAGTCGCCGCACTTCATCCGGGCGGCGAGGTCGAACAGGTCGAGCAGCTCGGGGCGGGTGAAGTCGGGGATCGCGAGGAAGTGACGCGTGGGCTTCATGGGGCCTGGGGCCGGGGCCGGTGTCGAGGTCGGGCGCAATTGTAGTCGGGCGCGGGACAGGGCACCAGCCCCGGGGTGCGACGAGTGGCGCGTCCTTAAAGTCACCCTGAGGGAAGCGAAGGGGTGAAGTTGCCCCGGTTTCGTGGACACCTCACGGTCTCCATCTTGGAGGCACAGGAGGTGTCATGGGAGCCCAGCGGAAACACTTCAGCCCCGAGTTCAAGGAAGCGGCGGTGCGCCGC
>JBOHSB010000348.1:0-20642 GCA_050733015.1 Gemmatimonadales bacterium
GCGCAGATGGGCCGCACCGCGAGCCGACCGGTTCCGGCCGGGCGGATCTCCCCGCGCGCCGCGCTGATCTACGCGTTCGCGCTCCAGATCGCGTCCTTCGCGGTCCTGTGGGCGGCCGCGAACCTGCTGGCGGCGATCCTCGCCCTGCTCGGGTTTGTCTGGTACACGCTCGTCTACACCGTCTGGCTCAAGCGCCGCTCGCCGCAGAACATCGTCATCGGCGGCGCCGCCGGCGCGATCCCGCCGCTGGTGGGCTGGGCGGCGATGACCGGCCGGCTCGACTTGGCCGCGGTGTACCTGTTCGCGATCATCTTCTACTGGACCCCACCCCACTTCTGGGCGCTGGCGCTCATCAAGCAGGCCGACTACGCCCGGGCCGGCATCCCCATGATGCCTGTGGTCCGGGGCGAGGCGCGCACCAAGTACGAGATGCTGGTCTACACCCTGATGCTGGTGCCGCTCACGGTCATGCCCGCCCTGTTCGGCGCGCTGGGCCTGTTCTACGCCGCCGCGGCGGTCCTGCTGGGCGCGCGGCTCCTGTGGTATTGCATCCGCCTGCTGCGGGAGCAGTCGGTGACGCCGGTGGCGTGGCAGATGTACCGCTACTCGCTCCTGTACCTCGCCCTGCTGTTCGTGGCGATGGGGATCGACCGGTCGCTCCCGTCGAGCCGCCCGCGCGCCGAGAAGGTGATCATCCTCGGCGGCTCCGGCGAGGAAGGCGCGCTGCCGGCTGCGGCCCACGTTCACCGGATAGATGAGTCACCCTGAGCGCAGCGAAGGGGGCATGAGCCGACGCATGCCCCCTTCGCTCGCTCAGGGTGACTCGGTAGCCAGCCGACCCTGACGATGACCAATCCGCTCGAACGCGCCTCCGGCGCCACCCGCCGCATCCCGAAGCCCGGCCGCCTGGTACGGTTGTGGCCCCGGGTGCGGCCGTACCGCGGCATGCTGGCGGCGGCCACGGTCGCCCTGATCCTGAGCGGGCTCGCGAGCCTCGCCTTCCCGATGGTGGTCCGGTACCTCCTGGACGCCGCCTTCGTGAACCGCAATCGCGAGCTGCTCGACCGCATCGCCCTCGGCCTGGTCGCGCTGTTCTGCGTGCAGGCGGTGCTCAACTACCTGCAGGCGTATCTGCTGAGCGCCGCCGGCGAGCAGGCCGTGGCCGGGCTCCGGCGCGAGCTGTTCGCCAAGCTGCTCGAGATGCCGCCCGGGTTCTTCGCCGACCGGCGCACGGGCGAGCTCACCAGCCGGCTCACGGCGGACGTCGGGCTGCTCCAGGGAGTGATGAGCCACCAGGTCTCGGAGTTCTCCCGCCAGATCATCTCGCTGGTGGGCGGGGTGGTGCTGCTCACCTGGCTTCAGCCCCGGCTCACCCTCACCGCCCTGCTGGCGGCGCCGGTCGTGGTGGGCACGGCACTGGTGTTCGGGCGGCGCCTTCGGCGCATGACCACCGGGGTGCAGGACCGGGTGGCCGAGGCCACCGCCGTCGCCGAGGAGGCGTTCTCGCAGATCCGCACGGTGCAGAGCTTCGTGCAGGAGCCGGCCGAGCGGGCCCGCTACGGTGAGCGGATCCGCGCCAGCGTCCGCACCGCGATCCAGCGGGCCCATGTGCGCGGCGTGTTCTTCGGCATGCTGACCTTCTCGACCTTCGCCGCGATCGTGTTCGTGCTGTGGCAGGGCGGCCTGCTGGTGCTGGACGGCAAGCTCACGGCCGGCGCGCTGGTGGGGTTCCTGCTCTACACCATCACCATCGCGGCCTCGATCGGCGCGCTGGCGACGTCGTTCACGAGCTACCAGGAGGCGGTGGGCGCGGCGGAGCGGGTGTTCGAGATCCTGGAGATGCACCCGGCCATCGCCGATCCGGCCACGCCGGTGCCGCTGCCCCTGCCGGTGCGCGGGCGGGTGGGGTTCGAGGACGTGAGCTTCCGGTACCTCGAGGACCCGTCGCTGCCGTGGACGCTGGACGGCGTCTCGCTCTCGGTGGCGCCGGGCGAGGTAGTGGCGCTGGTGGGACCGTCGGGCGGCGGCAAGACGACGCTGGTGTCGCTGCTGCCACGGTTCTGGGACGTGGACCGCGGGCGGATCACGCTCGACGGGGTGGACATCCGCTCGGTCCGGCTGGCCGAGCTGCGCGGCGCCATCGGCGTGGTACCGCAGGAGCCGGCGCTGTTTAGCGGCACGATCCGGGAGAACATCGCCTACGCCCGCCCCAAGGCGACCGAGGCCGAGGTGCAGGCGGCCGCGCGGGCGGCGCATGCGCACGAGTTCATCGAGCGGCTGCCCCAGGGGTACGACACGCTGGTAGGCGAGCGGGGGGTCAAGCTGTCGGGCGGCCAGCGCCAGCGGGTGGCGATCGCGCGGGCCATCCTCAAGAACCCGTCGGTGCTGATCCTGGACGAGGCCACGAGCAACCTGGACACCGAGAGCGAGCGGCTGATCGAGGATGCGCTGGCCAAGCTGCTGGTGGGGCGGACCACGCTGATCATCGCGCACCGGCTGAGCACGGTGCAGCGGGCCGACCGGCTGGTGGTGCTGGAGCACGGGCGGGTCGTCGAGGAGGGGACGCACAGCGAGCTGCTGGCGCTCGGCGGGCTGTACGCGCGGCTGTATCAGCGGCAGTTCCGAGAGGGGGCGCCGGTGCTGACGGGGTAGGAACGGGAGGGACCTCGGGCGGCCCTGATCTCCCCGCACCACCTGGCAGCTCCTTCCGCTCCAACCCATCTCTCCAACTGTCCTCACTCAAGTTGTGGTGTTCCCACCAGAAGTACTCAAGCGTTTCCTCGGTCGTTCAACCGAGAGGTACCCATACCTCGAAATGAGTAGGGCTGAGACGAAAAGGCCCCCGCGGAGAATCCGCGGGGGCCTTCGCTTACCTCCCTGCAGGGACTTACTCCGCCACCAGATCGATCCTGATCCAATCCGGGTTCGGATCGTTCTCCGGATAGAACGGGCCGAAGTTCACGGCGGCGAGGTAAT
Organism: Gemmatimonadales bacterium; assembly: GCA_050733015.1. Classification (GTDB taxonomy): domain Bacteria; phylum Gemmatimonadota; class Gemmatimonadetes; order Gemmatimonadales; family GWC2-71-9; genus CAVVWJ01. The sequence continues at coordinate 2,977 of JBOHSB010000348.1, forward strand.
AGGTACCCGCCGTGAAAACCAGCGGAGCGCCGAAGTTACCGCTTGCGTCGCAGACCTCAGGCTCGCCGGCCGCACGGCCATCTACGTCGCACGGCCCGGTGTCGGCATCGGTGCCGTCAGCGTTGAGCACGTAGAGACCCATATCGGCGTCGTTGCTCCACGTGAGCGTGGCATCGATCGTCGCGTCTGCCGGCACGACGATCTTGTACAGCTGGCAGGGCACCCCGCTGTTGCCACCGCAATTGGCCGCCGCGTACCCGCCGTTGCCGTCGATGATACCGGTGCGCGCCCCTGAAACGCTGGGGAAGGCGATCTCCGGCGCGGTGCTGATATCGTCGGTGCCGGGTCGGGCGGGCGGGATGGCACCCATCGTAACCGCTGCGTCGGTGCTGTCCGAGACAATCGCCGTCGGGAAGTACGGTACGATGAGCCCGGTCACCGTGCCCTTGCTCGTGGCGCCCGGAGGCGCGTTGATGAACAGCTGCGTGCCATCGCCCGACACTCCAAGCGTCGCGGCCTGGCCCGCATCGAACGTCACGAAGGCGCTGGGGCTGAAGATGAAGCCCGTGGGCGCCGTGATCGTGGTGGTGTCGATGGAGGTTCCGCCGGCAACGAGCGTCGAGATCGGGACGTTGAGCGGATCGGGCGCGACGAACACCGGGATCGTTACGTTCTTGTCGCCTACGGCCACGGTGAAGTGGGTGGACTCGAGCCCGGTGGCCGACACGATGTACTGGAACGCCGGCGCCTCGGGCGGCACGCTGAGCGTCGAGTCATTGACGTAGATCGGGAGGTAGCTGGAATCCCGCCTCACACTGATACCCGGACCGACGTCCGTCACCTCGAAGGCGGTCGTGATCTGGTTGCCCTGACTGTCCACGGCCGTGATCAGCGTCGTCTTGTTCTTGCCCAACGTCACATTCAGTGTCGAGGGCGATGCCGTGAGCTCGGATAGGCCGTTCCGAAGGTCCCCCGTGGGATCCCCAGAGCAGCCGACCACCAGCGCCGCGGCGAGCAGTGTGACCGTACCAGATGTCAAGCGATTCATACCTCGCACCTCAGGCAAAGGGCATTATTGGAGAAGCCGCAAACCATCAGAACCTGTCCGGAGCTCCCGTCGTCGTGGGTAGGTCGACGCCGAGGAATCGGCTGATGTCGTCCACCGCGTCCTGCTTGTAGAGCAACTCCTGCCAGTTGGGCTGTCCCGGTTCCTTGATATCGTTCGAATACACCAGCTGGAAGTTGCCCAGTCCGTTGGCGCGGTCGATGAAGATGTAGTACCGGTCCTTCCCGGTCCGGAACCGCCACACCTCGTACGGCGGCGAGCGCCCCGCCTGCGGCCGCTGGAGCATCTCGTCGGGGGAGCCGTTCTTGACGTAGATCCGTCCCCGGTCGGTCTTCCATCCCGGCACCGCGGCCCGACCCGTTTCGCCGTAGGTGCGGTTGGCGTAGTCCACCGCGGCGTAGAACCGCTGCCGGGTCTCGTTGTCGGGCGTGTTCGGCGTCTGGTCGCGTTTCTGCCAGAACTCGGTCATGAACCGCCGCTTGGCCCGGAGGCTCAGGTCCTTGGAGAACTTCGACAGCTCGCCCGACTCGGCGATCAGGACCAGGGGCTCCTTGGCCGCCTCGATGCCCTTCTCGTCCATGGCCTCGAAGTAGCCTTCGTCGGTCCCCTTGGACGCCTCGCGCCGGGCCACGGCCTTCTCGAGCGTCTCGTCCAGGCCCGCCATGGTGAACCCGGCGGACCGCTCCACCTTCCTGCCGCCCAAGTCCAGCGTGGCCGCCATGGTGTACTGGCCCGGCGGCAGGCCGCTCAGGTCGAGCTGGCCCTTGAGCACCCCGCCACCCGCCGGCACCGTCACCGGCGTGGCCGCCGTGGTGGTGAGCGCCTTCCCCGCCGAGTCCATGACCCGCATCGTCATGGTGCCGTTGGCCTCCTGGGCCGAATACGCCTCGAGGAGGTAGTAGGCGGTGGCACGGAGCGGCGTCAGCTCCAGCTCGGCGGCCGCCGTCACCAGCATCCGGCCCCAGCGAAGCTCAGCCGGGAGCGGCACGGTGTCGCCGGCGGTGACCGCCCGGATCTGCGGCGAGAGCAGCAGGTCCGAGGCCGGCGGCGCGCTGCGATAGCCCTCCAGCTGCACGGTCGACCCCACCTTGTGCCCCGACACCGAGTCCTCGACGTTGACCTCGAGGCTGTACCGGCCGGGGGCCAGGCTGAACCGCACCATCTCGACGCCGAACGCCGCCGGGCCCCGGACCGCCGCCGGCGCGTGGTTCTGCCAGGACTGCTGCAGCAGGGTGAGCCCGGTGGAGTCGGTAACCTTCACGCCGACCCGGTAGCTCAGCACCCCCGTGTTGCCCTCCCCGGACGGCTGGAGCACCGAGTAGGGCACCTGCACGAATGCGTTCACTTCGGTGCGGCCCTGCTCCGCGCGATACGAGCGCACCGCGCGGAGGATGAGACCGCCGTCGGGCGCTGGCACCTGCGTGGGACCCGCCAGCGCCGTCATGGCCGCGAGGACCGCCAACCGGACTGCAATCATAGATCAGCTACCGCCACTTCCCATGCGAAGGAACAACCCGCTCACCACCCCAGCGAGAAGCTGAAGAAGTTGGTCGGGCCAAGGACGCCGAGATACTTGTAGGCGTAGTCCAGGCTCAGGCCGAACCCGTTCCCGTTCCCGCCGTACTGCAGGCCGCCGCCGAAGGCGAGGCCCTGGAGGTTCTCCTCGTCGCTCAGCGCCGTGGTGGACGTCGTCGGCGTGAGGTTGTTGGCCGCGGTGTAGCTGTAGCTCCCGCGGAGGGCGAACCCGAAGTTCGAGCCGCCGATCTTCTGCGACTGCCACTCCGACCCGAACGCGAAGCCCGGCTTGTTGTTGTTCGGCTGGTTGAAGTCACCCATCGCGGTGAGCCGGTTGTTCTCGCCGGTGATGATGTCGTACGCCAGCCCGACCCGGAAGGTGGTGGGCAGCGGGAAGTCCTTGGTGAGCAGGTTGGCCTGCTGCGGCAGCGTCGGCACCGGATCCTCACCCGGGAGCGGGTCGCGCTGCACGTTGCCCTGGAGGCCGGTGCCGGAGTAGTTCAGGTTCGAGCCCAGGTTGGCGAGCACGAACGAGAACTTGACCGGGTGGTTGTTGAGCGACGCGTGGAAGTTGGTGCCGAAGTCCACGGCGAAGGCGCTGCCGCTCACGGTCCCCAGCCGGTCGTTCACGTACTTGCCCGTGAGGCCCGCCGAGAACCGGTCGGAGAAGTTCTGGGCGAAGGTGGCGCCCACGAAGGTCTGGTTGACCGAGTAGGTGCCGCCGGTGCCGTTGGGCTGGTCTTCCGTGTAGATCGGCTGGTCCTTGAACCCGAAGGTGCCGAGCTGGAAGCCGATCGTGCGGGAGCCGCCCGAGAACGGGAAGGCCACGCCGCCCCAGGAGTACCGGGTGGAGGCGACGTAGTCGTAGGTGCCGATCATGAGCCCGGGCCGGTCCAGCATGGCCACGCCGGCCGGGTTGTAGTAGAGCGCGCTGACGTCGGTCACGATGGAGGCGAACGAGCTGCCGAGGGCCGTGCCCCGGGCGCCCGCGCCCAGCAGGAGGAACTCCGCCGAGGTGGTGCCGTAGGCGGTGTTGTCTTCCTGCCCGACCGGCTGCCCCGTCTGATTCTGCGCCGCGGCGACGGCCGGCAGCGAGTTCAGCAGCCCGAAGGCGAGCAACCATCCAGGTGCAGTGAGCTTCCTCATAGGTGTCGATCTCCTGAAGGTTGGGGCGGGCCGGCGGCCCGCCCCCGTCGAAGGCTTACTGGGCGAAGTTCACGACCGTGAAGCGGCCCACCCTGCGGGCGTCGCCGGCTTCGACGTGATAGAAGTACACACCGCTCGCGACCACCTGGTTGTTCCGGTTCCGGAGGTCCCAGTTGATCTCACTCCCCTGCGAGGCGCTGGTGGAACTGTACTGGCCGCCGTGGTGCTCCAGCATGCGCACCAGGACGCCGCTCGCCGAGTAGATCCGGATGATCGCATCCTGCGGAAGCCCGACGAACTTCAGGACCTTCTGGTCCGTGCTGGACTCGTACGCGCTCTTCACGTAGTACGGATCCGGCACGGTGTGCACGTTCTTGAGGTCGGCGTTGGTCGCCGCCGCGACGACGTTGTTCGGCGTGATCGTCGCGGTGAGCGTCGCGCCGATGGCCGTGAACGGCCGGGTCGAGCTCTGGAAGCTGTACGGCCCGGCGTCGCCGAACGGCCCGTGGCCGCCGGTGATCGCGCCGGTGTAGGTCCGGAGGGCCCACACCGTGCCCGCCGCGGGGAGCGTCGGCATCTGCATCATGAACTCGTGCCCGGCGATGTAGAACAGGAAGCCGGGTTCCGGCGCGGCCGGCGCGATCTGATCGTGAGAGATCAGACCCGCCGAGAAGGCGATCTGGCCCAGCGTTGCCGTCGAGCTCAGGACGAAGGGCGCCGCGCTCGCGCACGGAATACGGAGCGCAGGGCCGCTCAGCACGGACCTGAGCGGCTCCACGCACGCAATGTCGGACTGCGTCAGCGTCGTCGCCCGGAGATCGAACGAACCGGCATCGTTGCTATTGGCGGTGGTCAGGATGCCATATCCGCCGCCCGCTGTGGGTGAGAACGGCACCACGACGTCGTGCGTCACGTCGATTACGGAGTCGACCACGCCACCAGCACCCCAGTACACGTTGAAGTCCGCTGCCCGGGCCGCGCCACTCAGGGTCCACTCCATGTTGCGCCAGGTGCGGTCCTGGAAGCTGTACGCGTGGGGCTCGGTGATAACCGTAACTCCCGATAGGGCACCCGCGTTCTTGAAGGTGACGAGCGTGCCCGACGTGTCCTCGACACCGATGTTGCCCATGTTCGGGTCGGGCGTGTTCTCGTTGGTGGTCGGCGACGGGCCGTCGAACCACCGGGCGCCGTTGTACCAGCAGTTCGCGCTGGTGAACAGCGGATCGGGACCGCCGGGGATGCACGCCAATCCCTGGCCGGTCAGATAGCCACTGCTCGGCATGGTCAGGGAGACCTTGGCGGACAGCTTGAACGTCGCGCTGCCGCCCTCGAAGTGGCCCGGGACCGACGGATCGATCGGCGCCACGTCGTTGGAGAAGCCTTCACCCGTCGCGTCGTCCGCGGAGGAACCGACCCCGACGCCGCCGCTGGTGAGGGTGACCGGCACCGAGAACGTGGCCGCGCTGGGCGTGCCCGGCGCGGAGGTGAACCAGTACACGTTCGGCTGCGGCGTGGGCGAGGCACCGAAGATGCCGGTGTTGCCCGACTGGCCCAGCACGAGGCTGTCGAGCTGCGCGGCCAGGACCGTGGGTCCGGCGAGCACCTGCGAGACGGTCGACACCAGGCCAGCCGAGCCGCCGTTGGCGGGCGGCATCGGGCCACTGAACTCGCCCGTGGTCGGGTCGATGGTCGGCACGGTGCCGCTGGCGAGCAGCCCGTTGCGGCCGGCGGTGGTGATCGTCACGGTCGCGTCGCTCTGGGCGTTGCTGGCCAGCGACGTCGGCGTCACGGCCTTGGTGGCCCGCTGGCTCTCGAGGCTGGACGGACCCGAGGCGACGGAGTTCACGTCGAACGCCACCACCGAGTAGAAGTACCGCAGGCTGTTGCGGACGTTGTGGTCGATGAACAGGAACGGCACGCCGCCGTTGACCAGCGCGGTGGACACGCCCTGCGCGACGCGGCCGCGGCTGATGTCGGCGAACGCGGTGTCGAGCTTGCCCGGGAGGATCTGGGCGGTGCCGTTCGCCAGCAGCACGCGGTTGCCGGGAATGACCTGGGTGACGGTGCCGATCAGGTCCACCGGGACCGAGCCCACGAACGGGCTGCCCGGGGGCGGCGTCGAGAACACGATCGGGCAGTCGATCGTCACGCCGAGCTCCGGTGCGCATCCCGGGACCGGGTTCACGGTGCCGCGGAAGTCGTTGAAGATGCCCTTCCCGTCGGCCGACGGGGCGTAGTCGAACTGCGCGATGAGTTGCAGCTCGCTCGGGTTGTTGGTGCGGCCGCGGTAGACGCGGTAACCCTCCACGTCGAACCCGCGGAAGTTCGGGTCGTACAGCGTCGAGGCCGGCTGGCTCGCGACCGCGAAGAATGGATCAGGCGTGGTCTCGGTCGCCGAGCGGTTCCACAGCACCGTCACCTGGTTGTCGCCCGGGACCAGGAAGAAATCGGGCCGGTCGGGGGAGAACGGCAGCAGGAACCGGTTGTCGAACACCGTCTGGGCGATGAGCGCCTTGCCCAGCAGGGAGCCCGGCTGGACCCGGAACTCGTCCTGGGTGACGTGGGCCGGATCGGGGTCGGGCTGGAGGCCCGGCGTCGGCGGGATGACCCGCGGCTGGTTGTTGATGTTGCCCACGTAGCCGGTCACGGTATCGATCGCGTTGACGCCGGTGTTCATCCGGGCCGGATCGCCCAGGATGGTCAGGTTGTTGTTGGTCAGGGCCGGCTTGACGCTGCAGGTCGGGCCGGGGCAGCCCCCCACCGACACCGGGGCGGCGAAGATGTAGGCCACCACGATGGTGCCCTGGCCGCCCGGAGCCAGCGTGAGCGGGCCGGACGACTCGAAGAACCGCATGTCGGCCGGGCTGCCGATGTTGACGAAGCAGATGTGGGCCTGGAGCGGATTGGGCAGCGAGCAGGAGCCGTCGGCCGTGGTCAGGCCGCCGGTGATGTAGCGGTACAGCTGCTTGTCATCGTTGGGGTCCTGCAGCGAGCCGGACGACCGGGAGAAGGTGCCGAACAGCGACAGGCCCACCTGCTGCAGGGTGTTCGGATCGATCGGGCTGCGGAGGTACTTGACGCCCACGAAGCCGGGGCCGTTGAAGAACGGCGCCGTGCCGAAGATGGACGGGTCGAAGGTCCAGCCGATCGCCTTGGTGGCCGTCTCGCTGAAGTCGTGCTCGTAGGTGTAGCCCATCGAGAACGGCACGTTGACGCTGGCGAAGTTGGCGTCCGCCTGGGCCACGTCCATGTCCGCCACGAAGGCCGCGAACAGGTTGTTGATGGTGTAGCCGGCCGCCGGCAGGCTGATGTTGTACTTGGCCGCGTTGAGGGCCTGGAAGTCCGCCGCCTTCTGCAGCAGGATCGGGCGCAGTGACGGCCGCGCAGCGGCGTAGGCGGCCGGGTCGGTGCTGGTGATGTTGTAGAAGGTATACAGGAAGTAGATGATGTCGTCGTTGCCGCTGGGGAAGTTCCAGCCCAGCGCCCGGGTCTCGACCGCGACGCCGAGCGGGTGCGCCCGGCTCTCGAGACGGGCCGGGTTGCCCTCCCACGACATGAACCACAGGTCGCCCTGGGACGCCGCGATGTTGCCCTGGAGCGCGGGGTCGAACAGGTCGCCGCCCGGATCGGTCCCCAGGCCCAGGTCGACGCAGGGTCCGGTGAGCGTGGTGGCCTGGCAAGGCACCCGCGCCTCGTCGGGCCAGGCGGCGAAGTCGGTCGGGTCGGCCGAAGCGAAGATGGGCCGCACCTCCTCGCCGTTGTCGCCGCCGGCCGTGTTGTTGAAGAACGCGCCGGCGGTGTCACCCGCGAAGCCGTTGACGGCCTTGTCGCCCGACTCGATCACGCCGGCGATGTTGATGCCCGATCCGAACACGTATTGGTCCGCGGTGCCGCGGGGCCAGATGCCGCCGCCGACCGTGGACGATCCCGTGGCGCAGATCTGGCCGGACGAGAACACCCGGCACTGCACCCGGTTGGTGACGAAGATGTTCTGGGCGGCCGAGAACAGCCGGAACCCGCCGGGCTTCGACGGCCGCGGCTTGGCCACCGCGGTCGACGCGGCGGTGACACTGACCGCCAGAGCCGCGACGACCGTCCGCAGGAACACGCGCTGACAACGTGAGAAACGCATCCCGTCCTCCTTAGAGAGTACACAGCCCCCTCACGCGCCGCGGGCCGGTCAGTTGCGACCGGACCGCGGCGAGTTCGGGATGTCGAATCAGAAGTTGACCTCGAAGCCCAGGCGTGCGCGGCGGGGAGCGCCGTACTGCTCCTGCGTCCCGCGGCCCACGTCGTACAGCGCGTTCACGGCCCGGGTCTGCTCTTCGATCGTGTAGATGTGATCGCCGTTGCCATACCGCTCTTCGGCCCGGATCAGGTACACGCAGTTCGCGGCGGCGGCGGCCTGCTTGGTGCTGGTCCAGGTGCCGCAGCTCGCCCGCGGATCGGCGGCGCCGCCGAAGCTGAGATCGATCGCGCCGTCCGGCCCCACCGCGTTGTTGATGTCCCGCTCGGAGGCGAGGTCGTCCAGGTCGGCCTTGAGGTTGGCCGCGCGCTCGTCGTTGTTCCGCACGTCGCCGTTCACCGCGAACACCTGGAGCACGTTCTTGAAGTTGAGCAGGTTGCGGACGTCGAGATAGCCCGTCAGGTCCAGCTTGCCCAGCGAGAAGCCCTTGGTGAACTTCGCGTTGAGCTCCTTGAGGGCCGGAAGCCGCTGGGTGTTGATGCCCTCGGGGAAGAGCCGCACGCAGTTCTCGATCGAGAGCACGCTCTGCTCTTCGCCGCTCAGACCGCACTTGGTGTACGCCGTGCCGCTGGTGTAGCGGAAGGTCGTGAACATGCTCACGTTCCGGAACACCTCGCCCAGCGCCGTGCCCCGCCGCCAGTCACCCGGGAAGGTGACCGAGAAGGCGCTGGCCAGCGTGTGCGGACGGCTGTTGTCGGTCGGCAGGATGCCCTGCGGCGGCGGCTGCGCGCCGTTGTTGCCGCCGACCTGGTTCACGATGCGCGACCCGTAGTTCACGTAGGTGAACGGATCGGAGCCCGTGTTCTTGGCCTGCTGGTACGAGTAGCTGACCGTCCCGTTGAAGAAGTTGCCGAACCGGCGGTCGAGGCGCACGTCGAGGCCGCGCACGTTGCCGAAGTCGAGGTTGGTCAGGATGCGGAAGTCGTTGTCGCGGCCGAGCGCCGGGTCGAACAGCGTGACCAGTCGGGCGGCCGGGTCGGACACGATGTCCTTGTTGTACGCCGCGACGTCGAGCACCATGTCGTCGCTGAAGGCGTGCCGGATGCCGAACTCGAAGGTGATGGTCTTGCCGAAGTCGAGGTCGGACCCGAAGACCTGGTTGGTGTTGGTGTTGCCCAGGTCGGTGTTGATGCCGCCGAGGAGCAGGCCGAAGTCCGGCGTCTGCACCTGGTGGGCGTAGGACAGTCGGAAGTTGGTCTTGTCCGTCACCGGGAAGGACACCTGCACGTGCGGGCTCAGGTAGTTGTGGCTCTTGTCCTTCCGGAAGATCGACAGGGGATTGTTCTGGTCGAACCCGGGCATGCTCGACACCCGCGGGAACGCGTACAGGTTGCCCAGCGAGTCGGTGGCGTAGGGCCGCGACGCGCGGGTGTTGTAGTAGTCGTAGCGCAGGCCGCCCACCACGACCACGTCACCCAGGTCCAGCCGGTCTTCCAGGTAGCCGTTCCACCGGATCGGCTTCTCGATGTAGGCATCCGAGAAGAACTTGTCCTGGAGCCGGAAGGTGTAGTTGTCGATGCCGTAGCGGGTGAACTCGGCGCCGATGTTGAGCCGGTTGTACCGGTCGGCCTGCCAGTCGAGCTTGGCCTTGCCGATGTACCGGTTCTCCTTGTACAGGCTGAGCCGGGTCGGGAAGCCGTTGCCGTTGGCCGGGCCGCCGCCCTCGCCGAAGGTCCAGGTGGCGCCGTCGAGCGAGTTGGCGAAGTTCTGGTACTGGCCGTAGAGGCCGTAGGCGTTGTTGCGGACCTGGTCGATGATGTTGTACGCGCCGCCGTTGTTGGCGTCGAACGGCGTGATCCGGCCCTGGTTGACCCGGATGTTGTTGATCAGCTGATCGTCGACCGGGAAGTTGTTGAAGTCGAACAGGAAGTGCATCGGCTTGAGGATGAAGCCGCCGAACGGGTCCCGGGTGCTCAGATCGCTCTCGGTGGTGAGCGGCCCGTTGATCGTCTTGTCCTGCTGGTACGACAGCGCCACGTCGAGGGCCAGGGCGCGCTCCGAGCTCTTGCTCAGGTTCTGCGTCCAGTTCAGGGTCGCGTAGTAGTTCCGGTTGAGGAACCCGCGCTCGGTCGACGGCAGCGACAGGTTGTTGATGTAGCCGATGATGAAGGGGAAGCTGTGGCCGTGGTTCCGGCTGGTCGCGAGGCTTAGCGACACCCGGCTGCCGGTGCCGTAGGTGTAGTTCAGCTTGCCCGACCCGGTGTACAGCGTCTTGGCCGTGGCGGGCGTGCGCACACCCTGGCACTTGAACCCGAAGTTGTTCCGGATCTGGTTGATGTACGCCGCGTCGCCCCCGGCGAGCCCATCGGCGCCGGAGTTGGCGAACTCGTCGCAGCTGCCGCGCGAGATGGCGTAGTTGTACACCGGCACCTGGGTGGTGTCGGAGGTGGCCGACTCGTCCTGCGGCGTGGTCGGGTCATCCAGCGTGACCACCTGGTTCACCACGGTGTCGACGCCCGCCTGCAGGAAGATCGGTGCGTTCACGCTGCCGAAGCCTTCCTCCACCGCCTTCTGCCCCTCGAGCGAGCCGCTCAGGGAGAAGGTCAGCCGGTTGGCCAGCGGCCCGCTGAAGGCGCCCTCGAGCCGGTTGAAGCCCACCGAGTGGTTCACCCCGAACGGCTCGTCCGTCTGGTACGAGAACGATCCGTTGTACTGATTGCCGCCGGTCTTGGTGACGATGTTGATGATGCCGGACTTGGCGTTGCCGAACTCGGCGGAGGAGGAACCGGTGGTGACTGAGGCTTCTTCGAAGGAATTGGGCGCGATCGACAGCTGGGTGCCAAGCGAGCCGGCGAATCGATCGCCGCGGTAGCCGGCCTGGACCGGGACCCCGTCGACGTAGGTGGCGGCTTCGTTGTTGCGGCCGCCGCGGATCGAGAGGTTGCCGTTGTTGTCCGCGGTGACGCCCGGCTGAAGCTTGAGGACGTCGTTGATCCGGTCGATCGGCAGCGCGTCGGCGAACTGGCCGTCGATCCGCTGCTTGGTCGTGACCTCGTCGCGCGGCACCAGTGGCTGCGTCTCGGTGACGACGGTGATCTCCTGGATCTGCACCGCGGTCTGCTCGAGCTGCACGTCCACCGTGATGGTCTGGCCGGCAAGCACCTTGTTGCCTTCGACCTGGGTCGACTTGTAGCCGATGAAGGCCGCACGCACCGACGCGGGACCGGCGGGGACGTTGTTGATGAAGTAGTAGCCCTGCGGGTTGGTGAGGGCGTTGAACGCCGTTCCAACCACGATGACCTGGGCATTGGCAATGGGCGCGCCCGCCTGGTCGCGCACCCTGCCTTCGATCTTACCAGTCGACGCCTGGGCGAGGAGCGAGCCCGCTCCCAGACCCAGCGCGACTGCCGCGTACGCGATGACCCGCGCAACGCGTACGAAGGCGCTGACACGGCAATGCTTCATGGATACGTCCTCCAAAGGCGTGAACCTGCAGGTACGACTGACCGGGAGCGGGGAGCGCGCACGCCTCCCCTGGGCTCTGTGGCCTACCTCGAGATGCAGCCTGCTGTGGGAGTACGTCCTACGTCGGAAGAGGGGCACGACGTCGGGTTTCGACATCGCGTGCGACGACCGCGGCCCGGTCGGCGCAGCCTAATATGAAGCGCGTAAAATTGGGTGTCAAGCAAACGGCACGCCGGCAAGCCCGCCGCGCACCGCCAGTGTAACTCTCTGAAACCGAACCGGTTGCCTATTGAAACACGGACGACCCTGCGCGCGACGCGTGGCGGCGGTGCGGTGCGCTGACGCGAGGATGGAAACCGTCGCGGGCGCGAACTGAATTTGGCGGCGACGCAGTGGGCTCGGATTGGAACAGGAAATCGACGGACGCGATTCTAATGCGCGTGGGCGGATTTGGGAAGGGGCGGCCCGCCGACGGGTGACTCTAGGCCGTAATGAGCCCCGTCTGCGGCGCGCGCGGCGTGACCTCCGGCCCCGCCGGTCCCCAATGCATGTTCACCTCGCTTCGCACCCCGAACTCGCCGGGCAGGTAGACGCCCGGCTCCACCGAGAAGCCGATCCCCGGGACCAATCGGCGGTCGTCGTGGGTCTCGTAGTCGTCGAGATGGGGACCGGAGCCATGCAGGTCGCGGTCGATCGAGTGGCCGGTCCGGTGGACGAACCGGTCGCCGAACCCGGCCGCCTCGATGACCCCGCGCGCCGCCCGGTCGGCCTCGAACCCCGCAATCGGCCGGTTGGCCGCGGCCGCGCCCTGGACCGCCGCCACTGCCGCGTCCCGCGCCGCCCGCACCACGTCCCACACCCGGATCACCTGCTCGGACGGCCGCTCGCCGGCGTAGCCCATCCAGGTCTGGTCGGCGAACACGGTGGTGCGGCTCCGCCCGGCCCACAGGTCCAGCAGCACCACGTCGCCCGACTGAAGTATCGCGTCCGCCCCAGGGTGGGGCTCGTAATGCGGGTTGGCGGAGTGGGCGCCGAACCCCACGATCGGCAGGGTGTCGAACACCAGGCCGCGGGCCTCGGCCGCCGCGACCACGCGGGCCTGGAGCGCGGTCTCGGTGAGTCCGGCATCCGCCTCCCGCACCGCGCGGCTCAGCGCCTCGCGGGCGACCTCGGCCAGCACCTCGGCCGCGAACCGGTGGTCGGCCGCCTCCGCCTCGGTCCAGCCCGACGCGAACCGGCTCACCAGCGGGCCGGACGGCACCACCGTGCCGCCCAGCCGGCGGATCAGCTCGACCACGCCGGCGGGCACCCGGTCGAGGTACGGCACCGCGTCTTCGGGCGAGACCTCCATCGCCAGCCGCCGGCCCGCGACGATCGAGCCCAGCGCCGCGTGCAGCTCCTCCCAGCGGCTGTAGGGCAGCACCCGCCCGGGAAACCGGGCCACCGGCGCCAGCTCGATGCGGTGGGCCACCGCCACCGGCTCGCCCTCCCGCGGCAGCAGCACGAACAGCCGGCGGGTGTTGAGCCCTTCCAGCTCGAGGATCCGGGTGGCGACGGGATTGAGGCCGTGGAACGCGAACAGCAGCCACGCGTCCGCGCCGGCCGAGGCGAGCGCGTCGCGCAGCGCGTCGCGCTCGGGGATCACTCGTACACCTCGGCGGCGGCGCTCCGCCACACGCAGGCGTCGTCCCCGCGGGAGCGGCAGCGCTCGTGCAGCATCGCGCCCTCGAACGCCATGAGGCAGCGGAGCAGCTCGCCGTAGGCCGAGCCGTAGAAGGCGCACGCGGCGCCGTCGGGCACCGCCAGGATGGAGAGCGGATCGGTCATCCGCACCTCGGTGTCGTGCGCCGGGACGCGCAGCTCGCCGCCGAAGACCTCCCGCGCCAGCCGCGCCGCGGCCCGGAGCGTCACCCGGCGGGCGATCCCGGCGGGCGAGATCCGGGCGACGGTCCGCGCCGAGCGCCCCCGCGAGCGGACGGCATAACGGGCGGCCCGCCGACCCGCGTCCGCGAAGACCAGCGACGCGTCGGCGCGGCGGCTCACCAGGCGCAGCACGCTCACCACCTCGTCCAGGTCGACGGCGCCCTCGCGCTCGGCGGCGGCGCGGTAACGCTGGATCTGCGCCGCGACCGTGGGGCTCAGGCCCAGGCGCCGGACCACGATGTCCGACGCGAGCTCGTCGAGCCCGTCTTCCACGGGAGTGTCCAGGTTGCGAATCGCCTCGAGCAGGCTGAGCGGCAGGATCGCGGGTACGGCGGCAGGTGTAGGCACGGAGTCTGTGCCCGGAACCTAGCGGGTCCATTACATTCTTTCCATGGCCGAGCCGACGACCGCCGGGCGTCAATTCGACGCCGAGGCGTTGCCCCACCTCGATGCACTGTACCGCGTCGCGCTCCGGCTCACCGGCGACCCCACCCAGGCCGAAGATCTGGTGCAGGACACCATGCTCAAGGCCTACCGCTCGTGGCGCCAGTATCGCCCGGGGACCAACGCCAAGGGTTGGCTGCTCACCATCCTGCGCAACACCTTCATCAACGACTACCGCCGGCGGAAGCTCGAGCCGGTCGCCACCGACCTCGAGGCGGTCGAGCCGCACGCCATCTACCGCAACGTGGAGGAGGTGGACCCGGAGGGCGCCTTCTTCTCCCAGATCGTGGACGAGAAGGTGCTCGAGGCGGTGGACGCGCTGCCGCCGGAGTTCCGCGAGGTGCTGGTGCTGAGCGACATGGAAGGCATGAGCTACGCCGAGATCGCCGACGCCCTCCACATCCCGGTCGGCACGGTCAAGTCCCGCCTGTTCCGCGGCCGCCGGCTGCTCCAGACGGCCCTGTATCAGTACGCGGTCGAGACCGGCATCATCCCGGCGAGGGAGACCCCCGATGAGTGACGCGATCGACTGCCGCGAGGCGCATGCCCGGCTCCAGGACTTCCTCAAGGAAGAGCTCACCCCGGAGCGCGCCGAAGAGGTCGCGGCCCATCTCGAGCGCTGCCGGCCCTGCTTCAAGCAGGCCCGGTTCGAAGAGAGTTTTCTCGTCATGCTTCGGTCCAAGTCGGTGCGCACCTGCTGTCCCAACGCGCTGCGCGCCCGGATCCTGGACGCCCTCCGCGCCGAGCAGGAGCGCGACTGATCTACCTGGCCGCCGCGGCCGCCGCGGCCGTCCTCGCCTGGCGGGCGGGGAGCCTCACGGCGGACGGCGCGGTGGCGGCAGCGGTGGTCGGCGCGCTGGTGCTGGTGGGGACAGGATGGGAGGGCGGCGCGGTCCTGGCCGCCTTTTTCGTCTCCAGCAGCGTCGTGGACCGGCTCGCTCCCGCACGGCGCCGCGGCGACGCCAAGGGCGAGCGGCGCGACCGGCACCAGGTGGTGGCCAACGGTGGCCCCGCCGCGCTGGGCGCGCTGCTGGGGAATTTCGATCCCGCACTGGGCCTCTGGGTGGTGACGGGGAGCCTCGCCGCCGCCGCCGCCGACACCTGGGCCACCAGCCTGGGCGGATTGAGCCCGACGCCGCCCCGGCTGCTCCATTTCGGCCCCGAGGTGACGACGGGGGCGAGCGGAGGCATGACCCTCGCCGGCACGCTCGGAGCCCTCGCCGGAGCCGCGGTGGTGGCGGGCGTGGGCGCGCTGGCGGCGGGATCGCCGGGGCTCGCACCGGTCGGGACTCTGGTAGGTTTCGCTGGGATGGCGGCCGATTCGGCGCTCGGCGCCCTGGCCCAGGGACGGTTCCACTGCCCTGCGTGCGACGCCGCCAGCGACTGGCGGGTGCACCGGTGCGGGACGCGGACCATCCGGAAGGGAGGCATGGCATGGCTGGACAACGATGGGGTCAACCTCGCCGCGACCTCGCTCGCGGCCTTGCTCGCGGCGCTGGCCTGGTACTTCTGATCACTGCGCTGGCCGGGGTCGCCGGCTGCGGCAGCGATGCCACCGGCCTCGAAGCCGACCGTCCCGGCAGCGGCTTCGGCTCGGGGACAAGCGGCAGCGGTGGGAGCGCCGCCTCGGCGCTGGCAGGCACGTGGCAGGCCGTCGTCGTGGTTCAAGTGCCTGGCGACATCCAGACCTGGACCACCACCTGGCAATTCGATGCGGCAGGCACCTGCCGCGAGACCAGAGTGACCGAGTCGCTCGCCGAGGGGTTCCCGCGCACCACCGACCTGGCGTGCACCTGGACCAGCACCGATACCACGATCACGGTGACCTTCGCCGACGGCGGCGGCACACTGGTCATGCAGTTCTCGTTCGCCGGCCTCTCGCCCGACCGGCTGCTGCTCGATGGCTTCGAGTACCAGCGCCAGGCCTGAGGCCGGCGGCTCGGTGGACGCGTTGGTCGTCGGGGCCGGCCCCGGCGGCAGCGCCACTGCCGCCCTGCTGGCGCGCGCGGGCCACCGGGTGCTCCTGCTCGACCGCGCCGCCTTTCCCCGCGACAAGGCCTGCTCCGAGTACATGAGCCCCGAGACCGTGCGGCTGCTCGACCGGCTCGGCGTCGTGCCGGCGCTCGACGCCGCCGGCGCGCCGCTCGAGGGAACGGCCGTCATCGCGTCCCGGGGGAGCCGGCTCCACGGCCGGTTCGCGCTGGCCGGGCTGCCGCCGTTCCGGCCCACCGGGCTCTCGGTTGCCCGGCGCATCCTCGACCACGCCCTGGTGAACGTCGCCCGGGCCGCCGGCGCCGAGCTGTGGGAGCGCGCGGCGGTCGAGGAGCTGCTGTACGACGGCGGCGCGGTGGCCGGCGTCGTGGTCCGGGACAGCGACGGGCGCCGGCACGCCATCCGGGCTCGGCTCACCGTCGGGGCCGACGGGCTCCGCTCGGTCGTCGCCCGCCGGATCGGGCGGCGCCGCCACGGACGGCTCCGCCGCCTCGCGTTCGTCGCCCACGTCGCCGGCGTGGCCGACATGGCGGGATCGGCCGAGCTGCACGTGGGGTCCCGCGGGTACGTCGGGCTCAACCGGATCGGCGGCGGCCGCACCAACGTCGCCATAGTGGTGCCGGCGGCCCGGGGCGCTGACGCACGGGGACGGCTTGAAACGTTCTTTCTCGAGACCCTCGATGGGTTCCCCGGCGTGGCGGGCCGGGTGGCCTCCGGCCACCTGGTTCGGAAGGTGTTGACCACGGGTCCGTTCGCGGCCTGGTCCGGCCGGGTGGTGGCCGACGGCGCCGCCCTGGTCGGCGACGCGGCCGACTTCTTCGATCCGTTTACCGGCGAGGGGATTTACAGTGCACTGCTCGGAGCCAGCCTCCTCGCCGACGCGGCCGGCCCCGCGCTCGCGGATGGGGGACCGGTTACCGCGGGGCGGCTGGCGGGATACCGCCGCGCACGGCGGCGGGCCTTCGCCGGCAAGTGGGCGGTCGAGCGGCTCATCGGGTACGGCATGCTGTTCCCCGCGCTGTTCGATCGCGCCGTCGAGCGGCTGGGCCGGCGGCCCGGCATGGCCGATACGCTGGTGGGCGTCACCGGCGATTTCGTGCCGGCGGGCCGGGTGCTCAACCCGCTGTTCCTCGCGAGGATGCTCGTCTGAGCCAGGCCGCGATCGACTCGGCCCGGTTTCGTCAGCTGCTCGGGCGGTTCGCCACCGGGGTCACCGTGCTCACCGTGCGGGACGACGCGGGCCGCCCGGCGGGCATGACCGCGAGCAGTCTCGCCTCGGTGTCCCTCGAGCCGCCACTGGTCTCGGTGTGCGTGGACCACACTGCCGAGCTGCACGACCGGATCCTCGCCGCGCCCGAGTTCGTGGTGAACGTGCTCGAGAGCTCGCAGGAGGAGCTCGCGCGCCGCTTCGCCGACCGGCACGACGACCGGTTCGAGGGGATCGGCTACCACTTCGGCCCGGAGGGTCGCGTCCGGCTCGACGGGGCGCTGACCCACATCGAGTGCGAGCGGTTCGCCACCTATCCCGGGGGCGACCATACCATCGTGATCGGCCGGGTGGTGGGCGGCGAGGCCCACGAGGGACGCCCTCTCCTTTATTATCGCGGCGGCTACGCCGCCCTCGGATGAGCTCGCCCGAGCCGCTGGCGCTCAGCCCGCTCGGCGCGGAGCTGCTGGACGATCCGGCAGCCGATCCGGCGACGGTCGCCGCCTCGCTGCGGGACATCGCGCGGGCCAACCGCTGGTTCGGTGGCGTCGCCGCGATGCGCCGCGGCCTGGCCCAGGCACTGGCCGGCTTGCCGCCCGGCAGCAGCGCCACGCTGGTGGATCTGGGCACCGGCCTGGGCGACCTGCCGTGCGCCGCGGTCCGCTGGGCCGCCCGACGCGGGGTGCGCCTCGCGGCCTTCGGCCTCGAGCGGAGCCCGGTCG
>JBOHSB010000349.1:0-19193 GCA_050733015.1 Gemmatimonadales bacterium
CAGCCGGCCAGGGTGCTTCCTGGGGTTACTTGGTGCTGTCTTTCTTGATGTGATCGGTGTGCTTCACCGTATCCACGTCGATGTTCGTGTCCGCCTTCACGACGGTGGTGTCCTTGACGGTCCCGGACTTGACGACCGTATCCATGCCCGCGCGGTCGTTGTTCAGCGCTCCGGTATCATGATCCGCCTTCTTGCATCCGCCGAGTAGCGCTACGATCGCCAACCCTGCTGCGAGCCGCTTCCGCATATCGCCTCCTCCGTCGCGTTGGTTTCGATTCGATTGTGACGTTGGGAAACTGGCACCGCCGCGCCGGATATGCGGTGATGCTCTCACGGCGGCGGGGTGTGATCCGCGTCACTGACCGGATGGGTACAAGAACGCCCCGCCGGCGAGGGCGAGGCGTAGGACGGGAGCCTTCAGGCAGTCAGCGCCGGTGGCGAACCCTGGGGGCCGGTGTCACCCTCAGTGGACGAGTGTCCGCGTCCCGCGCCGGGCCGCTCCAGATCTCCGGGTGCTGATCGAACCACTCGCGCTCCTCTTCGGGCGCATCATTCCAGCCGTTGTAGTCGCACGTCATTTCGATACTCTGCCTTCCTGACAACGCTCGGACACTGGAGCGATGCATCTCCCTTATTGCATGCCCCGTGCCATGTACCGGCCTAACGCCACGGGCCCGCCTCAGGTTCCAGGGCCGCTATTCTTTACGGCCATGCTGAAGGTTCCGGATCCACTCCCCATCGAGCCTGCGCTCCCGGCGTTGCGGGAGGCCCTCGCATCCACCGGGACCGCGGTGCTTCAGGCTCCGCCAGGAGCGGGGAAGACCACCCGGGTGCCGATTGCGCTGTCGGAGGAGGCGTGGCTCGGCACCAGCCGCATCGTGATGCTCGAGCCCAGGCGACTGGCCGCCCGCGCCGCGGCGTCCCGAATGGCGGAGACCCTTGGAGAGCGAGTCGGCGAGACGGTGGGATATCGGATTCGCCACGACACGAGGGTAGGACCGGGCACGCGTATCGAAGTGGTCACCGAAGGCGTGTTGACTCGCATGCTTCGCAGTGACCCGGCGCTCGAGTCGGTGGGGCTGGTGGTGTTCGACGAGTTCCACGAACGAAGCATCCACGCCGATCTCGGCCTCGCCCTGACGCTGCAGTCCCGCGCGATTCTCCGCCCCGAGCTTCGGATTCTGGTGATGTCGGCGACGCTCGAAGGCGAGCCGGTGGCCCGACTCCTCGGCGACGCGCCGATCGTGAGCTCCGAGGGCCGGAGCTTTCCCGTACAGACCCGCCATGTGCCGCCCCGAGCCGGCACTCGGGTGGACGCCGCGGTCGCCGCGGCGATTCGCGGCGCGCTCGAGGACGACGCCGGCGACATCCTCGCCTTCCTGCCGGGCGCAGGCGAGATCCGCCGGGCCGAGCGACTGCTGCACGATCTCGAGGCTGACGTGATTCCGTTGTACGGCACGCTGTCCCGGGAGCTACAGGACCGCGCGCTCCAGCCCAGCCGCGCCGGCCGCCGAAAGGTGGTGCTCGCGACGTCGATCGCCGAGACCAGTCTCACCGTGGATGGCGTCCGCGTCGTGGTGGACGGCGGGCAGGCGCGGGTTCCCCGCTACTCGCCGCGCATCGGCATGACCCGCCTGGTCACGGTTCGGGTCTCGCGCGCCTCGGCCGACCAACGTCGCGGGCGGGCGGGACGACAGGCGCCGGGCGTGTGCTACCGCCTCTGGTCCGCCGCCGAGGAGGTAGCCTTGCTCCCCCGCAACGCCCCCGAGATCCTCGAGGCTGACCTGGCGCCGCTGGCTTTGGACCTGGCCGACGCTGGGGTGGCCGACCCCGGAGACCTTCTCTGGTTGGACCCGCCACCCGCCGCGGCGCTCAAGGAGGCGCGCGCGCTGCTCCGGAGTCTCGGGGCGCTCGAGGACGACGGGCGTGTCACCGACCACGGCCGACGCATTGCGCGGCATTCGCTCCACCCGCGCCTCGCTCACATGGTGGTCCGGGGCCGAGAGCTCGGCGCAGGCGAGCTCGCCTGTGAGCTGGCCGCGCTGCTTGCCGAGCGCGACCTCCTGAGGCGGGCCGCCGGGCCCGCCGATGCCGACCTGAGCCTCCGTCTGGACCTGCTGCGCGGCACCGTGCAGCGCGCGGAGTTGGATCGCGAGGCGCTCCGGCGCGCCCGGGCCGAGGTCCGACTGTGCCGCGGGACGGGCCAAGGCGGGGCGAGAAAACCGACGGCATCCTTGCCCTCGCCGGGACTGGTACTGGCGCTGGCCTATCCGGATCGCGTCGCGCAACGACGTCCCGGCTCATCCGGGAAATTCGTGCTGAGAAACGGCGCGGGAGCCTTCGTGGATGACCCCGCGCTCGCCGGGCAGGATTATATCGTGGCGGCCGAGCTGGACGGGCAACGTCCGGAGAGCCGGATCTTCCTGGCCCTCCCGGTTTCACTCGAGGAGCTCGAGGCCCAGTTCGCCAACGCCGTCGTACGTGAGGATGTACTCACATGGGACGGTGGGTCGCTGGCCGTGGTCGCGCGCCGGCGGCGGCGATTGGGCGCCCTGGCGCTGGACGACGCCCCGCTCGCCAATCCCGATCCCGACGCGGTTGCACCGATCCTGATCGAGGGCATTCGCCGGGAGGGGCTGGACCGGCTGCCCTGGACGGATGCCGCGCGCCAAGCCCGCGCCCGATTGGCCTTTCTGCATCGGCTCGACCCGAGGTGGCCGGACGTCTCCGAGGAGGCGCTTGTGGGTAGCCTGGAAGGCTGGTTGGGTGCCCGCGTGAAGGGCTTCCGGCGGATCCACGATCTCCGCGAGGTGGACTTGGGCGAGGCCCTCCTGGACCTGGTTCCCCGCGAGCTACGGGGCTCTCTCGACCACTGGGCACCGACTCATGTGCAAGTCCCGACCGGCTCGCGCATCCAAGTGGACTACACCGACCCGGCGGGGCCGGTCTTGGCTGTCCGCCTTCAGGAATTGTTCGGTCAGGTTACGACCCCCACCGTGGGGCGGGGCCAGGTGCCGCTGACGCTTCATCTCCTGTCCCCGGCACGGAGGCCGGTCCAGGTGACGCGTGACCTCGCGGGGTTCTGGCGAACCACTTACTTCGAGGTGAGGAAGGACCTGAAGGGCCGGTATCCCAAGCACCACTGGCCCGACGATCCAGTAGCCGCGTCACCTACCCGGCACGCGAAGCGCCGCGGCCAGAGCGGAACTTGACGGGCCGAAGAGGTGTTGAGTTGACAGGATGCAACGTTGGGACGGGGCCGGTCATCATGCCAGATAGGCGGCGCTGGTGCCGCCGTTGTCAGGAACCTAAGCCATTGCTACAGTGATAGATAGGAGCAATTCAGTGCCTGCTGCCAAGAAGCGGACCCGCCGGACGGGGCGACCTCGCGCGAAGCCGCTCCCTCGAGCGGCCGACGAGGGACGCGAGAGCCTGGATTTCTATCTCCAGGAGATCAGCCGGATCCCGCTCCTCAAGGTCGAGGAGGAGACCGCGCTGGCGCGTCGCGCGTTCCGGGGCGACGCTGAGGCCCAGGAAAAGCTGGCGCGGCACAACGTGCGTTTCGTGGTCTCGGTGGCCAAGAAGTTCCAGAACCGCGGCGTCCCCCTCATGGACCTGATCGGGGAGGGAAACCTGGGCTTGATGACGGCCGCCCGGAAGTTCGATCCCGACCGCGGGGTCAAGTTCATCTCGTACGCGGTGTGGTGGATTCGGCAGGCGATCCAGGCCGCCATCGCGCGCCATGGACGGCCCGTTCGAGTGCCGCTGAACCGCACGGCGGATCTCAACCGGCTGGGCCGAACCACGACGCTCCTGACCGAGAAGCTGGGCCGGGCTCCCACGACCGACGAGCTGGTCAAGGCCACCGGGCTCACGCGCGACGCGGTGCGCGCCCTCAGCGCGCTCCATATCGAGGCCATGCGGCTGGATCATCCGGTGCGTGAGGCCGACGACCGGGGCCGGATGGAGCGCTTCGTGCCGTTGACCCAGGAGGGGACGGACGCGACCACGATGGCCAACAGCCGGACGACCGATTTGGACGCGGCTCTGGCCGCCCTGCCCGCGCGGGACGCGAAGGTGCTCCGGCTCTACTTCGGTCTGGACGACGGCAAGACGCGGACGCTGGAGGAGATCGGCCGGATGATGGGGGTCACCCGGGAGCGCATTCGGCAGCTTCGCGATCGGGCCCTGCGGCAGCTTCGTGAGCAGCACGGCGACAAGCTTCGGGACCTGGCCGCCTAACGCCGGGCCGACGCATTTTCCGCCAGTAGTTCACAGGCGACCCCGCCAGCTCTTGCAGAGGCGGGGTCGCCTTTTTATACGGTGTCGTGAAGTTGCCACTGGACGAGGTGAACACTTTCTCCGAGATTGGATGGCACCCCCCCATTCGCCATCGGTCTTCGAGGTTGTCGTGGTTCCGTCGAGGAAGCTGCGGGACGCCCTTCGGGCCCAGATCTTCGAGCACTTCGAGCTCCTCCTGACCACGGCCGGAGTGCTGCTCGCGGTCACCCTGACGTTCGCCCAGCTGGATCGCGGCACGCAGGGACTCGCGCTCACCTTTCTGGTCTGGCTCCAGGGGTTCCTCATCTGGGCGGTGCGCCGGCACTCGCGCCTCGCGCGGACCCGCCTGATCCGCAAGCTGCGCATGATGCTGCAGGATCGGGTGAACAACCAGCTCACCGTGCTCATCGGTGTGGCCGAGCTCGGGCGGCACGAGGACATCCCGCACGACGAGGACGTGGAAACCGCGCTCACCGCCGCACGGGCGGTGTCCCACGAGTTGGAAAGCCTGTCACTGGAATCGCTCAGGGTCTGGGAATCGCGCTACGCCCGGTTCCTGCCCAAACCCCTGCGCTGAGCGGGGTTCTCTGCCACGTCCCCGGCGTTTTGCCAGCGCGCCGCCCCCCGCGCGACGGCTGTAACGCCGTGTCGGATCAGCCCGGCGCGGCCACAGGTCGCCCGGACTGGATATTGCGGGCGGAGTGGCGTCCATGACGGTCCCGAGCCAGATGTCCCTGCGTCGGATACCCGACGCGCTGCACCTGCCGGTCCGCGTCGCCTACGCCACGAGCTGGGAGGCGTTGATCGACACCCACACCCGCCAGGCGGTCCAGTTCGTCACCGAGTTCGCGCCGAGGATCTCCGTCCTTCGCGGGCTGGACCTGTATTTTCAGGTCACCGCGGTGCCCGAGGCCATGCACGAGGTAGTGCGCTCTCGCACGCTTACCGCGCTCGATCTCAACACCATTCCCGCAGCCGGGGAGCTGCCCACGCTGACCGGCTGGCACCGGCTTCGGCTCGACCTCCAGTTGGAGCACCAGCGGTACCGCAAGCGCTATCAGGAGCGTACCCTGGAGCTGGCCACCATGGCCGGCTCGCGCGCCGCCGAGGCGATGGTCGCGACCCACGTCGAGAACGCGCTGGAGCTGGCCTGGCTGCTGAAGGGCGTCCTGCCGGTGAACACGGCCGCGGAGCACTACATCCGTGAGTTCGGGCTCTCGGCCGGCGTGGCGCAGATGGTCCTGCAGCGCGTGCAGGCCCGCGTGGCGGGCGACGAGCTGACGGCGCCGTATGACGAGCCGCTGCCCCCGATTCCCGAAGTCGCCCCCGAGTCGGACGCGGCGCCCGGGTTCGTCCAGCCGGCCACCGGCGGCTTGTAGTCCCTCCTAGAACTCGAATCCCATCGCGAGGTTGAAGTGGGTGGCCCCGGCATCGGACCGGCTCGCGCCGTAGCGCGTCTCGAGGCGGCGGACTTCCACGCCTACGACCACCGGGTCCCGCCGCCAGCTCGCGTGGGCTTCCACCGCCAGGTTGCGCAGTCGCTGGGTCGCGGGATCGAGATCGGTGTCGTCCGGATCGTCCACGGCGCCTCCGGCCCCGATCTCCCAGGCGACCGACGGACGCAGGTTGAGCTGGACCCATCCGCCGGTCGTGTTCACCGCGGCGCTGTCGCGCCCGAAGTTCTGCCCGATCCCGCCACCGCCCAGTCCCGCCAGTGCTCGGCCCGTGTAGGCCTCTCCACGCAGCTCGAGACCACGCGCGACCGGCGTCCACACGCTGACGGCTGCGGCCCGAGAGGTGATCCGCCGGTCCGGTCCGACGGCGAGCCATCCTAGGTGCCCGCCCAGGTTGAGTTCGCCCTGGGTGTCGCCGCTTCCCCAGCGAGCCCGGACCCGACCCTCGAGATAGGGGCGACTGCTCCGCTCGGCGATGTCGGGCTGGGTGAAGAACGCCGCCTGGGCGTCGCCCGAGGTGGGAGCCAGCGCCGCGACCTCGAGGCCGAGTCGGGCCGCACCTACCTGCGTTACGTCGACCCCCAGACGCACCTGGGGGATCCAGAGCCACAGATTGCCCGCGCCGGCGAAGTCCGGGATTCCAATGCCCGCGAGCGTGGAGGGATTGATCTCGACGATGGGGGGCGACTCCTGTCCCACGAACACACCGAGACGCCCGCGGGTGAATTCGGCAAAGGCGCGGCGGATGCGAAGCAGGGGGAAGGTGCGCCCCCCCGTCGACGGCTGCTGCCCCCCGAAGAAGTCCACGTCCAGCTCGCCCGTCAGGGTGCCGCCGCTGAAGTCGGGCAGGCTCGCCTGGACCCTCACCCGGGACTGGCGCACCGTCGCGCCGGCGGCGCTCGCCGGCGGCCCACCGGGCGCCGGCGGCGGGAGCACGAACTGGGGGACATCGCTGTTGTTGACGGCGTCACTGTTGGCGAACGCGTTGACCAGGACCAAGCCGTGCACCCGGGCCTGGAGGGCCGGGCGCTGGGCCGACGCCGGCGCCGCCACGGCGAGAAGGATCGGCGGAACCACCAGAAGTCTCGACACTCGCATATGTCGCACATCCCCTCGTGGATCGCGTTGACGGCCCCGAGGGCCGACGGTAACCTTGGGGCATGCGGGCCAAAGTACAGCGTGACGGGAGGTTCCGCCTGGGCGTGCCGGCCGCGGCGGTGGCGCTCCTCACGCTCGCGGCGGCCTCCTGGCGCCTCGGGGGGGTCCGTGGCCGGCTCACGGTGATGGACCAGGGCAATCGCCAGGCGAACGACGTCGGGCAGGCGGTGGTGTGGCTGGACGGTCCCGCTCCGGTCCAACCGGTCACCGCCGAGATCACCACCGCGGACAAGTCATTCTCACCTCATGTGCTGGTGATTCCGGTCGGCTCGACGGTCTCCTTCCCGAACCACGATCCCTTCAATCACAACGTGTTCTCCCTGTCCGAGGAGCAGCCGTTCGATCTGGGCCTCTACGGGCGGGGCGAGACCCGCTCGGTGCGGTTTCAGCGAGCCGGCGTCATCCGGGTCTATTGCAACGTGCACGCGCAGATGAGCGCGCTGATTGTGGTGCGCGACGGGCCGTACTTCGCCCAACCCGGGGGGGACGGCTCGTTCGTGCTGCCGAAGGTGCCGCCCGGAAGGTACTTGCTCCACGCCTGGCACGAGCGGGCCGGCGAGGTCAGTGAGCCGCTCGAGATTCCCTCTGCCGGGCTGGCCGATGTAGCGCTCCAGCTGGACGCCCGAGGGTATCGCTTCAAGCCCCACCTCAACAAGCATGGGCAACCGTACCCTCAGGAGGGACGGAGGTACTGAGGATGCGGCTCGCCACCAAGATCTTCGCCGGTGCGGCGCTGGTGGTCGTGGCGGCGCTGGGCGCCGCCCTGGTGATCACCCGCAGCCGGGCCGATGCCGCCGCCCAAGCGGCGTCCGCCCGAGCGTTGCGCGCCACCCGCTCGGCGATCGGCGACGCCCTGGTGAGCCGGAGCCAAAGCCTTCGACAGCTCACCTCCGCGCTGGGGCAGGTGCCGGCCTACGTCTCGCGGATCGGCGAGGGGCTGCGCCGGGGCGACCGAGCCAATCTGCTCGATCAGGCCGATGAGCTGCGGGCCCAAACCGGCGCGGACTGGGTGCTCATCGTCGACGAGATCGGCGTGCTCAAGGCCTGGACCGCCGAACGAAACGCGACCGACCAGGACTTCTCCCGCGGCGCGCTCATCGGTCGCGCGCTCGAGGGCCGGACCACGGAAGGGCTGTGGATCGAGTCGGGCACGGAGCGCGATGAGCTGTTCCAGGCGGTCGGTGTCCCGGTGACCAACCCCGCCGGCGGCGCGCGCTACGGCGTCATCGTGGCCGCGGTGCGGATCGACAGCAGCTTCGCGGCGAAGCTCAAGCGGCACACCGACTCGGAAATCCTGTTCTTCTCGCGCGACACCGCCGGGGTGCCGGCCCTGGCGGTCTCGACGCTCAGCGCGTCCGGCCTCGAGAACGCGGTGCGCCGGCTCCGAATCGAGCCGGCGCCGAGCGACACGGCCTCAGTCCCGTTCCGGCTCGCGGCCGGCGGTCACACCTACGAGGGCGTGACCGGCCTGCTCCGGACCGCGGACGGCGTGCCGATCGGCGGCTACGTCGGGCTCCACGATCGAGAGGCCGAGCTCGCGGCGTGGCGGCAGCTCAGCCGCACCATCGCGTGGGCATTCGCCGGCGGGCTCCTGCTCGCGCTCGGCTCGTCCATCCTGCTCGCCCGCCAGATCACGCGGCCGGTCCACCGGCTGGTCCACGCCACCCGCGAAGTGAGCGAGGGCGCGTACGCCGACGTCCCCGTGACCAGTCGCGACGAGATCGGCGAGCTGGCGTCCGCGTTCGGCCGCATGGTGGAGGAGCTGCGGGAGAAGGATCGGCTGGTGGCGTATTTCCGAACCCGCGGGGACATGGCGCCGCCGCCTGCCGCGGCCGAGGGCGGCTCCCTCGTGCCGGGCAGCGTCTTCGCCGGGCGATACGAGATCGGCGACGTGCTGGGCCGGGGTGGGATGGGGGTGGTGTATCGGGCCCAGGACCGCCAGCTCGGCGAGGCCGTGGCGATCAAGGTGCTGCGCCCGGAGCTCGGGTCGCTCGATCCGACCGTGCTGGAGCGATTCAAGCAGGAGCTCCGGCTGGCGCGCCGGATCACCCACCGCAACGTGGTGCGCACCTACGATCTGGGTGAAGCGGGTGGGACCTATTACATCACCATGGAGCTGGTCCGCGGGACCACGCTGGCGACTTTCATCCGCGATGCCGGACGCCTCGATGTGCGGGCGACCCTCACCATCGGGAAGCAGCTGTGCCGGGCGCTCGAGGTGGCCCACGAGGAAGGCATCGTGCATCGCGACATCAAGCCGCAGAACCTTCTCGTGGATCCGGCCGGGTTCCTCAAGGTGATGGACTTCGGGATCGCCCGGCTGGCCGAGCGCCGGCCTGACGCCGGCCAGACGCTCACAGCCGTGGGCGTGGTGGTCGGTACCCCGCAGTACATGGCGCCGGAGCAGTTGTTCGGGGAGCCGGTGGATCAGCGGACCGATCTGTGGGCGACCGGGGCGGTGCTGTTCGAATGCGTCACGGGCCGGCTGGTGTTCGACTCACCCAACATGAGCGACCTCGGCGCGTTTCACCTTCGGCGGAAGCCGCCCGATCCGGCCGCGCTCAACCCCGACGTCCCGCCGGAGTTCTCGCGGATCATCCTGCGCGCGTTGGCCGACCGTCCAGGGGACCGGTGGCAGACGGCCGCCGAGTTGTTGCGGGCCCTGGAAGGGGTGTGACGGTCTCCGCTGGCGGCAGGGGTGGGGCGGGCGGCTACGGCCACGACCAAGATCAGCCGCATGCGAATACTGCCTGATTTCTAGGCAGCCAGTCTAGCCGGAGCCCCGGTCGGGCATTTCGCCCGATCCTGGGCTCGTTGTAACGGTGTATATTGTTGTAAATAAATAACTTGAGTGCTGGCTCGACGCTTGCACGATCGGCCCATGAGCGCACCGCTATCCATCGGTAACTGTCGCCGGTTCAAACACTCGAGCCTCGCATGGTCCGTCGTCTCAACGGGACGCTGGTTGCCGCGGTCCTCGTGGGCTCGGTGGCCTCCTCGCCGGCTCGCGCGCAGAGCCTCGCCCCCAAGGAGCTCGAGGCCCTGGAGACCTGGTATCGGCGTACGGCGGATCGCACGGGCAACGGCGAGTGGGGGGTCGCCGTGGGCACCATGGACGGCCGCGTCCTCTGGAGCGTGAGCCCGGAGCTGGCCCTCATCCCCGCCTCGACCGCCAAGGTCTTCACCACCGGCTTCACCCGCTCCCGTGTCGGGGGCGATTCCCGGATCACGACCAGCGTCGTAGGTGACGGCGCGCTCGAGCCGACCTCGGGGCGCTGGCAGGGCACCTGGGCACTCGACCTGGGCGGCGACTGGACCCTGGACCGCGCCGGCCGGAGCGGCTCGACCCTGCGCGAGCTGGCCCGACGGCTCCGCGCGCGCGGCGTCCGGCAGCTCGAGGGGCCGCTGGTCCTCACCAGCCGCAACGGTCCGGCCGCCAGCCACTATCCGAGCGTCTGGTCTTCGGACTTCGAGGGGCAGCTGTACGCACCTCCGGTGGGGCCGGTGGCGCTCCACGAGAACACCATCTCGCTGACCTATCGTCCAGGCCGGGATACGGGCGCCCCACCGCTCCTCGTCAGCGCCTATCCCGATGGTGTCGAGCGGCTGATCCGGGTGAACGCCACCACGGTGAGCGGGAGCGGCGGACGGCTATGGCTCACGCCCGCCGCCGACGGGGGCTGGACGCTCAACGGCTCGATCGGGGTGTACCGCCGGCCGCTAGGCTTCTCGGCCGTGGCCCACGATCCCTCGCGGCTGCTCGCCGCGGTCTGGGCGTCGGCGCTCGAGCGGGCCGGGATTCGCTGGCTGATGCCGGGTGGCCCGATCATGCAGACGCCGCAGGCGCGGCCGATCCTGGCCCAGGTCGAATCGGCGCCGTTCGACAGCGTCGCGGTCGAGGTCAACCGCCGCAGCCTCAACATCGGCGCCGAGCTGATGTTGCAGTGGGGCGCCGGCAGCCAGACGACCGGGCCCGCGCTGGTGACGGACCACGTCAGGCGAGTGGTCGGCCCGGCGGCTCGCGTGTCCCTGGTGGACGGCAGCGGGCTGAGCGAGCTCAACCGGATCAGCCCCATGACCCAGATGCTCTACCTGGCGCGCTATCCCCGCCTGCCGGGCAACGAGCGGTTCCCGCTGCTGCTGCCCGCCAATGGGACCGGCACGCTTCGACGCCTGCGGGGCGGAATGGGACGCGGCGTGGTCCACGCCAAGACCGGAACTCTTGACAACGTCGCCAACCTCGCCGGATATCTAGGCCGGCCGGACGGCGTGCTGGTGATCTCGCTCATGTACAACGGCCGGCGGATCGGTCCGGCCCGTACCGCCGAATGGGAGTTGTTCCGACTGCTGGGAGCGGAGGGCGTGGATCTTCGTGGCGCGCTCGAGACGCAGATGGGCGGGAGCGACACCCCCGGCGAGCAGTAGGCCCGCATGACCAGGGCGCCTCGGCGGCTGCTTCAAGCCGCGGCCACCGCCGTCGTTCTCCTCCTGCTTTACGTCGCTCGCTCGCATGACGATGCCTCGGCACCTGCGGCCGCGCCAGCATCGCCCAATCCCGCAGCACCGGTCGAACGGCCGGCCCCCGCACCAAGCTCCCGCGCCAGTTCAGATGGAGGAACCTCGGTTGGAGGAACCTCCGTCGCCGAGGCATTCCGGTCGCGACGCTCCCACGTCGAGGTCGAGACCGGGGGACGCGTGGTACGGGTGTTGCCCGACGACCGCGAGGGCTCACGCCACGAGCGCTTTCTGGTCCGGGTCGACGGGGAAACCACCGTGCTGGTCGCGCACAACCTCGACCTGGCGGACCGCATCCCGCTGGCCGTCGGCGACTCGATCGAGCTTCGCGGCGAATACGAGTGGAATCCGAAGGGCGGCGTCATTCACTGGACCCACCGCGATCCCGACGGCCGGCACCGGGCCGGCTGGATCCGGTACCGCGGCCGGCTCTACCAGTAACCCGAGCCGGGGTACCGCGGGCCGTGAACCGCGGGCCGGGTCAGCCCCCGAGGAGCGACGCGAGGACCGGCTCGAGGTCCGCCACATCCTGGACCGTGCCTTGGGCCGATCGAGCATTGCCGCCACCCCGGCCGCCTCGCGCCTCCAGTGCGGCCTTGAGCACCCTTCCGGCGTCCATGCCCACGTCCGTCCCGGCCGCCACGAGTAGGGCGGGCGGACTCTCGACCATTCCGATGAACACCGCGGCCGGCAACGCCGCATAGGCCTGTCCCAGGGCCCGGAGCCGCTCGATGGGGCCCTGCGCCTCGCGCACGATCGCGACCCGCCGCCCGCGCGCATCGGGCGCGACGGAGGCGTAGAGCTCGCGGGCGCGAAACCCCGCGACGGCGTCCTCCAGCTCCCGGCGCGCCGCCGTGGCGGCCTTGAGCTCCGCGCGCTGGCTCTCGAGCAACGCCGGCAGCTCGTCGGCGGCCGCCGAGTGGGAGGCGGCGATCCCCGACAGCAGGTCGGCATCGGCCCGCGCACGGCGAACCGCCCGCTCGCCGCAGAGAAACTCGAGCCGCACCAGCTGCTTCACACGCTCCACCTTGCGGATCAGGATGGCGCCGATCTCGCCGGTAGCGCGGACATGCGTGCCTCCGCAAGCGCTCCGGTCGACGCCGTCGATGGTGACGATGCGAATCGTCCCCTGACGGTCGGTGGGCTTCCGCAGACCGATGGCCCGGGACGCGTCATCGAACTCGACGGTCACCGGCCGGTTCTCGGTTACCCTGCGGTTGGCGAGCCGCTCCACCTCGGCGACGCGGTCCGGGGGCAGGGCCGCCGCGGCCAGATCGAGGGTCGAGCTGTCCCTGCCGAAGTGCACGCTCACCGTCTCGTGCCCGAACCGGTCGGCGATGACCGCGGAGAGGAGGTGCTGGCCGGTGTGCTGCTGCATGTGGTCGAAGCGGCGGGGCCAGTCCACCAGGCCGCGCACGCGGTCGCCTGCGACCGGACCGGCCAGCAGGTGAGCGATGCGCTCCCCTTCATCCACCACGTCCACCACGTCGGATTCGCCGAGCCGGCCGGTGTCGAACGGCTGGCCTCCGGAGGCGGGATAGAAAGCGGTGCGGTTCAGGTAGACCCGCCGGCCGTCATCGGCCCGATCGACGACCGTGGCGTCGAAATCCGCCAGGTAGGCGTCATGGTAGTACAGGCGCTCGGTCACGCATGTAGTGTAATCCGAGCCTTCCCAAGTTGCGGAGTCGGCCGGCATATTGCCATCGCGCCGGAGTCACCTCAGCCCGGCACGTTCACTATCCGGCCCCAGCCTTCGAGGTCCCCATGGGTCAGGCCACCGCAGTGTCAGATTCCTCCGCCCAAGGTGTTCGTACCCCGTGGCGGATCAACGTCCACAACGTCGAAGCCTGCAACTGCTCGCCCGGGTGCAACTGCCAGTTCACCGGCTTTCCGGACAAGGGCGGCTGCGAGGCGCTGATCGGCGGTCAGGTACAGGAAGGCAACTTCGGCGACGTCTCGCTCGCCGGGGTGCGGTACGTGATCGCGTTCATCTACCCCAAGGCGATCCACCAGGGCGGCGGGAACGTCGCCCTCTTCATCGACGAGCGGGCCACCCGCGAACAGGCGGAGGCGATCGCGACCATTCTCTCCGGCAAGGCGGGAGGAATGCCCTTCGAGGCCCTCGCGGGTACGTTCGAGTCGGTGGATGGGCCGATCCGTGCGCCGATCGAGATGGCCCTCGACGGCACGCGGTCCAGCTTCCGCATCCCGGGCGTCCTCGAGTTGACCCAGACGCCGCTGCGCGACGCCGTGTCCGGCAATGAAAAGGCGGTGCAGATCGTCTATCCTAACGGTGGCTTCTTCTGGAACGTCGGGAACGTGGCCACGTCCGCGGCCATGCAATGCGATTACGGACTGATCCGGTTCCGGCACCCCGGCGGCTTCGCCAGCTATTCCACCCCGACCTGGAGCAACCAGGTCTGAGCGTGCTGGAAGCGGTCGTCAGGCGCGATCGCGCGCTCACGGCGGCGGGCCTGGTCGCCCTCGCCGGGATGGCGTGGGTCTGGGTGGTGCGGATGGCCGTGCCCGCGCGCGCCGGGGCCGCCAGCGTCACCATGCCCGGTATGCCCACGATGCCGGGCATGCACACCGGAGCCACGGCCGGCATGCCCGCGATGCCCGGCATGGAATCTGGAGCCGCGCCCGGGGTGACGTGGCTGGCTGGCATGTGGGCGGTGATGATGGTGGCGATGATGCTGCCTTCGGCCACGCCGGTCATCCTGCTGTTCGGCAATGTCACCCGCCGGCGCCAGCTCGAGGGCCGGCCGGCGGTCCCGGTGGCGGTCTTCACCCTAGGCTACCTGGCCGTGTGGGTGTTCTACGCCATCGTGGCGGCCGTGGCCCAGTGGGAACTGCATCGCCTCGCGCTTCTGTCACCGTCGATGGCCGCGGCGAGCCCAGTGCTGGCGGGAGGATTGCTCATCGCGGCCGGGGTGTATCAGTTGCTGCCGCTCAAGGGCGCGTGCCTGTCGCATTGCCGCTCGCCGCTTCACTTCTTTTCGACCGAATGGCGCGAAGGGGTGGGAGGCGCGCTGGCGATGGGGATGCGGCACGGCACCTACTGCGTCGGCTGCTGCTGGCTGCTGATGGCGCTGCTGTTCGTCGCCGGCGTCATGAACCTGGTGTGGGTGGCGGTCATCGCCGGTTTCGTGCTGGTCGAGAAGCTGGTCCCGCGCGGAGTGTGGGTCGGCCGCCTGGGCGGCGTGGCCCTGGTCGTCTGGGGTGCGTGGGTTCTCACCGAGCGGCTCCTCTGAGCTGACTCGATATCCGCCCACCTTCACCGCTGAACCTCATCACATCCCGCGAGGAGCCGTCGTGAATCGTCGGTACCAGGACAGCCCGACCGGCGCCGTGCTCGGACGGGTCGGTCTGCCGGAGCCGGTGCGCGCCCTCGCGGCCCGACGGTGGGACGTCATCGTCGTCGGCGCCGGGCACAACGGCCTGGTGTGCGCCGCTTACCTCGCGCGGGCGGGCCGGCGGGTGCTGGTGCTCGAGGCGCGCGATCAGGTGGGCGGGGCGTGCACGCTGGAGGAGCCGTGGCCCGGGGTCCGGATGTCGCCCTGCGCCTACGTCGCGGGGCTGCTGCATCCCCTCGTCATGCGCGAGCTCGACCTCGCGGGCCACGGCTTCCGCTGGCGGCCCGCGGAGGGCGGGATGTTCGTGCCGTTCGAGGACGGCAGCAGCGTGCAGCTGTGGGAGGACGACGAGCGCTGCGAGGCCGAGATCCGCCGCTTCGCGCTAGGCGACGTGGCGGGGTGGCGGGCCATGAAGGCGGTGAAGGACCGGCTGCGCGACCGGCTCCGCCCCGACGGTGCGGACGACGTGTGGATCGGCCCCTCGCCGTCGCGTGAGGCGCTGGAGCAGCGGCTGGGCGACGACGCGGAGGCGCGCTCGCTGCTGTTCGACTGGTCCATGATCGACATGGTGGAGCGGTACCTGGATGACGAGCGGCTGCACCTGGCCTACCTGGGGCAGGGCGTCATCGGCACCAACGCCAGCCCGTTCGACCCCGGCACGGCGTCGGTGCTGTTTCACCACGCCTCGGGGCGAATGGGGGGCCAGCCCGGCACGTGGGGCTACGTGGACGGCGGGATGGGCATGGTGTCGTTCCTGCTGTGCGACATCGCGTGCGAGGCGGGCGCGACAGTGGCCGCGGGCCTGCCGGTGGCGCGCATCGTCCCGGGTGAAGGGGTCGAGCTCGGGTCCGGCGAACGGATCCGGGCGCCGCGGGTGGTGTCCAACGCGGATCCGCGGGTGACGCTCGGTTTGCTCGACGGCGGCGCCGAGGCCGGCTGGGCCGCGCGGGTGCGGGCCATCCCGATCGAGGGCGTCACGGTCAAGGTGAACATGACGCTCACCGAGCTGCCCGACTTCACCGCGCGGCCGGGCACCCATGAGCCGCACCACACCGGCCAGGTGAACACACCGCTCTCCAAGCAGGAGTGGCGCGACGCTCACCGGATGGCCAACGAGGGCGTGTTGCCGCCGCGCACCTGGTGCGAGCTGTACCTGCAGACCGTCTTCGACCGGTCGGTGGCGCCCGAGGGGGTGCACACCCTGAGCGTGTTCGCGCAGTACGTGCCGTATCGGTTCAAGGAGGGAAGCTGGGACACCCGGCGCGAGGAGGCCGGGCAGACCGTGGTGGGCTCGATCGCCCGATTCTGCAGCAACCTCCCTGGCGCCATCACCGCGATGGACGTGCTCGGCCCGCCCGACATCGAGCGGCGGGTGGGGCTCACGGGCGGGCACATCTTCCAGGGAGAGATCCTGCCGGCCTACATGTGGGACCAGCGGCTGCAGGCGCGGACGCCGATGCCGGGCGTGTACCTGTGCGGGGCGGGGACCCACCCGGGCGGGAGCGTGATCGGCATCAACGGGCGGAACGCGGCGATGGAGGTTTTGGCGGACCGCTGATCGCGGCTGCGTTGGAGGAGGTCCACGGCGCAGGCGGGGGTGAGGGTCGCGCCGGTCGCTGCAGTGCGGTTCGTGCATACTGGGATCGCCCCATGGGGAGCCGCACTGACGCTCCCTCTGCGACCCTCACCCCCGCCTGCGCCCGAGCACCGAAGCGCGCGGCACGACGGTCAGCGGATTTTTCTTGCGCTTTCGACTGACGCGAGCATCTCTGTCTGACCGACCGTCCGACCGTCCGACCGTCCGACCGTCCGACCGTCCGACCGTCTTATCGCCCGTTCGTCCTATCGCCCTATCGCCCTATCGCCCTCACTGCCCTCTCCCGCCCGTTCGGCCCTCCCGCCTGGCCCCAGCCTCGCAACGCGCGGACGAAGTCGTGCAGCACCAGGAATTTCTCGTACAGGATGACGCCCTTGCGCTTCTGGCCGAACTCGGCGAACAGGTCGCGCAGGCGGCCGCGGCGGGTGACGTAGAAGCGGAACACCTCGGCGAAGTCCTCCTGAGGGTGCTTGGCCGCGTAGGTGCTGACGAAGTCGCGCGGAGCGATCGCGATGCGCCGGCGCTGGAAGTAGACCCAGGTGTTGTCCATGCCGCGGTAGGCCTTGTCCACCTCGCCGAAGGCGCGGCGGAACGCGCGGCTCCGGGCCCAGTCCCAGTGGTGGTAGAGGAAGCTGTGGCCCAGTTCGTGGGTGATGAGGCCGACCAGCATGGTCCACGGGATCTCGTCCCGCCGCTTGCTGCCGATCACGTAGCGCTGTTCGATCTCGACCGCCTTGGGGTAGCGCGGGTCCACGCCCGAGATCCCGGGACGGAGGAGCACGCGATAGCCCCAGTCACGGATGCGCGACACCAGCAGCAGGCGGCGCACCCGCGTCAGCGCCCGGGGGATCAGGTCCCGACCCGTGGCGTCGAGTCCGCACCAGGGGCAGGTGTTCATCGAATCGTCCACGCCGCGATGGCAGTGGGGGCAGTCGCCCTCGAACAGGTCCTCCTCGTTCCAGCTCTGCGGGCGGTCGCACCAGGGGCAATAGGGCATCGGATACTGCACCCCGCCGCCGCACCCCCAGTCGCAGCGCGCGTCCAGCCGGAACCCGCGGGGGGCCTTGAGCGGCCGCTCGCTCGAGTAGCCCTCCTCGTGGATGTCCGCGTCGCACCAGGGGCAGAAGGAGAATCGGTCGCTCACCATCCAGCCGCAGCGGAAGCACTCCGCGCCGGTGACGTGGCCCAGGTCCTTCCACTGCTGGGCTCGGCCGCAGTGGGGACAGTAGGCCCAATACTTCTTGAGCTCGTGCCCGCAGACGCAGCGGTACTCGTGGCGCCCGGCCGCCGGGTGGCGGGGCCGCCTACGCGCCGTCATAGCGCGCCATCGCCTCATCCACCAGCCGCTGGATGAATTCGTAGTAGTCCATGCCGGCCTTGTCCGCCGCGTTGGCCATGTCGTGCCCGTAGCTGATGAAGGGGTTGGCGTTGGCTTCCAGCACCCAGACCTCGCCGTCGGGCGCCACGCGCACGTCGAGCCGGGCGTAATCCCGAAGCCAGAGCGCCCGGAACGTGGTGCGGCAGATCTCCTCGATCCGCGCTCGGGTCGCGCGCGAGAGGGGGCGCGCGAACAGGTTACGGATGCCTTTGCGGGCCCGGTAGTCCTCGTCCCACTTGGCGCTCTGGGTGGCGATGCGCTCCTCGGGGCGGCTGCGGCGCTTGTCGAACACCATCTCGGTGATCGGCAGGATGTCGAGGTGGTTGCGGTTGCCGATGAGGCTCACGTACAGCTCGCGTCCCTCCACGAACTCCTCGGCGATCGCCGGCTGGTCGAAGCGGTCGTGCATCATCGCCACCCGGTCGGACAGCGCCGCCGCGTCCTGGACCACCGACGCCTGGGCGATGCCCGCCGAGGCGTCGCTCTGCAGCGGCTTGACGATGAGGGGGAAGCGCAGGTCCGGCGGCAGGGTCAGGGGCTCGCCCGGACGCCAGGTCACGAAGGCCGGCACCCGGATGCCGTGGTAGGCCAGCACCTTCTTGCTCATCGCCTTGTTGCGCGAGACCAGCAGGGCGAGCGGCGGCGAGCCGGTGTAGCGATAGCCCTCGGCCTCGAGCATGCCGGGCACCATGTACTCGAGCCCGGGGTTGCCGTGGAAGGCCTCCACCCCGTTGAACACCAGGTCCGGGCGGATCTCGTCCAGGCACCGGACCAGGTACTGCAGATCGTTGCGCACCCCGACCAGCAGTACGTCGTGGCCCTTGATCCGAAGGGCGTCGGCGATCTGGTACTCCATCTCCGGCTCATCGTGTTTCCACGCCGCGACCTCGGTCGCCATCTGGCGCTCGTGGTCCGGGTGCTCCCACCCGTCGTATGGAGTGTCAAAGGTCACCACAATGCGCATCCCGGGGTGCTCGGCTGAGGCGATCCGAATAGTGGCGGCGTCGGGGAGGGGACGGGAGGGGCGCGAATCCCCCCTCACGACCCCTGGTGGCTCGGGGGGTCGGGCTGCATTATCCTAGCTCTCGTCGCCCGGCCCTGCGGGCGCGTCTCGACCGCGCTGGAGGTGGGAATGGAGTTCACGCCCCGGGAAGCCAGGCTCAAGCCCGAGTTCGCCGACCTGTATCCCCCGCTGGTGCCGGACCTGTGGGAAACGGCCGCGGAGATGGGGGCGAAGGTGCTCCTGTGGCAGGTGCAGCAGCAGGGGACCGACGCGCTCAACTCTCGGATCCTGGACGGGCGCCATTTCGAGTTCCGGGGCGGGTGGTACCGCGGGGTGGAGACCGAGCTGCGGACGCGGGCGAGCGACCCGGCGTTCAACGGGCCGACGTAGGGCGATAGGGCGATAGCGCGATAGGGCGGGCGGGGCACCGTCATCCCGAGCGAAGCGAGGG
>JBOHSB010000350.1:0-7675 GCA_050733015.1 Gemmatimonadales bacterium
AGCCGCAGGTCTCGACGTAGTAGCGGACGTTCGGCAGCGGCCCTGTCGTCGGGGCGGTGAACCGGATTGTGGCGCTCGTCGGCGTGCAGGTGACATCGAACGCGATCGGCGTCACCTCATCGGCCACGATGGTCACCGTCTGCGAGGAGGGGGCATCGGTCGTGCAGTTCGCGGCGAGCCCGGTAAGCGCGATGGTATGGCTGCCCGGATCTAAGTGGGTGAAGGCGGTGCCATATATCGGAACGATTCCCCCGTCCACACCATCCACCGCGACGCGATATCCATCGTCGTCGAGGTCCCTCCCGGTCGTCCTGATGGTGAGGCTTGCGCCGACCGGTGTGCAAGTGATCACCAGGGCCACCCGTATCGTATCCCCGGGGGTGATGTCCACGTCGAGCAGGGTGCCAGGATCGACCGAGCACTGTCCCGCCACACCGAGGAGCGCCAGGACGTGCTGGCCCGCGGGCATGGCCACGTCGAGGCTGCCGGTGGGCGGGAAGGCGATGGATTGCGTACCGTCGATCGTGAGTCGAAACCCATCTCGATCGCGATCGCCTCCCACCGTGGAAGTCGACACGTGCAGGGTGCCGGGGCCTGGCGGCTCTACGGGAATGGGATCGGGATTGCAGGATGCCAGGATGAGCCCGAGTGCCAGGATTGGTATCAGCTCCGAGTATGAGCGCATGGTCTGCCCTTTCAACGGGTCAAGGTGAGGCTCTACTCGGGCACCAGGACGAACTGAACCGGCCACCCGCCGTTCGGCACGACGACTCGACGGTCCTCCGGGCGGTACCCAGGCGCGCTGGCGTGCAGAGTCACCTTCCCGTCCATTGGGAGACTTTCAATGTCGAAGCCGACGTAGTCCCAGGCGTCACACTGAGCCGGCTGACTGCTCGTCCGGCCCACGCCTGGTCCATCGACGATCTCCACCATGCCACCGGGAAGACAGAGACCCGTCGAATCGAGGACCTGGCCCCAGACAAAGCCGTTCATCGCGGCCGGCGGAGGCAGCGGCGCACTTGGCGGGGGCGTGCTCGGCGGGGGCAGCGGCGTGTTCGGCGGCGGCGGAGGCGTGGACGGCCCCTCGGGCGCCGATCCCGGGGTGGACCGTTGGAGCCCCGGGCCAGTGTTGTCCTGGCAGCCGAGGCAGAGCGCGAGCAGGGAACCGAGGATGAGGGAGCTGCGTCGAGCCGGAGCCATGTTTTACCTCCCAAGGTGGTCGACCGCGGCCGACGCACGCGTCAGCCGGCCCGGCGCCGAGCTCGAGGCACGAAGCTCCGGCCTCCCATACGGAAACACGGGGTTGGGTTGCGTCAGGGTGAACGGCCGATTGGCCGGATTGGCGAAATGGTAGGACGCGCCGCAGGGCGCCGGGCCGCTGTACGACAGGGGTGTCTCGCTCACGAGGTGCAGCCAGTCACCGCCGATCGCCAGGCGGTTAGGAACCTGCGCCGTCTCCTGGCGCACCGCGGTGGGGCCGACCTGGATCGGAGGACCGGTCTCCGGCTGGAAGATCCGGGTCTCGGTGGTCCAGAGCGTGGGAGAGGCGCCATCGTCGGGATAACTGAGCGAGTCGACGACTACTGCGACGCCGATGCTCGTCACCTCGATCGGCGTCGAGCTTCCGTTCACGCGCAGCGAGAGCGCGGGCGTGCCCGCGCACCGGTAACCACCCGTGGCGCTCTGGAGCTCGATCAGGGGGCGCAGGAAGGTCAGCCGGATCGGCGCGGACGCGCTCCCGGCGGAGATTCGGGCGGTCGTCTCGAGCTCGTGCGCGCTGCGGACCGCATTGGTCTCCGTGACGATCACCGTGGGATCGTCCACGGTCACGGTGAAGACCTGCGTCAACGGCGGGTTGCCGAAGGCATCGACCACTCCGGTGACCCAACCCCAGAGATAGTAGTTGGCGTCCGTGGTGAGCAGCACGCTGTCGGCCACGAGATCGAAGTGGGCCACCGGGCCCGGCCAGGCGTCGGCGGTGACCTTCGCGACGGCGAGCGCGGCGCCGGTCGTGGGGTCGATGGCCCGCGCCTCGAGCGCCTGCTCGCCGGCGACCGTTCCCAGGGTCCACCGCGCGCGTGCCTGGCCCGAGCTGTCGGTTCGGACCGTGTCCACGGTGACCGACCCGCCCCCCTTCACGGGCACGAACTCGACCAACTGGTTCGGCACGGCGACGGTGCTCGCCTCGGTGACCCGAACCACGACCGCCCCGGGCAGCTCCGTGGCGACGACGCCGACCTGAGCCCCGCCCCCGGTGACCTTCACCGTGGCCGGCACGCCGGTGACCGAGCAGACGACGTCAAAGCTCACCGGCACGGTGTCACTCGTGGTGAGGTCCACCTGAACCACGGAATCCGAGGCCAGGCGGCACTGGGGCGCGACGCCGAGCAACCGCAGCGCGTGCCGGCCGGGCGGGAGCCCGAGCCAGACGGTGCCGGTGGGTGGCGCATCCGTCACGGCGCCGCCGCCGTCCACGCCGAGCCCGTAGCCATCCGGGTCGGGGGCGTCTCCCGACGTGGCAGTGGACACCTCGAGGAGCCCGAACTCCGGCGCCAGTCGATCCTCGTAGCCGCGCTCGTCGGCGCAGCCCGCCAGCACGGTCGCGAGAATCACGAGGACAATCGGGCGAACGCCCATACGCCTCTCCGTTGACGGACACTCACCGGGTGAGGTAGCCTCTGTCCGGGACCCACCCCCGGTCAGCGGCAGGCATACTAGGAGGCGGGTGTCGTGGTGGCGTCGCGGGCGCGTCGTGGCCCGTAGCTCGCGGGCCGTGTTTCATCCTGGGGCGTCCGGGCGTTTGCGCTCAGGCGTATACGCTGGTCGGCGAGGAAGACCAAGCGATGGGGTGGATGGAGCATGGGGGGGGGTGCGGGGGTGGATCGACTATGAGTACTTCATCCGGCACGATCGATTTCTGGAGGGGGTGCGGACAAGCCCGCGCTTCCAGGACCTGATGGTGTCGGCGCGGGAGCGATACGAGCGGTTCACGGACGACGGGGCGGCCGCGCGCTGAGTAACCGCTCGCCCCCTGCTCCGTGGGATCCATTGGGCGGTTCCTCACGCCAGCCCCATAACGCGCCCCCCTCCTACAGCAGGACTCCCCCGGCATAGTCCGGGCCTACCGTCGTCATGGCTGGAAAGCCACCTTCACCGGCACCGCTGAGCTGGCCGCCGTCCCGTCGCCCAACTGCCCGTACTCGTTGTCCCCCCAGCAGTACGCCACCCCTGCGCCGGTGACGCCGCAGGTCGAGAGCTCCCCCGCCTTGACGTACGAGAACTGCAGCCCGCCCGCGACCGCTATCGGCGCGGCGCTCGGCGTGTGCGTCCCGTCGCCCAGCTCGCCGTAGGTGTTGTCGCCCCAGCACCAGACCGCGCCGGTCGCGTCGAGCGCGCAGGTGTGCCGGAGGCCGGCGGTGATCGCGGCAAACGCGTGCCCGCCCGCGACCGTGGCTGGGGAGGTGCGATTGGTGCTGGACCCGTCCCCGAGCTGGCCGTATTCGTTGAGGCCCCAGCACACCGTCGGCCCCGCCGCCGTGATCGCGCAGGAGTGATCGTACCCGGCTGCGACGAACGGGCCGGGCGGCAGCGGGAAGTCCGGGTCGGGCGAGTGGAAGATGACCAGCGGATCGGTGCGGAAGGTGCCCGGTACCGTGACGGGCACCGAGGACGTGGTGGTCGTGCCGTTGCCGAGCTGGCCGGAGACGTTGTATCCCCAGCACAGTCCGCCGCCGTCCACCGCGATGCCGCACGTATGCAGGCCCCCGACGCTCACATCCTTGAAGACTTCGGTGGTGCCGATGGGACTCGGAGGGAAGAAGTCTCCGGTGGCTCCCTTCCCCAGCTGCCCTTCGCGATTGCGTCCCCAGCACCAGATGTGCTGCGAGAGGTCGATGCCACAGGTGTGCGCCTCTCCAGCGGAGAGCGCCTGGACCAGCAGCCGCACCTTGCCTTTGACCACGGTATCCGCCACCAGCGTGTCGACGACTTCCGCTGTCACCACCGCCACCGGTGACAGCGACTGCGTCGCCGTCGAACCGTCGCCCAGCCGGCCATCGCCGTTGTTGCCCCAGCACCAGGCCTCCGCGGCGAGGGTGAAGGCGCAGGCGTGGTACGAGCCGCCGGCGATCCGCCGATAGCGGTAGTCGCCGGGAATCAGCGTCGGATTGGGCACGATCGTGGTGCCGCCAAGGCCGAGCTGTCCGTCGGCGTTATATCCCCAGCAGAGGAGCTGCTCGGTCGTGGTGATGCCGCAGGCATGGTAGCCCCCGGCATCGATGTATCGGAAGGTGATGTTCCCGGCCACCGGCTGAGCGGTCGCGGTAAAGACTGTGGTGCCCAGCCGCTCGACCGCGGCCGTCGCCGTGTAAATGCCCGGCGCAGGCGGCAGGGTCCACGATACATTCGATCGCCCATCGTTGTCCGTCGTGTCGGACGACTGGCTGAGCGTGCCGCCGCTCGCGGTCCAACCCACGATCACGCCCGGGCTGGGACGTCCGACCGAATCCGCCACTCTCAGCGTCAGCGCCCCGTCGAGCCCCGCCCCGGTGACCCCGCGCTGGTTGTCACCCGCGACGATGGCGGTGGAGGCCGGCGGCCCCGCCAGCTCCAGCGGGTCGACTGAATCCTTGCAGGCGACGAGCAGGAGCATCGCCACCGTGGTCCAGCGCAGTCTCGCGTTCATTGTACACACCCCGTGACGGTGCCCATGGGCTCGGTGGTCGTGGATTCGCCGCTCACCTGGTCGCCCAGGCCGAACCATTCGCTGGTCTTGGAGTAGACTCGGAGGGTTCCCGCCTCGGTGGCCTTCGAGACGGTCCAGCACTTCCCGTCCGCGTCGCCCAGGTCGTACTCGGTCTTGAAGCGGCCGGAAATCGCTCCGAATCCGTCGACGCTGCCGGCCCAGGATGTATCCGATTCCACCACCAGGGTCGTCCCACCACAGCCCGTCAGAATGACGAGCAGGGCGAGACCGCAGGGAGCACGCATGGACACTCCGTTCGGACGATGACGGTCGTTGAGTCGTGATGGCACAAGGGTATCGGAGGGCTGTGACAGTGGCCCCTCGCCACCGGCGTGGTTCAGCTCTTCCGGGGCTGACGCCGGCTCACCCGCTGCGCGTAGTCGGCCTTGAGCTCGCGGGCGGCCATGGCCCGCGCACCCTGGTACTTCCGATCGCTCGCGTCGTAGCGCTGCTGGTCCATCCTCGTCGCCTCGGCCTGCAGGTCGTCGATCTCCTCGGCCAGGTCGGGCGCGGCGGAGGTGGTGAGCGCGGCCGCTGCCTCACGCAGGCAGGATGCGGCCGAGTCGAAGTCGCCCTGGTCGGCCTGGCGCACAGCCTCCTCTCGAGCCCTGGCGGCCCGGAACCGCAGGAAGGTCTGCTCCACCACAGGCTCGACCCGGTCTTCGCCGTCCAGATTGGCGAAGACCGGCATCACGGTGGTCCGATGCTCGATACCGTCCTCGGTCACCAGGTCCGCTTCGATGCGGACCTCGCCCAACTGCGCCTTGCCCAGCTCCCCCACGTCCTCGACGTGGAAGACCAGACCGAGCGCGCGGGGCGACGTGGCATAGAGGTCGTGGAGCTGCACCTTCCAGCCGCCGGCCTCAGTGGGGGTCACGGGATAGGACTGCAGGAAGCTCACGCCGGCCACGCCGGGGTGACTCAGCCGGACCTCGACTTCCACATTCTGCGCGGCGAGCGCCACCAGGCCTTCGATCTCGCCGTCGAAGATCCCGGCCATCTGGTCGTTGGATTCGACGTACCAGTAGTTGCCGGCACCGGCACTGGCCATCGACTCGAGCAGGTCCTCGTTGAAGTCCCGGCCGAAGCCCATGCAGGTGGTGCTTACCCGGCCCTCGGCGGCGTGGTGGGCCAGGCCGACCAAGCGGGTGGGCTCGACGATCCCCTGGTTAGCCTGTCCGTCGGTCAGGAGTACGACCCGGTTGGTGCCTTCCACCCAGCCCTGCTCGACCAGCGTACGGCCCTTGAGCCAGCCGCCCGACAGGTTGGTGGAGCCCCCGGCCTGCACCCGAGCGATCGCCTCCGCGGCAGCCTCGCTGCCCCCTGCAGCGGGACCGAAGATGGTGCGCACGCCGTCGTCGAAGACCACCACCGCGATGCGGTCCTGTGGCCCCAGGAACGACGCGAAGCGCGCCGCGGCGCCCTTGGCGGCCTCGAGCGGCGCGCCGGACATCGAGCCGGAGCGGTCGAGCACGAGGGAGACGTTGATGGGGGCCCGGCGGACCGGCGTTCCGCCCTCGAGGCTCACCAGCAGGCCTACCTGGTGGGCGTTCTGGGTGGTGAGGAATCGGGTGGACAGACGGACGGCGGTCTTCATGCGGCCTCCGGGCGGCGATGATCATCGCGTGGTGAATGCCCGAAAGGTCGCGGTGGGGTGTGACAGTGCGGATTGTTGGGGGTCGCGGGGGCGGAGGGCTAAGGATTACCCCGATGAGCACGAAGCTACCGGCGGCCCCTTACTTGACCTCCACCTTGGCAAGCTCGACGAACACTCCCTGGCAACCCACGCCCATGAGGGTGTTCCGAAGGCCTCCGGCGGTTTCCCGGTCGATCCGGGAGCGGTGCACGGCGGGATTCCTCACCTCGGCGACCTTACCCAATACTCTGGGAAAGGCGTCCACGAACCAGTCCCCGTGCTCGAGGCGCTGTCGAAGCGCGCGCTGAAGCGGGGTCTTGCTGCCGAGCACGCCCGCGAGCTGACCGATCGAGAGCGGCTTCCCGGCGGCAACGTCCACCGATTGACGCTCGATCGTCACGACCCGCAGCTCGCGCGGCAACTTCGGCCCTACCCGCCGAAGCAGCGCATTACATGTGACCTCGAGCGCCTTGGCGAAGTTGGCGACGATGGGCCCGTAGTCGAAGCCCGGATCGGACCGCTGGTCGCGGAAAATCCGCTCGGCGCTGGCCAGGAACGTCCGCGCGGCCGGATCGAGGGCCAGCCAAGCGTCATCACCCAGCAGATTCTCACGG
The DNA here is from genome assembly GCA_050733015.1 of Gemmatimonadales bacterium. Classification (GTDB taxonomy): domain Bacteria; phylum Gemmatimonadota; class Gemmatimonadetes; order Gemmatimonadales; family GWC2-71-9; genus CAVVWJ01. The sequence continues at coordinate 6,995 of JBOHSB010000350.1, forward strand.
AGCTCTCGCTCCATCGTGCCCACGCCTACCGCCTCGGCGTCTACCTCCGCCCAGAGACGGTCTCCGGTCACGGCATCGCGCACATCTGCGGTGAAGAAGCGCTCGTCGTCGGAGCGCTGGACGATGAGCGGAAGGTCTACCATCCCGCCGTAGAGCGATACCGGCCGTCCCTCGTAGCCGAGATTGCGGAGGGCCTTGAGCTTGGCGATCACGACGGGGGTGTCGTCAGCCACCAGGCGCCGGAGATCGAGCAGGCGATACCAGAAGTCGCAGTCGAGCGCGTGATCGGTGTAGTAGGCGGGCACGTGAGCGGCGTCGGTGGGGAGGACGTCGTCAGTCGTGATCGCGCCTACCTGCCCGACGTAAAGCGAGCGGTAGTCGGTGAGATAGAGGTGACATTCGCGCCGGGGATCGCTCGAGAGCTCCGCCGCGATCTCCAGGATCTGCGGAAGGTTCTTGAGGTCCTGGCGTCGGTTGGGCGAGCGGACCTTGCCCCACCAGACGTAGGGCTCGACCTCGGTCTCGTGGCGGCTCCAGCGATCGGCCGCGTCCAGCAGGAGCGCCAGGTGGGCCTCCATGGCGTTGGCAGCGTAGGAGGGGTTCCACACGTCGAGGAGGTGGCGGTCGGGCATCAAGAGGCTGTCATTCCGGCGGACCCTGTCATCCCGAGCGAAGCGAGGG
>JBOHSB010000351.1:0-3268 GCA_050733015.1 Gemmatimonadales bacterium
TCTGGGTGCCCGGCCGCCCCGGCCGCTGCCTGGGGCGCGTGGCGACGCGCTGCGCCGCCGCGACCAGCGCGACCGCAACGACAAGGACCTGGTGCCCGATACCGGCGAGCCGCGGATCGTGCAGAAAGCCCGGGGTCAGTTCGCGAGCTGGGCGGCCGTCTCCCTCGGCTGCCTAGGGATCAACCTTGCCACCGGGATCGGCGACCCCTGGTTCCTGTTTCCGATGTTCGGGATGGGCATCGGGGTATTCCGGAACTATGCCCAGCTCTGGCAGGCCGGCTACAGCTGGCGCGATGTGCTGACCCGGCCCCCGGCTCCCGACGCGGTCGAGACCACGCTGGTCAAGGGCACGGCGCGGATGGCGCGTCAGCTCCCACCGCCCAAGCCCGAGGATTTCGGCGCCCACCTGGGCGCGATCCAGCAGGTGCAGGGCGACCGGCAGGCCATCCTCAAGCTGCTCGACCGCCTGCCGGCGTCGGAGCGGAAGCTGTTGCCCGAGGTCCAGCCGACCGTCGCGGCGCTCTACGACCGAGCCACCGATCTCGCCCGCACGCTGCACGCGCTCGATACCAGCATGAACGCCCAGGAGCTGGCCCAGATCGACGATCGTCTGGCAGCGCTGGCCCGGGAGCCGGACGATCCCGAGCGGGCCCGCCGGCTTTCGCTGCTCCAGCGGCAGCGCCAGGCCATCGTCGACATCCAGGGCCGGAAGAGCCAGGTGGCCAGCCATCTCGAGTCCTGCGTGCTGGCGATGCAGAACGTCCGGTTCGACCTCCTCCGGCTCCGGTCCGCCGGCGTCGCGGCCGTGCTCGGCGACTTGACCCAGGCCACCCAGCAGGCCAAGGCTCTGTCCCGGGATGTCGACAACGCGATCGCGGCCGCCGGCGAGATTCGGGAGGCCATGCGTCCGTAGTTCCTCCGCGCCGTCGCTCCGATTTCGCCTGTCCATACCAGACCAGACTTGGGATCCAAGGCTCCTTCCGGCGCGACGCGGACGAGTGTATTGTATCGTTCGCGGTCGCGGCGATGGAACGTCAATCCAGTGGGAGTGAACGCTTTGCGCCGGACCACACCGTGCCTCTCCTCCGGGGGAGGCATCGCTGTTGTGGGGTGATCTTTTCTCCAGGGAGGAAGAGCATGCGTGGTCACGGAAGGATCCAGCGCCGGCCGGGCCTGACCCGGACCGGGTGGGCGCTCGCGGCGTTGCTCGCGACCGCGGCGTGCGCGAAGGGCGGCGACGCCGGCAAGAGCGCGACCGCGGACAGCACGGCGGCAGGAGCGGCCGGCGGCGCCGTACCGGTGATTTCGATCATCCGGGCAGCCGACTGGATCGGCAGCGAATGGAGTGAGGACGCCCTCAAGGTCGGCCTGCAGGAGTCGGATCTCGAGCAGGGACGCGACTACGAGTTCAAGGTCTCCAGCGCGCAGGGCGACCTCGCCACCCTGTCGAGCCTGATCGACGCGGCGATGGACGCCAAGGTCAAGGTCATCGTGACCCTGCAGGACGAGACGCTGCAGGCGGCGGTCCAGCGGGTCAAGACGCTGCCGATCGTGTTCAATATCCTGTCGGATCCGTTCGCGGCCGGCGCCGGGACCAGCGACTCGAACCACCTGGCGAACATCACCGGCGTCTACTCGCCCGGGTTCGGCGATCCCGAGCAGGCCAAGCGGATCGAGCTGATCAAACGGGTCGTCCCGAAGGTCAAGAAGGTCGGGATCCTGTTCACGCCGGCCGAGCCGCTCTCGGTGAGCCTCAAGGACAAGATGACGGCGGCCGCGAAGAAGGCGGGGCTCGGCGTCGAGGCCGTGCCGATCAACAGCGTGAGCGAGGGCACCGAGGCCGCGACGGCGCTCATCGGGAAGAAGGTCGACGCCGTCGAGATCTACGGCAACGCGGCGCACGGGGCGTTCGAGAGCATCATCCAGGTGGCCCGCGACCACAAGGTCCCGGTGTTCTCGCCTTCGCCGTTCGAGATCCTCAAGGGGGCAACCGCCGCGTTCTACCCCGACTTCCAGCTCGGCGGGGTCGAGGCAGGCAAGATGATCGGCCGCATCCTCAAGGGCGAGAGCCCGGCCAAGATTCCGTTCTACCGTCTCGAGACCACCAAGGAGCAGGTCAGCCAGAGCGCCGCCACCGGCAAATGAAGATGGTCACCGCGCACGTGGGCAGCAGTGCCCTCGTGCGCCTGACCGGCCGGGTGTTCCAGAACCCGTTCAGCGGCACCGCGCCGAGCATGACCGTGGCGGAGAACCTGGCACTCGCGGCCCACCGCACCCGGCAGGGCGGGCTGGGCCGGGCGCTGGGCCGTCAGCGGCGCCGGGAGATCGCGGACCGGGTGGAGCAGCTCGGCACCGGGCTCGAGGCCCGGCTCGACGCGCCCATCGGGTTGCTGTCCGGCGGACAGCGCCAGGCCCTTACCCTCCTCATGGCGACCTTCGAGCGCCCACAGCTCCTGCTGCTCGACGAGCACACCGCGGCGCTCGACCCCAGAGGCGCCGAGCAGGTGCTGCATCTCACGCAGGAGATCGTGACCCGGCTCCGGCTCACGACGCTCATGGTGACCCACTCGCTGCCGCCAGCGGTGCGGATGGGCCACCGAGCCCTCATGATGCATCGCGGCCGGGTGGTGCAGGACTGGAGCGGGATCCGGAAGCGCCGGCTTCGGGTGGACGACCTGCTGGCGACGTTCGACGATGTGCGCGGCGCCGAGCTGCTGGACGCAAGCGCGGCCGCGATGCTGGAGCGGACCTATGTGTAGCGGCGAGCGCCGCGGATGATGACTCAGGAGCGCTCTCAGTACCTCGCGATCTCCCCGATCGCCTCGTGCAGATCGTCCACCTGCGGCAGGATGACGTCCTCGAGCTCCGGCGCGTAGGCCACGAACGTGTCGGTGGAGGCCACCCGCCGGACCGGCGCGTCGAGATAGGCGAACATCTCGTCGGCGATGCGCGCCGCGATCTCGGCGCCGTAGCCCCAGGAGAGCGAGTCCTCGTACGCCACGATCACGCGATTGGTCCGCCGCACCGACGTGGCGATCGTCTCCCAGTCGACCGGTGACAGCGAGCGCAGGTCGATGACTTCGGTGCTCACCCCGTCCTGCTCCTCGGCGCGCTTGGCCGCCCACAGCGTGCGCTGCACCAGCGCTCCGTAGGTCACCACGGTCACGTCCGTGCCGGGCCGCACCACCTTCGCCTTGCCCAGCGGGATCATGAAGTTGGGACCCGGGTTCGGCGCCTTGTTGTAGGTCTGGCGGTACAGGTGCTTGTG
>JBOHSB010000352.1:0-4481 GCA_050733015.1 Gemmatimonadales bacterium
TTCAGGAAGCTGGACCGCAACCTGCGGGAAAAGATCGCGACCTGGCATGGGGCCAAGGGCGAACTGCTCGATGACGTGCTGGGCAGCCGGGAGACCATCGCCGAGTCGGACCAGGGCATGAGCTTCCAGGCATTCTACGATTTCCTGCTCTCGCAGGCCCGGCAGGATGAGCTGAACCGCCTGCTGGAAAGCGTCCATCAGCTGACCGAGATCAGCGAGGCGGATCCGCGCCTGCGGCACATCCACTACGACTGGCTGGACGCCGCCGAGCGGACCCAGGCCACGGTGCGCCAGCTGTCCGAGCAGCTCCGCCGCTTTCTCGATGATCAGGTGTGGTCGGAAAACCGCCGGGTGATCGACATCTTGCACGAGATCGAATCGCATGCGCTGCGCCTGCGCGAAGAACGCATCCCGGTCACTACCGAGCTGGATTCCGCGTCGCCCGACCTCGTGCTTCCGATGGAACGCCCGCTGTATGCACCGGTCGCCAAGGCGGCCATCGACAGCAGCTCGATCCAGCCGGCCGACGAGGAAGCCGACCTGGCCGCGCTGTTCGACCAGGTCTACGTGGATCCCGCTCCGCTGCGCCGTGGCGTGCTCCGCGCCCTGCTTCGCGGGTCCCAGGTCGGGCTGGCTGAGCTGGTGCGCGAGCATCCGCTGCAGCATGGACTGGCCGAACTGGTGGCCTACCTCTCGCTGACCGACGAGGCCTTCCGGGTGGTCTTCGACGAACAGCACACCGAGCAGATGAGATGGCGTGACCCGGACGGACGGGAGCGGATCGTGTCCATTCCCCGGGTCACCTTCGCGCGCGCGGCGGCAACGACGGCGGCGGCAACGACGGAGGTGCAGCGATGAGCCCGGCAACCGTGACCGAGCCCGATCTGCCGGTGGCTGTCACGCAGCTGATGAAGGGCGTCGTCTACCGCGACGACCACGACAAGGCCTGGCGCAACCTCTTGCAGCTGCAGGCCCAGGTACGCGACTACGTCGCCGTGATCGGGCTGCAGGTCGTCATCGACGAGGCCGAAGGCTACGCCTTCCTGCGCCAGCGCCCCGACGATGACGAGGCGGAGGGCCGCTCACCGCTGCCGCGGCTGATCCCGCGCCGGTCGCTGTCCTTCCACCTGAGCTTGCTGCTGGCGCTGCTCCGCAAGAAGCTGGCCGAGTTCGACGCGCAGGGCAGCGAGACGCGGCTGATGCTGACCAGGGAACAGATCGCCGAGATGGTCCGGCTGTTCCTGCCGGCCAGCAGCAACGAAGTGCGACTGTCCGACCAGATCGACACCTATATCCATAAGGCCGCCGAACTGGGGTTCTTGCGTCACGTGAAGGGTTCCGAGCAGGTGTATGAGGTGCGGCGGATCCTGAAGGCGTTCGTGGACGGCCAGTGGCTTGCTGACTTCGAGCGGCGTCTCGCCGACTACGCCGTATTGCTGTCAGGACAAGAAACTGCCAGCGAGGAGGAGACCGGGTGACCAGCGTCCCCCTGACCGCACTTCAGTCGCGCGAGGCAGACTCAGATCCGGGCAGCGGGTTCCGGCTGGCCCGGCTTGAGCTTTACAACTGGGGCACCTTTGACAAGCGGGTGTGGAGTTTCGAGCCCGGCGGCCACGATTGCCTGCTCACAGGCGACGCGGGGTCAGGCAAGTCCACCATCGTGGACGCCATCACCACGCTCCTGCTGCCGGCGCACCGCATCACCTATAACAAGGCCGCGGGCGCGGAAGCCAGGGAGCGCAGCCTGCGGTCCTATGTGCTCGGCTACTACAAGGGCGAGCGGAGCGACACCACGGGCGCCTCGCGCCCGGTGCCGCTGCGGGATGAGACCGCCTTCTCGGTAATCCTCGGCGTTTTCACCAACGCGGGCTACAAGTCGGCGGTCACCCTGGCTCAGGTGTTCTGGCTGAAGGACGGCCATCAGGGCCAGCCGGAGAGGTTCTTCGTCATCGCTGAGCGGGACCTGTCCGTCGCGGCGGATTTCTCCGACTTCGGCACGGAGATCGCTCCGCTGAAGAAACGGCTGCGCGCGGCCGGTGCCCGTGTGCACGACAGCTTCCCCGAGTACGGCCGGGATTTCCGGCGCCGGCTCGGCGTCGAATCCGAGCAGGCCCTGGAACTGTTCCACCAGGCCGTGTCCATGAAGTCCGTCGGTAACCTCACCGGCTTCGTCCGCGAGCACATGCTGGAACCGTTCGACGCGGCCGCCTGGACCGCGAAGATCATGACGCATTTCGAGGACCTGACCAATGCGCACGAGGCCGTTCGCCGTGCCCAGGCCCAGATCCTGGCGCTCGGGCCGCTGCTGGCTGATTGCGACGCGCACGACAAGATCACGGCGGACATCGAGGCGGCGACGGCACAGCGGTCGGCGTCGAGGTTCTTCTTCGCTGAGGCCAAGGCCGGCCTGCTGGAAGGGCACATTCAAGACCTTGATACCGAACGGGCTGTGCTGCTCGCCACCCGCAACCAGTACGACGCCCGGCTGACCGAGCTGCGGGACAAGGAAACCAGCCTCAACCTGCAGCGAGCCGGGCACGGCGGGAACCGGATCGCCGAGCTTGAGCGCATGATCACCGCGACCGAGGCTACGTCGGCGCAGCGGCAGGCGAGTGCGGAGCGTTTCGGCAGGCTGCTGGTCCAGGCCAATCTGGAGCCTGTGCACACAGCCGAGCATTTCGCCGTGTGCCGGCGGCAGGTTGCTGAAGCGCGTTCTGGCGTGCAGCAGGCTCAGGTCGATGTCCAGAACCGCCTGATGGAGCTGGGCGGTGAGAAGAAGCACCTGGGCGAGCAGGCCGAAGATGTCAACGCCGAGCTTCGCAGCCTGCGGTCGCGTAAGAGCAACATCCCGCGGGTCAACCTGGGTATTCGCCAGCAATTGTGCACCGAATTGAGGCTGCCGGAGTCCACCCTGCCTTTCGTCGGCGAGCTGATCGCGGTTCGTGCTGAGGAGTCCGACTGGGAAGGTGCGGCCGAGCGGTTGCTGCACGGTTTCGCCTTGTCGGTCCTGATCCCCGACGAGCACTACGCCACGGCGTCGGAGTGGGTCAACGCCCGCCACCTGAACGGCAGGCTCGTCTATTACCGGGTGCTGGCTGGCTCCGCGCCGGGAGATGTCCGGCGCGGCGACGGCCAGCTCTACGGCAAGCTCGACATCAAGGACACCGAGTTCACCCCGTGGCTAGAGCGCGAACTGGCCAGCCGCGCCGCCTATGAGTGCGTCGAGACCATGGCTGACTTCCGCCGCCTGCCCCGGGCGATCACCAAAGCGGGCCAGATCAAGGGGGCCGGCGGCCGGCACGAGAAGGACGACCGGCGCCGTGTCGACGACCGGTCCGGCTACGTGCTCGGCTGGGCCAACGAACGCAAGATCAGTGCCCTGCTCCGGCGGGCCAGCGCGATCCAGGATCAGCTGAATACGCTCGCTGCCACGGAAAAGACGCTCAAGGACGAGGCGACGCGGGCCAACGATCGCGCGCAGATCCTGGCGGCACTCAGCCAGACGGCCGATTTCACTGAGATTGACTGGCAGCCGCTGGTTAACCAGATCGCGGACCTGAAGGCCGAGAAACGCGACCTGGAGGAGGCGTCCGCCGAGCTTCAGCGCCTGGACCGCGAGCTAACGAAGGTCAGGGGGCAGATCAGGTCGGCCGAGGCAGAGCAGAGAAAGGCCACCGAGAGCATCGGCGGCCTGGACAGCAAGATCGTGTCGGCCCGTTCGGCCCTGGAAACGGCCCGGCTGCTGCTCGCCGAGCCGGAATGCGAACTGGCCCGCCCCCGCTTCGCGGAAATCGCTGACCTGATGCAAGCACCACCGCTCGTTCGGCTGAAAATAAATGAACCCGCGGACTGTGACACGGTGGCCGTGGCGGTGCGCGATGAGCTGACGGCAAGGATTGACGGTGCACGCAAGAGACAGAACACACTCGGCAACAGGATTGTCGCCAGAATGGGTGAATTCCGCAGGCAGTACCACGTGGAAACCAGCGAGCTCGACGATTCACTGGCCTCCGCCACGGGTTACCGGGAGCTTTACGCGCGCCTGGTAGATGACGACCTGCCCAGGTTCCAGGATCAATTCAAGCGGTATCTGAACCAGAACACGATCCGTGACATCGCCGGATTCCAGTCCCAGCTCAACAAGCAGGCGGAGCTGATCAGGGGCCGGGTTAACGTCATCAACGAGTCACTGGCCGACGTTGAGTACAACCCGGGCCGGTTTATCCGGCTGGAGGCTCAGCCGACGCAGGACACAGATATCCGCGATTTCCGAACCGACCTCCGCGCGTGTACCGATGACGCGGTTTCCGGTGATGTCTCCGACCAGTACTCCGAGCAGAAGTTCCTTCAGGTTAGCCGGATTATCGAGCGTTTCAGAGGCCGCGAAGGGCAGACCGAAACCGACCGGGGGTGGACACGGCGCGTCACCGACGTGCGGAACTGGTTCATCTTCTCCGCGTCCGAGCGCTGGCGTGAGGACA
>JBOHSB010000353.1:0-7820 GCA_050733015.1 Gemmatimonadales bacterium
AAGTCGGGTGCCTGGTACTCCTACGGCGATCAGCGCATCGGCCAGGGCCGGGAGAACGCCAAGCTGTTCCTGCGCGACAACCCGCCCCTCATGGCGGAAGTCGAGGGCAAAGTGAAAGAGCTGCTCGGGATGCACGCCGGCGCGGGCGCCGGCGCCGGCAGCGCCGCGGACGACGACGAGTGACCGTTCCGGTTCTGACCGCGCTCGAGCCGGACCCCCGCCGCCCGGGCACGCTTCGGGTGGAGGTGGACGGGACTCGGTTCGGCGCGGTGCCGGCGGAGCTGGCTCGCGCGGCGGGGCTCGCGGTCGGCCGGGCGGTGGACGCCGAGCTGCACGAGCGGCTGACCGCGGCGGCCGACGCCGAGGCGGCCTTCCGGACCCTGCTTCGGGCGCTCGAGCGCCGCTCGTTCGCCCGCGCGGACCTCGCCCGCCGGCTGATCCGGAAGGGGCATCCACGCCCCGCCGTGGAAGCCGCCATCGAGCGGGCATTCGGGCTCGGGCTGCTCGACGACGCGGCGTTCGCGCTCACCTACGTGCAGACCCGCGCCGCCCGCGGGCGCGGGCCGTCCCGCCTCACGCGTGATCTCATGGCCATGGGGGTCGAGCGGAGCCTCATCGACGGCGCGCTCGCGGCCGAGTGGCCGGAGGGCAGCGATCGCAGCCGCGTGCCGCTGGCGCTGGCGGCCAAGCGGGCCGCCCAGCTCGGCGACCTGCCCCGGCCGGTCAAGCGGCGTCGGGTCCTGGCCTATCTCGCGCGGCGAGGCTTCTCGGGCCGCGACATCACCGATCTGGTTGCTCGCGTGGTCGACCACCCTTCCGCCGCGCATTGAACGCCGGGCATGGCCCCTAAGTCGGGGCTGGGCTATATTTTCCCTCCATGCAGTCCGCCAAGATCAGACGCCTGTTCCTCGATTTTTTCGTCGCCAAGGGGCACCGCGAGGTGCCTTCTTCGTCATTGGTCCCCGCCGACGACCCAACCCTGCTGTTCACTAACGCCGGCATGGTGCAGTTCAAGCGCACGTTCCTGGGCCAGGAGCAGCGGGACTACGCCCGGGCGACGACCTGCCAGAAGTGCGTCCGGGCCGGCGGCAAGCACAACGATCTCGAGCAGGTGGGGCATACCAAGCGCCACCACACCTTCTTCGAGATGCTGGGCAACTTCTCCTTCGGCGACTACTTCAAGCGCGACGCGATCGCCTTCGCGTGGGAGTTCGTCACCAGCCCGCGATACCTCGGCATTCCGGCCGACCGGCTCCGCGTCACCGTCCACCACACCGACGACGAGGCGCGCGGCTACTGGCGGGAGGTGTCGGGCCTGCCGGACCACCGGATCTACGGCCTGGGCGACAAGGACAACTTTTGGCAGATGGGTGACACCGGCCCGTGCGGGCCGTGCACCGAGATCTTCGTGGACCTGGAGTGGACGGAAGGGCGGAAGGACGGACGGACGGCAGATGAGGCGATTCCGCAGGCGGAGTTCGAGCACCTGGCGGAGGAGGGGCGCTTCCTCGAGATCTGGAACCTGGTCTTCATGCAGTTCGACCGCTCCGCCGACGGCACCCTCACACCGCTGCCCAAGCCGTCGGTGGACACCGGGGCGGGGCTCGAGCGGATCGCCGCGGTCATGCAGGGCGAGGACGACAACTTCCACACCGACATGTTCCGGCCGCTCATCGACCGGGTCGGGCAACTGGTTGGCCGGCCGTACGATCGGGCGGCCGAGGAGCGGGCGTCGTACCGCGTGCTCGCCGACCACGCGCGCGCGGTGAGCTTCCTGCTGGCGGACGGCGTGTATCCGGGTAACGAAGGCCGCGGCTACGTGCTCCGCCGCATTCTCCGCCGTGCGGTGCGTCATGCCTGGCTGCTCGGGCGCCGCGAGCCGACCCTCGCCCCGCTCACGGAAGTCGTCGTCGCCGAGATGGGTGACGTGTATCCGGAGCTCACCGCCAAGGCCGGGTACATTCGCGAAGTGACCGAGACCGAGGAGCACCGATTCCTCGAGACCATCGAGGGCGGGCTCCGCCGCCTCGAGGAGATCTTCGCGTCCGGCGCCCGCGAGATCGTGGGCGCCGAGGCGTTCAAGCTGTACGACACCTTCGGCTTTCCGATCGACCTGACGGCGATCATCGCCGAAGAGCGAGGCGTCACGGTCGACACGGCCGGGTTCGAGCGCGCCCTCGAGGGGCAGCGGACCAGGAGCCGCACCGCGCGCAACTCCGGCAAGACTCCCGGCGCGCCGGCAGTGCACATTCCACCGACCGGCAAGTGGCGCAGCGTCAAGCGGGGCAAGCAGAAGTTCGTGGGCTACCAGCGCACCCAGGCAGACACCGACATCCTGGCGTTCCGTCAGGAGGGACCGCGGGTGGATCTGGTGCTGCGCGAGAACCCGTTCTACGCGGAGTCGGGCGGCCAGGTGAGCGACGTGGGCGCGGTGCAGGGGCCCGGCTGGGCACTCCCGGTAGACGCCGTGCGAAAGGACGCCAAGGGAACGGTCGTGAGCGGCGCGTTCGGCCAGGAGTTCGAGCCCGAGACGGTGCGCGCCGAGGTGGACGCGCCGCGGCGCCACGACATCGAGCGAAACCACAGCGCCACCCACCTGGTGCACCACGCGCTGCGGACGCACCTCGGCACCCATGTCCGCCAGCAGGGCTCTCTGGTGGAGCCGGATCGGCTGCGGTTCGACTTCTCGCACCATGGGCCCATCGACGCCACGACGCTGCAGGCGATCGAGGAAGACGTGAACCGCCTCGTGCTCGCGAACGATCCGGTGACCACGCGCGAGATGGCGTACCCCGACGCGCTGGCCCTCGGGGCGATGGCGTTCTTCTCCGAGAAGTACGGCGACCGGGTGCGTGTGGTCCAGATGGGGCCGTCCATCGAGCTGTGCGGGGGCACGCATGTCCGGTCCACCGGCCAGATCGGCACCTTCCGCTTCTCCGGCCAGAGCGGGGTCGCCGCCGGCGTGCGGCGGATCGAGGCGGTGACCGGAGCCGGCGCGCTGCGCGCGGTGCGCGAGCTGGAGCAGCGGCTGGCCCACGTGGCCGAGGCGCTCAAGTCGCAGCCGGAGCACATCGTGCGGAGGGTGGAGCAGCTGCTCGAGGAGCGGCACAGGCTCGAGGCGCGGCTGGCCGAGTCGCTCAAATCGGGCGGCGGGACGGCGATCGCGGGCGACGTGGCGGACGTGCGCGGCGTGCAGGTGACTATCGCCGAAACGGCCACCGAGGACCGGGGCGAGGTCGGGCAGATCGCCGACCGGTTCCGCGAGGGCAAGCGGAAGTCGGTGCTGGTGCTCTTCAGCAGCGCAGGTCGCGGCGCGATCCACGTGACCCTGACCGATGACCTGGTCGGCGCCGGACTCAAGGCCGGCGATCTGGTGAACCGAATCGCGGCCCTCAGCGGCGGCAAGGGAGGCGGGCGGCCGCACTTTGCCTCCGCAGGCGCGGGCGATCCGACCAAGCTCCCCGCCGCTCGAGCGGCCACGCCCGGCCTGGTGTACGCCTGGCTCGAAGGCTTGGCCGCGTGACCCCCACCGCCTGGCTCGATCGTCACACCGCCGCCGCGCCAGCGGCGCTCCGCAGCCGAGTTCGCGAGCACGTCCTGGCCGTGCCGCCCGAGGGCGCCGGGCCCGTGGTCCTCGCGGCCGCCGCGAGCCGGGCCCTGGACAGCGTGGTGACCCATCCCGGCGATCGCTCGGTCGCTCTGGATCTCCTCGCCGCGGACGCGCTCATCACACTCGCTCTGCTCGCGCAGGCGCAGGAAGCGCCGGCGGAGCTGGGCGCGTTCGCGACCTCGCTGCTGCGGGCCGCCCGCCCCGGCACGTGATCGACCTCCACAGCCACCTCCTTCCCGCGGTGGATGACGGCTCCCGCACAGTGGAGCAGTCGGTCGGCGTGCTGCGGCAGATGGCCGAGCGCGGGATCACCGACGTCTGCCTCACGCCGCACCTCCGCGCCAACGAGACGGTGGACGCGCCGCCGCCCCGCCACGACGAGGCCTTTGCGGCGCTTCGGGCGCAGGCGCCGCCCTTGCCGCGCCTCCACCGGGGCGCCGAGGTCATGCTGGACCGGCCGCTGCCGCTCGAGCGCGACCACATGCGGCGGATCACGCTCGGCGGCAGCCAGTACATCCTGGTGGAGTTCCCGCGCCTGGTCGCCGTGGACGCGGTCACCAACGCGCTCACACGGGTACGGGACGCGGGGCTCACCCCGGTGCTGGCCCACCCGGAGCGGTACGGGTGCTGCACGGTCGAGGCGGTGGCGTACTGGCGAAACCTCGGGACGCGGATGCAGGTGGACGCGACCACCCTGCACTCGCCGCAGACCCGCGGGCAGCGGGCCCGCCAGCTGGTGGCCGCCGGGCTGGCCGACATCCTGGCCGGCGACAACCACGGCGACGAGCGTACGATCGCCGCCGGGGCGGACTTCCTCCGCGCTCTCGACGGTTACACCCAGGCCGACCTGCTCACCGTGGCCAATCCGGGCGCCATTCTCCGGGGCGATGCGCTCATCGACGTGCCGCCGCTGGCGATCCGGCGCACCTGGATGCAGCGGCTGCGCCAGCTGCTGGGCGGGGAGCCGTGAGCGCGCCGCGGGTCGAGGCCGCGCTCGACCGGCTGGCCGCCGTCGCCGCCGCCAGCAAGGCGCTGGCCCCCCAGCTCGTCCGGGTGGCGGACCGCTATGCGGGCGTGCTCCGCGGCGGCGGGACGCTCTACTTCTGCGGCAACGGCGGTAGCGCAGCGGACGCGCAGCACCTGGCCACCGAGTACGTGGTCCGCTACGCGGCCAACCGCCGCCCGCTCGCGGCAGTGGCGCTCACCACGGACAGCTCGATCCTCACCGCGGCTGGCAACGACCTCGGCTTCGAGCAGATCTTCGCCCGCCAGGTAGACGCCCACTGCGGCCCGGGGGATCTCCTGGTGCTCCACAGCACCAGTGGGCAGAGTCCCAACCTGCTCGCCGCGGCACGGGCGGCGCGCGCCCGGAGCTCGGGCACCGTGGCGTTCCTCGGCCGCGGCGGCGGGCCGCTGGCGGCCCTGGTGGACGAGGCGGTCGTGGTGGCCGCGGACGAGACGGGCCTGATCCAGGTCCTCCATCTCGCGCTCGAGCACGTGGTCGTCGAGCTGGTCGAGGCGACGCTCGGCGTCGCGTGAGTGCGCGATGATCTCGCTGGCCGGCCGGACCGCGCTCGTCACCGGCGGGAGCCGCGGCATCGGACGCGCCACGGCGCTGCTCCTTGCGCGCGCCGGCGCCGACGTCGCCTTCACCTATCACACGCGGACGGCCGAAGCGGAGGCGGTGGCCGGCGAGATCCGGCGCCACGGACGTCGGGCGGCCATGTTCGGAGGCGACCTGGCCGATCCCGCCGTCGTGGCTGTGATGGCGGCGGGCGTGCGGCGCGAGCTCGGCCGGCTGGACTGCTTCGTCGCCAACGCCGGCATCTGGCCCCCGGACGAGGTTCCGCTCGGCCAGCTTCCACCCGAGCGATGGCGCGCCACTATGGCGGCCAACCTGGACGCCGTCTACCTCGCGACCAAGGCGGCGCTGGGCCTGATGGGCGCCGGGGGCCGCGTCGTGATCGTATCCAGCACCGCGGGACAGCGCGGCGAGGCGTACCACAGCGACTACGCGGCGACCAAGGGCGCGGTCATCGCGCTCACCAAGTCGCTCGCGATCGAATACGCCCCTCACATCCTGGTCAACTGCGTGGCGCCGGGCTGGGTGGACACCGACATGTGCATTCCCGCGTTCGAGGGCGAGGGGCGCGCCCGGGTGGAGGCGACGATTCCGCTCCGGCGGATCCCGCCGCCAGAGGACATCGCCGGCCCGATCCTGTTCCTGTGCAGCGATCTCGCGCGGCACGTGACGGGCGAGGTCCTCAACGTGAACGGCGGAAGCGTGCTGTGCGGGTAGCCGGGGTGAGAAGGCCTCATCCCGAGCGGAGCGAGGGACCTTCGCGACGGGCGACGGAACCCGGCGCGATTCGGGAACGGCAGAGCAGGTCCCTCGCTCCGCTCGGGATGAAAAGGGTGCCATGATCCACCTCCTGTTCACCGGCGGCACCATCTCCATGCAGCGCGATCCGGCCGCCGGCGGGAACGTGCCGGCGCTCGGCGGGGAGGCGCTGGTCGGCTTCGCCCCCGAGATCGAGACGATCTCACCGTTCCGGATCGAAGACTGGGCCAGGGTGCCGGCCTGCCATCTCGGCCCCGACCGCCTGTGGGCGTTGCGCGAACGGGTGCGCGAGATCAGCGAGAGCCGAAAGGTGCGCGGCATCGTGATCACGCATGGCACGGACACGATCGAGGAGACCGCGTACCTCCTCGCCAGGACGCTGCCATCCCAGGTTCCCGTGGCGATCACCGGCGCCATGCGCACTTCCAGCGACGAGGGCTGGGACGGCCCGCGGAATCTGCTCGACGCCGCGCGCGTGGCCGCGAGCCCCGCGAGCGCGGACCGGGGCACGATGGTGGTGTTTCACGGTCAGATCTTCCGGGGGGAGACCGCGGTCAAGACCCACGCCACCGATGTGGCGGCCTTCTCCGCGCCGCACGCGGCGCCGGCGGGGTGTGTCGCCGACGGGCAGGTCGTGTACGACGGCCCGCCGGCGGGCCGGTACGCCGCCATGCGGCCGGCGGCGCTCGACGCGCGGGTCGCGCTGGTCTCGCTGGTCGTGGGGGACGACGGCACGCTGCTCGATCTCGCCAGGCCGGAGCACGACGGGGTCGTGATCGAGGCGTTCGGCAGCGGCAACATGCCGCCGGGCGCGGTGCCCGCGGTGCGGCGCTGGCTGGACGAGGGCAAGCCGGTCGTGCTCGCCTCGCGCTGCGCCCAGGGCGAGGTGACGCCGCTTTACGCGTTCGAGGGCGGCGGCGCCCGCACGGTCGCCATGGGCGCGATCCCGGCCGGCCCGCGCACGCCGTCCCAGGCGCGGATGGAGCTGGTCCTCGCGCTGTCGGCCGGCGTGGCCTACGGGGGACCATGACCGCCCCGCCGAGTCCGGCGATGCCGGACGAGGTGCTGGAGATCGCCCGCACGCTCGAAGCGGCCGGGTACGAGGCGTGGTGCGTGGGCGGCGCGCTGCGGGACGCGCTGTTGGGACATCCGCACACCGACTACGACTTCGCCACCTCGGCGACGCCGGCACAGGTGATGAAGCTGTTCCGCCACACGGCGCCCGTAGGGGAGAAGTACGGCACCGTGGGCGTGCTGGACCGCCAGCGGGTGCTGCACGAGGTGACCACCTTCCGCCGCGACGTGACCACCGACGGGCGCCACGCCGTCGTGGCCTACGGCGTGTCGCTCGACGACGATCTCGCTCGCCGGGACTTCACGATCAACGCCATCGCGTATCACCCGCTGCGACACGAGTGGCGCGATCCCTTCGGCGGCCGGGGCGACCTGGAGCGCCGGACGGTCCGCGCGGTCGGCGACCCGGCCGACCGGTTTCGCGAGGACTACCTCCGGATCCTCCGATGTCTTCGGTTCGCGGCCCGGTTCGGGTTCGACGTCGATCCGGCCACGTGGGATGCCGCGGTCGCGGCCGCGCCGGGACTGTCCCAGCTGTCCGCGGAGCGGGTGCGGGGTGAATGGTTCAAGGGGCTGCGCACGGCCCGGTCGGTTCCCGAGCTGGTCGGCCTGTGGCGGCGGGTCGGTGCCGCGGAGCGGTGGATCCCGGAGCTCGCAGGATCCAGCGGCGAGAGGGAATCGCAAGCCGGCACGCTCCCGCTTGAGCGACGCGACCCGGTGCTGCTCTCCGCGCTCCTGCTCGACGATGCGGCGCCGCTGCTCCGACGGCTCCGGGCGTCGAACGTCGACATCGAG
>JBOHSB010000354.1:0-1739 GCA_050733015.1 Gemmatimonadales bacterium
TGTGCGCCCGGCGAATACCAGCGGCAGCACCGCGACGGCGGCAAAACCTTCCTCGCGCGCCGCGTCGCGCAGATACGGATGCTGTTCCTCCCGCACATCCACCGAGAACCAGGGCAACCCGCGCCACAGAAACTCCGCGCTGGGCAAGTCGGAGAAGTGTTCGCGGATCATGGCGATGTATTTCTCGGACAGCCCGCGCGCCACCATGCACTGCAGCACATCGGGAGGCCGTTCCATCAGGAAGACGGCCGCGCGCTGCGCCCCGAAGACCCGCATTCCTTCGGCGGCGACGAACTCCATCGTCCGAGCCGCGTCCTCCGCGCCCGCCAGCACGTGAGCCACCCTGCCCAGCGCCTCGACCTGCTCGATCCGCCGGACCAGCTCCCCCTCGAGCATCTCGGGAGGTGTGGGACGGGATGGGCGATTCATGGCGCGGGCGGAATCAGGACGCGGATGGCGCCCGGCACGATCGAGACGCTGAACGGAGTCTCTCCCCCGGCGTCGCCGTCGAGCTGGACCGGTTCCGGCGGCGTTGAGGAGATGCTGATTTCGCGACCCTGGGCGTAACCCACGAACCCGTCATCGCCCGGGGAGCGCTCACTCTCGTGGAACAGCTCCCAGAGCGCCTGAATGCTCTCGACGAACCCGTCGGCCCGGAGCACCACTACGTCCAGCAGGCCGTCGTAAGGCGAGATACCCCGCCTGAGGCGGACGTAGGGCGGAATGATCTCGCCGCAGTTTGCGACCAGGATCATCGTGGCCTTGGCTTCGTACTCGACGCCATCGACCGTGATCACGTGGTCCTTGCTCCGCAATTCCGGTATCAACCGGAGCGTGGTGGCCACGTAGGCGGCGAAGCGCCAGCGGTGCTTGCTGCTGGTCGTCGTTCCTGCCATGACCCGCGCATCGTAACCCGCGCCGCAGGCGACCGCGAAGTAGTGGGTGCCATCGGGTCGCTCCAGGCGGCCGAGATCGAGCGCCCGGCTCGACCCGGCGATGAGCGCCGCGGCGGCACGGAGCGGATGCTGTGGGATGCGCAGGTTGCCGGCCAGCAGGTTTCCCGTTCCGCCGGGGACCACACCGAGCGCCACGTCGCTTCCCACCAGTGCCGAGGCCGCCTGCATGGTGGTGCCGTCGCCCCCGAATACCGTGAACACGTCGAACCGGTCGGCCACCGCACTCGCCGCAAACCGCCGCGCATCGCCCGGTCCACCGGTCGCGATCAGTTCGACCTCCCACCCGCCGCGCTGCAGTGCCGAGACCACGGCACGCGCCGCCACCTGGTCGGTCCGCGCCGCCGCGGGATTGGTGATGACCAGCGCACGAGTGGCCATCAGTAGTCCAGATCCCACAGCACGTCGAGACCGAACTGATACCGCTTCTGCGATGCGGAGGGATCGAATGAGCTCAGCGTGCAGGTGGTGGTCGGCTCAACCGCCATCTTGAAACGGAGCGGCCGGTTCAGCCGGTACTCCGCACTCGGATAGAACGTCGTGCCGCTGGTGCACACATCGGTCAGCAGGCCGAGATACCACTTGCGGCCGACCTGCCAGCCGGCGG
Source organism: Gemmatimonadales bacterium (assembly GCA_050733015.1). GTDB lineage: Bacteria > Gemmatimonadota > Gemmatimonadetes > Gemmatimonadales > GWC2-71-9 > CAVVWJ01. The sequence goes on from JBOHSB010000354.1 coordinate 1,561, forward strand.
CGACCTGGGCGAGCTGTGCTGCGCCGCCGGTGGTCGCGTTGGTGCCGGTGGACAGGGTCCCGGGCCGGATGTCGAGGTAGTCGATCGGAACGCCGAGGTCGCTGATGAGCGTGCGTTGCAGCTCGCTGGACAGCGCGCTCGACAGGTAGGAGAGTCCGGTGGAGACCGCCGCCGATTGA
>JBOHSB010000355.1:0-3552 GCA_050733015.1 Gemmatimonadales bacterium
GTCACCCTGAGCGAAGCGAAGGGGGCCTGCGTCGGCTCCTGCCCCCTTCGCTTCGCTCAGGGTGACACTGGCCCTACCGCGACAGTGAATCGCGCAACGCCACGGCTGCGCGGGTGAGCGGGTTCCCGGGACCGAACCCGCTCGTCAGCGCCGCCACCGCGCGATTCGCGGCGTCCCGCGCCCGGTGCGGATCGCCCAGCCGCCGGAGCGCCCGGGCCCGCAGCAGCTCGGCACGGCCGACCATTCCGCTGCGGGTGAGGGCGAGGGAATCGACCGCCGCGGCGTCCCCCGCCCGCCGCGCCAGCGAATCGGCGGCGCGGGCGTCGCCGGCGGCCAGCCGCCACTCGCCGGCGGTGACCAGCAGCAGGGCCAGGTCGGCCGGTGGCTTGGGGCCCGCGCCTCCCAGCACCCGGATCGAGTCCTCCAGCGCGACCATGGCGGCGCCGGAATCGTGCTCCTCCCAGCGAAGCCGCGCACCGAGCAGCGCGGCAGCCGCCTGGCGCATGTGCGTGCCCGTTGGAAGCCGGCGGATCTCGCGCCGGGCGTCGGCCAACCGGCCCTGGTCCAGTCGGAGCTGGGTCATGGCGGCCGGCGCCCACATCGGGATGCCGGTTTCCGACGCGGTGGAGTCGTGCACGGCGCGCTCGAGCCACACCTGGGCGGTGTCGAGCTGACCCATGCGAAGCGAGACCAGCCCACGCTCGAACGCCGTCTCCGCGGAGGGGTGACCCGCGCCGTGGACCGCCTCCTGTTCCCGCATCAGGCCCAGGACGATCGAGTCCGCCAGCGCGAACTCCCCCAGCTGGGTCAGGTCTCCGACCAGCCACCCGACTCCCGCACTGATGAAGTCGGTATGGCCGTAGCCGGCGTTGTCGAGCTCGGTAAACATTTGGCGATGATAGCTGCTCGCCTCCCGCCACCGGCCGCTCTGGCGGAGCGCGTTGCCGAGGTCCTGCAGGATCTGGAGCCGGGAAATCTGGTCGAAGGTGCCGGTCCCGGAATCGGCGCGCACCCGAGCCAGGGCGGTGGTGAGCAGCGGGACCGCCGCGTCCGGGTGGCCTTCTTCCACCAGCAGATCGCCTTCGGCGTCGAGGCAAGTGACGGCGGCGTTGTCCTCCGACCGGCTCTCCACCCGGGCGAGCGCGGCCTTGGCCTCGGCCAGGAGGGCGCGGGCGGAGTCGAGCTTGCCGTCGTACGCCAGCGCGTACACGCTGGCGCAGTTGGCCTGCGCCAGCTGAGCCGGCAGGTCGGCCTTCCGCGCGATCGCCTGGGCCCGCGCCTCGATCCGGCCCATCGCCTCGCGGTCGCCGGTCATGAAGTAGCGGTCGGCCAGCGCGGTCGTGCCCTCGGCGACCAGCCAGGGCTCCCCGCGATAGGTTCGCTCGAGCACGGTAAGGGCGAGCTCGATCCGCTCGGGCGCCGAGAGCAGCCGCCCGTCCGTACCACGGGAGTCGCTCGCCAGGATCTTCTGCACCGTCGTCAAGGCTTCCTGGCGTCTGGCATTCCTGATCGCCGCGTCCCGCTCGCGACGCGCCGCGACCATCTGGGTCCAGGTGATCGCCGTGGCCCCCATGAGCGCGATCGCCACCAGCACCGCGCTGATCACCGCCGCGCGATTGCGGCGGGTGAATTTGCGGATCCGGTAGCTCCAGGTCGCGGGTCGGGCCGACACCGGCTCGTGACGCAGGTAGCGCTCGAGATCGTCGCCCAGAGCCGCGATGGTCGGATACCGCTCCGCCGGATCCTTCCTCAACGCCTTGGCCAGGATGTTGTCGAGGTCTCCGGCGTACGCCCGCCGCAGCCGGTCCGGCACCGTGTCCGAGAGCCGCGCCGGGTCGGTCTCCAGCACCGCCCGGACGTGCTCCGCCGGCGTGTGGCACTCGGCGTTGGTCGGGTGGCGGCCCGCCAACAGCCGATACAGCACCACGCCCAGGCTGTACACGTCCGTCGCCGTCGAGATCGGCGCCCCCCGGATCTGCTCCGGTGCCGCGTACTCGAAGGTGAGGATCCGCTCGTCCGACGCCGTGAGCGCGGTGTGCTCCCGGGCCTCGTCCAGCAGCTTGGCGATGCCGAAGTCGAGCAGCTTCACGGCCCCGTCGCCGGTGACCAGGATGTTCGACGGCTTGAGGTCCCGGTGAACGATCAGGTTGGCGTGGGCGTGAGCGACCGCGGCGAGCACCTGCTGGAACAGGCGCAGCCGGCCTTCGACCGGCAGCTTCCGCTGGTCGCACCAGACGTCGAGCGGCGCGCCCTCGACCAGCTCCAGCACCAGGTAGGGCTGGCCCATGGGGCTCACGCCGGCGTCGAGCAGCCGCGCGATGTTGGGATGAGTGAGCTGGGCGAGGATGCTGCCTTCCCGGCGGAACCGGGCCTCGCCCACCGGCCCGGCCACGGCCAGGCTGAGAAACTTGATCGCGACCGCGCCGGCGAAGCGCCCGTCGGCCCGGCGGGCGAGCCAGACCCGGCCCTGGCCGCCCTCGCCCAGGGGGCGATCGAGCACGTAGGCGCCGAGCACCTGTCCGGCGAGCGACGACGGCTCCGCGATCTCGAGCCCGGGACGGGAGCTCAGGAACCCCGCCCGATCCACCTCCGCCTCGCGGTCGAGCAGCTCCTCGAGCTCCGCCACCAGGGTCGGGTTGGTCTTCCGCTGCTCAGCCAGCCAGGCCGGGCGGGATTCCGGCGGAAGCTCGAGCGCGACGTCCACCAACGGGCGGAGCGCGTCCCAGTGGGCCTGCGAGAGCTGGGTCATCGGTCCTCTCCTTGGGGAGAGGTGAGCGCGGACACCGGAGATCCCCCTAGAGAGATCGGAGCCGAGGGCGGAATCGCGACATCTACGTCTCTGGGTCGCGCTCCGGCCCGGTCGGACGCAGGGCACGATGCAGGATCAGCCTGGCCTTCTGCCAGTCGCGCTGAACAGTCCGGACGCTGACGCCGCGGAGCCCGGCGATCTCGTCGAAGGACAGTCCGCAGAAGAAATGCAGGTCCACCAGCTCGGCGAGCTCGGCGTCGACCGCGGCGAGTTGATCCAGCGCGTCGCTGAGCTCGCCGATGGATTCCCCGTCGTCGGTGGCCGGGTCCGGGGAGTCGTCCCGCGTCAGCGGCAGGAGGTGGAACTCACCGCCCCGCTTGGCCGCCGAGCGGCGCCGGGCGTAGTCCACGATGAGCCCCCGCATCGCGCGGGAGGCATAGCCCATGAACCGTGCGCGGTCGGAGAAGTGCACCCCGCTCCGCCGGGAGACGTTGAGGTAGGCCTCGTGCAGCAAGGTGGTCGTGCCGAGGGTGTAGCCCGACGCCTGGTTGTGGAGGTGGTGCCGGGCCAGCGCGTGCAGCTCGGAGTAGAGCAGTGCGAAGAGATCCTCGGTCGATCCTTCGGCTGCCGGCGGTTCGGTCGAGCGGGGCGGGTCGGTGGAGGCCATGGGACGAGGAGGCGCGGATTCCCCCATATGCGAGCATGCGGCCCGAACGGAGCGGCGGGCCGCGCTGATCCCTTGAGAAGAAAGCGCTTCGCCCCGGATCCCGGAAGAGGGCGCGCCCGAGCCGCCCCTTCATCCC
>JBOHSB010000356.1:0-26378 GCA_050733015.1 Gemmatimonadales bacterium
GCATGAAGCGCGAGTGCATGAAGGCGAGTGCGGGAACGCCTTGCCGCACGATGTTTGAGATGTTTGATAACGAACGCAGGAACCGCGGCGGTATCGTCTAGGGGACTAGGACGGGGCCCTCTCAAGGCCCAAACACGGGTTCGAATCCCGTTACCGCTATGGAGTAGGTCGGAGTAGTCGGAGTAGGTCGGAGTCGTCGTTGATGGAGTACCTGGTTGAGCTCGACAGAAGTCGTTGAGGTACCTGGGCCCGTTCGTCTATCGGTTAGGACGGCACCCTTTCACGGTGCAGAGAGGGGTTCGATTCCCCTACGGGCTATCGTGAAAGGCTTGGCGGTTCGGCCTGGAGATGTTGGTGTTGTTGCCGTTGTTGGGGGCGTAGCTCAGTTTGGTTAGAGCACTCGACTGTCACTCGAGAGGTCGCGGGTTCGAGCCCCGTCGCTCCCGTGTTGGACAGCTTCCAGTGGCACTGGCAACGTGGTGAATTGGGTGGTCTTTCCAGTTTGCTGATGCTGATGAACTGATAGCTGAACGCTGGACACGCACGACGAAGGACATAGGCAGCACGATGCGGGGCCCTGGTGGTGAAATTGGTAGACACGCCATCTTGAGGGGGTGGTGCCGCAAGGCGTCGCGGTTCGAGTCCGCGCCAGGGCATGCGGTGTTCGATTCCTCGCCACAGTAGCTCAGGGGTAGAGCACTCGATTCGTAATCGAGCGGTCGTCGGTTCAAATCCGACCTGTGGCTCTCTCTCCCTCACCGTCCCATTTGGTTCATCGGACCTCTCCTGCTTCACATCTTCGATCCGCTTTCTAGAAGTTCAGGACCAATCATCCACCCGTCGGTCCCCTTTTCGGCCGGTTCTCCCACTCCCTCACAGGCAAGCGATGCGAGAATGCGAATGCAAAATGCCGCATGCCTCCCGGGCGGCGGCGCGGCGCAAATCGGTCGGAAGCCAGTGCGTAACTGCTTGCGGGCTAACAGATAACCGGTCGACACGCGGGGCCGGACGAGGCTCGGCACGCCCTGTGCAATTTCGCCGTCGGTCCTCCCCAGCAGACACTTGCCGAAGGCCACTCTAGGTCGGAGCATCGTCGTGGACACCAGCCGCAGCCGCTCGGTCTTGAACCGGCGAGGACAGGCGTTGTCCGAATACGCGCTGCTCGTCGCGGTCGTCGGCATGGGACTCGTCGTGATCCTCGGTCTGTTCGGCCGAGCCACCAAACAGGTCTGGCAGAACAGCGAATCCAAATTCGCCGACGAGCCTGGGCTCGCGTCCGGCGGCAGCGGTCCGTCGCCCTATACCGGCGGCGGAGGGGCCGCATCCGGCGGAAGCTCAGCCTCGGGCGGAAGCCCGGCCTCTGGCGACGTGCATCCCACGCCGCCAGCGCCGCCACAGAACGATCCGTCCGACTCCACCAGCTCCGCGTCCGCCGATTCGCTTGGCTCGGCGCCGGACTCCCCGCCAGACGTTCCGCAGGACATAGCCCAGGGCGCTCACTAGCACCTCGCCTCGCCGGCAGCACGACCCGCATCCGGGCTCGTCCCGACTGCGGCTCCACGCCTCTCACCTGATCCGATGCTCACTGCCACCCAGGGCTTGCCGCCCTCTACGGTGGTCGTTGGCGCGCGTGGCGATCCGCCGGCCGGCACGGCTACCTTTCCGCTGCCCCTGATGGTCGCCCCGCCGCCTCATCGAGGTGCATGAGTTGGAGCCCAGCGTGATCCATCTCCCCCTTGTAGTCGGTACATGAGCGAAACCCAGCTGGGTCTCGAGCCGCGGCTCGAGTCCGCCCTACCAAGCGATGGCATCATGGGGCGGCTGATCCGGTCGAAGGACTGGTCGGCCACTCCGCTTGGCCCCATCGACGCCTGGCCCCAGAGCCTGCGCACCGCGGTGGGCATCTGCGCGGCGTCGCGCTACCCCATGGCGATCTGGTGGGGAGCCGATGCCATCCAACTCTACAACGACGGATACATCCCGGTCCTGGGCGCCAAGCACCCGGAGGCTCTAGGCCAACGGGGGATGGATTGCTGGGCCGAGATCTGGAACGTGATCGGGCCGCTGTATGCCCAGGTCATGGAGCGCGGCGAGTCCACCTGGTCGGACGATCTGCTGCTGCTGATGGACCGGTACGGGTACCTCGAGGAGACCTACTTCACCTTCAGCTACAGCCCGATCCGCGACGAGTCCGGCGGGGTGGGCGGCATGCTCATCACCTGCGCCGAGACGACCGCGCGCGTGGTGGGCGAGCGCCGGCTCCGGACCTTGCGCGACCTGGGTGGCCGGACCGGCGACGCCCGCACGATTCGCGAGGCTTGCGAGATCGCCCTCACCGTCCTGGAGCAGAACACGGCGGACGTGCCGGCACTGGCGCTGGACCTGGTCGAGCCGGTCGGCTCGACGCACACGCGCGTAGGCGTGACCGGCGCCCCCGATCTGCTGCCGTCGCCCGAGGCCGTGGCGTCGATTGCCGCCGATGACGGAGCCGCAGTACTCGGCGGCTCGGCAGGGCGGCCGGAGACCCTGGTCCTGCCGCTGGCGGGGGCCGGATTTCTGACTGTCGCCGCAAGCCCGCGGCGGCCGCTGGATGATTCCTACCGTGGGTTCTTCGAGCTCCTCAGTGGTCAGCTCGCCGGCGCCATCGCCAACGCGCGGGCCTATGAGGAGGCCCAGCGACGGGCCCTGGCGCTGGCCGAGCTGGATCGCGCCAAGACCGCGTTCTTCTCGAACGTGAGTCACGAGTTCCGGACGCCACTCACCCTCCTGCTCGGCCCGCTGGAGGACGCCCTCGCCGAGTCGGCCGAGCCGCTCGGCGAGCGCCAGCGGGAACGGGTCCAGATGGCCCATCGGAACAGCCTCCGGCTGCTCCGGCTGGTGAACACCCTGCTCGAGTTCACCAGTCTCGAGGCGGGTCGGGTGGATGCGTCATTCGAGGCCACCGATCTCGCCCGGTTGACCGCCGATCTCGCCAGCGGCTTCCGCTCCGCGTCCGAACGGGCCGGGCTCCGCCTGGTGGTGGAATGCCCGCCGCTGCCGGAGCCGGTGTACGTCGATCGCGCCATGTGGGAACACATCGTCCTCAACCTCCTGAGCAATGCCCTCAAGTTCACGCTGGCCGGGGAGATCGGGGTGAGCCTGCGGGCGCGAGACGGGGAAGTGCGGCTCGAGGTGCGCGATACCGGCGCCGGGATTCCAGCCCTGGAGCTTCCCCGCATCTTTGACCGCTTCCATCGGGTGCGCGAGACCCAGGCCCGGAGCCAGGAAGGCACCGGCATCGGGCTCGCCCTGGTGCGCGAGCTCACCAGCCTGCACGGCGGCCGGGTTGAAGTCAGCAGCAGCCCGCGGCAAGGTTCCACCTTCAGGGTCATCATCCCGTGCGGCGCTGCCCATCTGCCGCCCACGCAGGTCGGCCCGGGCCGCCCACGCGGCTCGGCCGCTGTCGGGCCGGCGCCGTACGTCGAGGAAGCATCCCGGTGGCGGTCGGGCGAGGCGCCGGCTGCGGCGCCGCCGGCGCGACGGGCCGGCACCCGGGTCGTACTGGCTGACGACAACGCCGACATGCGCGACTACGTCCTGCGGCTGCTCGGCGAAGGATGGCGGGTCGAGGCGGTGGCCGACGGCGAGCGCGCCCTCGAGACCGTCATGCGCGAGCCGCCCGATCTGCTGATCGCGGACGTGATGATGCCCGGCCTCGACGGGTTCGCCCTGCTCGAGGCGGTGCGTGGAAGCGAGCGGACCCGCGCGGTCCCGGTGCTCCTGCTCTCGGCGCGGGCCGGCGAGGAGGCCCGGCTCGACGGGCTCCGGGCCGGCGCCGACGACTACCTGGTCAAGCCCTTCAGCGCCCGCGAGCTGGTAGCCCGGGTGGAGTCCATCCTGGCCCTCGCGCGGGTCCGCCGCGAGGCCGAAGCCGCGGTGCGGGAAAGCGAGGAACGCTACCGGGCCTACATCGAGCTCACCTCGGATGCGGTGTGGCGCATCGAGCTCGAAGAGCCGGTCCCGGTCTCGCTCGACCCCGACGCGCAGATCGACCGCTTCTACGCCCACGCGACCCTCGCCGAGTGCAACGAGTCGATGGCGCAGATGTACGGCTTCGGCTCGGCCGCGGAGCTGGTGGGCGTCCACCTGGGCGACCTGTTGCCGCGGGAGGACCAGAACAACATCGAGTACCTGCGCCGCTTCATCGCCAGCGGGTACCGGCTGGCCGACGCCGAATCGAACGAGATCGGGCGGGACGGCCAGCCGCGGCACTTCGTGAACAACCTGTTCGGGATCGTCGAGGACGGTCGGCTGGTGCGGGCCTGGGGTTCGCAGCGCGACATCACCGAGCTCCGGCGCACGCTGGACCGTCTGCAGCAGTTGCAGCGGATGGAGTCGGTCGGCAAGCTGGCCGGCGGCATCGCCCACGAGGTGAACAACATGATGTCGGTGGTGCTAGGCTGCTCGGACTTCGTCCTCCAGCGGCCCGACCTCCATCCGGCCGTCCGGATGGACATCGAGCAGGTCCGTGAAGCCGCCGAGCGGTCGGCGGGCATCACGGCCCAGCTGCTCGCGTTCAGCCGGCGCCAGATGCTCCGGCCGGTGCCGCTCGATCTCAACGTCGTGGTCCACGAGATCGAGCCCGTGCTCCGCCGCACGCTGGGCGAGTCGGTGCTCGAGCTCCGTCTGTCGCCGCTGGGTGCCATTCGCGCGGACCGGGGCCAGCTCCAGCAGGTGCTGCTCAACCTGGCGCTCAACGCGCGTGACGCCATGCCGCTGGGCGGCCGGGTGACCATCGACACCGCTGAGGTCGAGCTGGGCGACGCAGAGGCGGCGGCGCACCCCGAGATCCGCCTGCGCCGCGGCCCCTACGCGCTGCTCCGCATGAGCGATACCGGCCACGGGATCGACCACGAGACCGCCCGTCACGTGTTCGAGCCGTTCTTCACGACCAAGGGGGTCGGCAAGGGGACGGGCTTGGGCCTGTCCACGGTGTACGGCATCGTGAAGCAGTCCGACGGCTACATCTGGGTGGACTCGGAGCCCGGGCAGGGCGCCGCGTTCCGGATCTATCTGCCGCTGGTGGATGCGCCGGTGTCCCCCGAGGCGCCGCCCCCACCGCGCCCGAGCGGCTCGGGCAGGGAGACGATCCTGGTGGTGGAGGATGAGACCATGGTCCGCAACATGGTCGTGCGCGGGCTGCGCGAGGAAGGCTATGCGGTGCTGGAAGCGGAGAGCGGTGCGGACGCGCTCGCCCTGCTGGAGCCGGGAGGCGATGGCGTGAGCCTCATGATCACGGACGTCGCGATGGCGGAAATGGGCGGCCACGAGCTCGGGCAGCGGGTCGCCGAGCGGCGGCCGGCGCTGCCCGTGTTATACATGAGCGGCTATCCGCTCGACGAGGTCGTCCGGCGCGGTCTGCTTGAGGAGCACCAGCCGTTCCTGCAAAAGCCGTTTGCTCCCGTGGCGCTGATCGAGACGGTTCGCTCGCTGCTCGACGCCGCGACCTCAGCCCTCGGCCCACCGGCGGCAGCCGCACTGTCCGCACGAGAGTGAGCCGGTCACCGCTTCGAGCCCGTCCCGGGTAGGCGGCGTCACCGAGAAGCGGAAGCCGCAATCCAGACAGTGCAGGGTGATTCGCATCCGTCGCTCCTGAAGGCACCCGTCCCCACGGTAGTCCGTGGCCCGGGTCCCGGCTGTGCGCGGCGCCACCTCGAGAGCTCGCCCAGACTCACGTTCGCCGCCGGTTCGGCTTGCCGGGGCCGCCGGCGGCCCGATATTCCATTCGGAAATCCCCGCCTCGATCGCCCCCGGCCAAGGGGTGAGCATGGATCCGGAGTTCGACCGCCTCCAGCAGGCGCTGGCTCCCCGCATCGCGCTCGAGCATCGGCTCGGGAGCGGCGGGATGGGCACGGTCTGGCTGGCGCGGGAGATCGGGGTGGACCGCCTAGTCGCGGTCAAGACGCTCCGGCCCGACCGATACACCGCCGATTCGGCGCAACGCTTCGCCGAAGAAGCGCGGAACGCGGCTCGCCTGTTTCATCCCAACGTCGTCCGCATCCATTACAACTGCCCCGACGGAGCCGCCGAGCCGTACTTCGTCATGCAGTACATGGAAGGCGAGACCCTTCGAGCCCGGCTGGACCGCGGTGCGCTGCCGTACGAGGCCGTCGTGCGGCTGGGGCACGATCTTCTGGCCGCCCTCACGGCGGCCCACCGCGCCGGGATCATCCATCGGGACGTGAAGCCGGCCAACGTCTTCCTCCAGGATGGTCGGGCGGTGCTGGGCGACTTCGGCATCTCCAAGGCGATCGACCGGACGCTCGACCGGGAGGCCACCGGCGGGCCGCTCGGCACGCCGGACTACATGGCTCCCGAGCAGTACGCCGGCGAGGCCAGCGGCGGCTCCGATCTCTGGGCCGTGGGCGCCGTGCTGTGGGAGGCGTGCACCGGCCGACGGTGGGCGCGACTGGATCCCGCGGCGGTGGACTGGGCGCCGGTCGCGCCGCCGCTGCGGGGTCCGCTGGCCCGGGCCCTCGAGCCGGACCAGAGCCGCCGATGGTCCGACGCGGCGGCGTTCGCTGGCGCGCTGCCGGCGAGGCCGCAGGACCCAGAGGATGCGCTCCTGCCTGCCGCCGCTCTCCCACGGCCGGGGCGCTCCATGCCGCGGAAGGCTCGGATCCGACCCTGGCTCCTCGGCCTGGGGGTGGCCGCGATAGGGCTTTGGCTCTGGTGGATCCGGCCGACGCCGCAGCCCGTCATTGCTCCGGTCGGCCTGGTCGTGGCACCGTTCGACCAGGCGGCCGGCATGCCGCCGACCCGGGGCTACGAGCTCGCGGGCCGCACCAGCTTCTATCTGCGCAGGCTGCCGGGTGTGACCAGCGTGCCGATCGACGCGGCGGCGCGGGCCTGGCGATCCGCCGACTCCGCCCTCGCCGAAACGGAACGCCTGGGATGGCTGACGTCCACCACGCACGCCCGCTATGGTGTATCGGGCGCCGTGCAGGTCGTCGGCGCGGAATTGGAGGTGCGGCTCCGCGCCTATGACACGCTGACCAGGCGGCCGAGCGAGCTGTCCGTGCGTGGCGATTCCGCGGACCTGGCGAGACTGGGAGACCGCATCGGCCTCGAGATCGCGCAGCGGTTGCTCGGCGGCTCCGTGCAGCGGAGCACCGCGCGGCGGTTCACGGAGAACGCCGATGCGGCCGCGAATTTCTGGCAGGGTGAGGAAGCCGCGTCGCGGGGAGCCTGGAAAACTGCCGAGACCCACTACCTTCGCGCCCTCCGAGCCGATTCCGCGCTCGTGCTTGCCAAGTGGCGGCTGGGCATGGCGCGGCGTTGGAGTCTCAGCCCCGAGACGTTCTCCCCGCTCTTCTATCCGCTGGACAGCGTGTCCCGCGACGGACTATCGCCGACCGAAGCCAGGCTGGTGGACGCGCAATACGCCCGCTCGTCCGAGCAGCGCTTCAAGCTCTACCAGCAGGCGCTCGACTCGGCCCCATGGGATCCTCACGTCGCCCTGCTCTATGGCGACGAGTTACTCCACCGAGGGCCGCTGGCCGGTTATTCCCTGGATTCCGCGGTTGCGATGCTGACCCGCGCCGTCACGGATGATCCCTTCCTCGCCCCCGCATGGGAGCACCTGGCCTGGGCGCGCATCCGCCTGGGACAGCGCGATTCGGCCGCGACTGCGTTGCAACGGCTGGCTGCCGTGACCGCACCTCCGGAGGAGTCCTGGGTGTACGTCCCCGCGCTGCTCCGGGTGGCATTCGCGGCGCGGTTCGACGCGCCGCCCGTCGAGGCGGTCGCGTATGCGCTCGACACGGCGCACTCGCTCTCTCTAGCCGCGCGAGGCGCGATCGGCTTCGACCTGCCCCGCTATCAGCTCGCGTTCGGCGTGCGGCTCGCCCGAGCCTCGCGCAGCCTGGCGAGCGACCGCGCCAATGGCCTGGTCGCGGAGGGAGTGGCGCTGATGGCGCTGGGGCGTCCGGCCGCCGCGTTCGCGCGATTCGATTCGGCGGTCACGCTCTTCCCGTCACCCGAGGAGGCGACCCTGCAGGCGGCCGAATGGCGAGTGATCCCCGCCGCGCTCGGGCTGCCGGGAGTCTCCGACCGCGTGCGGGAGGATGGCCGAGCTCGGCTGGCATCGCTGGCTACCGGAGGCGGACGCCTGGCCTACCGGGCCGCGTGGGCGCTCGCGGTCGACGGGTTCCTTCGGAGAGATACCGTGGCCATGCGGCGTTGGCGCGTCCCACGCGGGCCACCCGACGTCGGAGCGGAGCCGCTCGCCCGCCTGCTCGAGGCCTTGGAGGCCCGGGCCCGCGGTGAGGCCGAGGCGATCGGGTTGACCGATCCGGTGCTCGAAGCCGACTCGGCCGGGCGGCAGATCGATCCTTTCCTGCGCGCGACGGCTCACCTCGTGCGCGGGGAGTGGCTCGAGGAGGCGGGCCGGCTCGATCTCGCCGACCGATCGTGGCTGTGGTACGAGAACAGCGACGTCGTCGGCACCCATGACACGGAGGCCCAGCCGGCGGACGTCGACTGGGCCCTCGGTGCCTACGCCGGGGCCCGACGGGCGACGCTTGCCCTCAAGCGGCGTGACCATGCGCGGGCCTGCGCGCTTGCTCGGCGCACGCTCGGGTTCTGGGCGGAACCGGAGCCGGGCATGGCCGCGGCCGTCGCCTCGTTGCGCGCGCTGGCCCGCAAGTGTCCCCCGTGACCATCGGCGGCGAGTTCCCCGGGTATCAGGTGTTGCGCGAGCTCGATCCGCTCGGAGATGTGCGGCGACTCGTCGCGCGCGACCTGGGTCTCGACCGAACGGTAGAAATCCACCACCTGCCGGCTGCGACAGCCGAGCGTGCCGCGGAGCTCCGCCGCCGTGCGGGCGTGCTGGCCCGGCTCAACCACCCGGCGATCGCCCCCGTGCATCGGATCGGGCAGGGTGGAGGGGGCGAGGTCTACTATGTCATGCCCGGTCTGCCGGGAAGCTCACTCGCCGTCCGCCTGACCGAAGCGCCGCTGCCCTACGCGGAGGCGGTGCAGCTCGCCAACGATCTGCTGAGTGCGCTGGCCGCCGCCCATGCCGCCGGCGTCATTGGCGGCGAGCTCGACCCGGTTACCATCGCACGCGGAGACGCGGGGTGGGTGGTGACCGGGCTGGGAGTTCCCCGCAGCGCGCCCGGCTCGAGGTGGCTGGCCCCCGAAGAGCACGGAGGGGGCACACCGACCTCGGCGGCCGATGTCTTCGTCGCCGGCCTGGTGCTGCGCGATGCGTTCGGGCCCGGGGCGCGCCGGATCGCGCCCGTCCTGGCGCAGGCGACGGCCCCGGCGCCATCGGAGCGGCCGGACCTCGCGGCCTTCCGGGCGGCGGCGCGCCGGGCCACCCGCCGGCGACGGTGGCCGGCACCGGTACTGGCTGCGGCCGTGCTCGCGGCGTGCCTGGGTCTGGCATGGAAGCTTCACTCGTGGCCCTTCGACCGTACGCCGACCATAGCGTACGACGTCGCCGTGGTCCCGTTCGTGGCGGGCATCAATCACCCCGACACGATCGCATACAACGTGTCCGGAACCATTCAGTACGACTTGCGGGGCGTGCCGGGCTTGCGGGTCGCGAGCTGGTGGGTGCCCAAGGTGCTCGACATCGACTCGCCGGGACAGGTGATCGGCCCCGAGCTCGTCACGGCCAAGCTCGCGGACAAGCTGCGGGCCCGGCGGGTGGTACACGGGCGCGTGGACCTGCAGGGACAGACCGTCCGCGTGACGGTGTTCATTTACGACCACGACAACGGTGGTGAAGGGAAGTCGACGACCCTGGTCGAGGATTTCGTCGGCACGAAGGACGCGATCCCTCCGCTCGGTGACAGCCTTGCCCGGCGGGTGCTGAACGACGTCGCCCCCGCCAAAGTCGCTCGCTATGTGCCGCGGGTGGAGCTGCAGGGCGTACCCTTCGCCGCGCTGAACTCCTTCCTGCGTGGGGAAGAAGCCTTCGCGCAGGATGCGCTTTCGGAAGCGGAGGCGTTCTACGACGACGCTGTTCGGCCGGACCCGTCCTTCGCCCTCGCCGAGTGGCGGCGGGCGAACGTGCGACGCTGGCGCCGCCTCAGCCAGGTCGACCTGGAGGCACTCTACCGGCGGGGCGGTGCTCGGCTCGGGCCGACCGATCGCCGCCTGCTTGAGGCGCTGATCGAGCCCGACCTCGAGCGCCGATTCGCGATTCTCGACAGTGCGGTGGCGGCCGATCCGACGGACGCATACGCGCGGCTCATCTACGGCGAGGAGATGTGGCATCGCGGCCCGCTGATCGGACACGATCTGTCGGACGCGCTCGAAAGAATGAACGAGGCCGTGGCGGCCGACTCCGCCCTGTCGCTGGCCTACGACCACATCGTCATGTATCACATCCGCGAGGGCGATCGGCCCACTGCCCAGCGAGTCCTTCGGCTCAAGTCGCGGGTGACGCTCGAATCCTCCCCCGACGACGTTGATACCCGCCGGTTTCTGGAGCTCGCGCTCAACGAACGATTCCATCCCTGGCGTGCGGAGCTGGCCCACGCCGTCCTGCGGTGGTGGCCGAGGCAGGCCGACCTCGACGGCCTGGCGAAGGTGGCTCGGTTGGGCACGCCCTGGTTCGACATTCCGGCGGCCCAGGTACGGCTAAGCGACATTCTTCGGGCGAGAACCCCTGCGGCGGATCGAGTGAGACGCGGCAGCGCGCGGATCGGGACCGCGCTGGGTCTCATGGCGCAGGGCCAGGCTGGGGAAGGCCTGGCGCAGTTCGATAGTGCGGCAGTCGAGCTGGGCACCGAGGAGATGCAGCTGCAGCGCGCCGAGTGGCGGCTGATCCCACTCGCCCTGGGGCTGCATGGCTGGCCCGGTGGGGCGCCGGATTCCCTGCGGCGCTGGCTCGAACGGCACGCCGCCGACTCGGTGCTGGGCCCGCGGGTACGCTGGACGCTGGTGTTAGGGCGCCTGGCGGCCGGAGACACGTCGGGATTCATCCGCGATGTCGACGCGCTTCCGGCCGCCGGCGACCCGCTCGGCGCGCTGCTTCGGGCCGTTCGCGCCGGGCTCGGCCATGGGGGCGACGAGGCGAGGACGATCGCCGATTCCGTCCGGCAGGCCGTTCACCGCACCCGGCCGCCCGATCCGTTCGCGCCCGCCGTGCTGCACCTGCTCGAAGGCGAGCGGGCGGCCCGCTCGCACGACGCCGGCGCGGCCGACCGCGCCTGGCGCTGGTATCTCGCGGCGGAGTTCGAAGGGTGGCCCGCCGGCCCGCCTCAGGCCGGTGAAGTGGACGGCGTACTGGGCATGCTGGCCCGGCGGCGGCGCGCCGAGCTGCGGCTGGCGGCCGGCACAGGAGCGGCCGACACTTCGGCCGCGTGCATCATGTTGCGAAGGGTGGCCGAGCTGTGGCGGGAAGCGGACAGCGGACTCGCCTGGATGGCCCAGGTCCCCGGATCGGAGCGACCATGCCGGCGCTGATCACCGTCCGGACCCTGGGCCCGCCGAGCCTCACCATGGACGGCGAGCTGGCGCCGCCCGAGCTGACCTGGCGGAAGCATCTGGCCCTAGTGGTCTACCTGGCGCGCTCGCCGCGCGGGCGGACCCGCGAGCACCTGGCCGGGCTGCTCTGGGCGGACCGTCCGGAGGGAGCGGCGCGGCACTCGCTCAACGTCGCCCTTCATGCCGTGCGACGGCATGCCGGCGACGCCAGCGTCGAGGTGGCGGGTGGCGTCATTCGCCTCGCCGCCGGGACGATCCGGCTCGACGTGGACACACTCGAGTCCGCCGCCGCGCGGTGCGACTGGCACGTTGCCGCCACCCTCGTGGCCGGCGAGTTCATGGAGGGTTTTGCGGTGCCGGGCGCCTCGGCCTTCGAGGATTGGTTGGCCGCGGAGCGCACGGCCTGGCGCCAGAGGGGCGTGGACGTGCTGGTCCACCGGTGCGACGAACTGTTGCGCGACGGGCAGGCTCAGGACGCGGTGGCGCTCGGGCTTCGGGCCGCAGCCCTCGACACTCGTTCCGAGGTCGCCGAGCGCGCCGTCGTCCGGAGCCTGGCGCTCGCCGGTGATCCCGCGGCCGCCCTGGATCACTTCGAGACCTTCGCCTCGCGCCTCGAGGCGGAGTTCGGGGCCCGCCCCGAATCCGACACCCAGAGCCTGGTCGCGCGGGTGCGCGAGCAACGCCGGGCGCGCCCGCCGGCCAGAGCCGGCGCCTCGCCGGGCCCCGAGTCCCCGCCGTTGGCCGGGCGCGAGACGGAGCTCCAGGGCCTGCTCGACGCACTGGCCGGCGCGCGCGGCATTCCGCGCGCTTCCGCGCTCGTGATCGAGGGCGAGAGCGGGACGGGCAAGACCCGGCTGCTCGACGAGGTGCTCGGTCGTGCCCGTCTCGATGGATGGACCGTGACGTCGGCCCGCGCCGTCGAGGCCGACGCGGCCCAGCCGTGGAGCGGCGCGCTGACGCTGGCTCGTGGAGGGTTGGTCGGTGCGGGGGGCCTGGCCGGGGCGCCCACGGCGGCGCTGGGAGCCTTCGCCGCCATACTGCCGGAGTGGGCCGAGCGGTTCCCCGGCGCCGCGGGCGCGCTCACCCCCTGGCCGCTCGGCCGAGCCCTGAGCGAGGTGCTGCGGGCGAGCACCGACGAGCAGCCCGTAATGCTCGCGGTGGACGACGCCCAGTGGCTCGACCGCGAGTCGCTCCTCTCGCTGCTCGCGGCCCTTCGCGATCTCGCTGCCGCGCCGCTCGTGCTCGCCCTGGGGGTCGCCCCGTACCCGGCGTGCGACGACCTGGACGAACTGCGCCGCCATCTCGGACGCGAGATCGGCGGCGCCGTGGTCAGCCTGGGGCCCCTCGGACCCGCGGCGCTGACCGCCCTCGCCCGCCGCTACCTGCCGCGCTACACCGAGGTCGAACTGGATCGCCTGGTGCGCCGGGTCGCTATCGATTCGGCCGGGCTGCCGCTGCTGGCCGTGGAGCTGTTCCGCGCCGTCGCCCTCGGCCTCGACCTCGGCGCTACCCAGGCGGCGTGGCCCGAGCCGGCCAGGACCCTCGACCAGTCGCTGCCGGGCGACCTGCCCGATGCCGTCGTCGCGGCGATCCGGGTCGCGTACCGGCGTCTGTCGGTCGACGCGCAGCGGGTGCTGGCGGCCGCCTCGATCTTCGGCGACCGGGTAGCGGCCGACCACCTGGTCCGCGCGCTGCACCTGCCGGAAACTTCGGTGCACGAGGCGCTGGACGAGCTCGAGTGGCACCGCTGGCTGGCGTCGGAGCCCCGCGGGTATGGCTTCGTCGCGCGCATCGTTCGGCAGATCATCGAGCGGGACATGCTCACGCCCGGCCAGCGCCGGCGGCTCCTCGAGAGCGATGCCGGCGCCGGGCGGGCATAGGCTGGCGGCGGCCGCACGAGCGCCGAAACAAGAAGGGGCATGCCGCGAGACACGCCCCGTGAGCATCGGCGAGAGGCCGAGTGGTCTATGACGCGGCCGGCGCCCCAGTGAGCCACCGGCGCAGCGGATGCGCCGCGAAGACGGGCTGGAGCGCGAAGTAGCGTGCCAGGGTGCGGGTCCCGGGCACCAGCAGCTCGTAGTGGTCGAGCGCGAGCACGGCTGCGGCCGGATCCCGTACGGTGGTGGTGGACAGCAGGAAGTGGATGGCGAACGCCGCGGCCTCCGCCTGGTGCTCGCTCTCGTTCCCGTAGCCGTAGCGCTTGGGATCACGCATCGGAGGCACGCCCTGCCACAGCATGGCGACCTGGGCGGCGGCGCGGGCCTGCCAGCGGTGCGCCAGCTCGTGCGCAAGCGTGTGCCGGAGCTGCGCCGTGCTCGTGATCCGGGCGGGGTCGAGCGCCAGCGAGTCGCGCGAGCTCACGTACTCGCCCAGCCGTCCCGCCGCGCGCCCCCGCTCCCCTACCACGCCCGCCGGCCGCGCTGGCCGCCCGAAGATGGCGAACAGCGAGTCCGCGTACGGCCCGCTCATGACGCCGGCCACCACGGTCCGGACGGCCGTGTCGTCGTCCCCTCGGACCAGACCTCGCTCCGAGGTCCACTCCCGCGAGGTGAGGCTATCGAGCCACTCCGGGTGCGCCGCGACTTCCAGCAGCGCGCCGGGGGCGTCAGTCTCGAACACGCCGCCGTCCAAGCGGAACAGGTACGCGGGGCGCCCGAGCGACAGGTCCACGTAGGCCAGTGAGACCGCGGATGCCCGCCACCGCCCCTGCGCCGAGCGTCGCACCGGTCCGACCACGGGTAGGGTCCGTTCGATCCGCCCGTCCGCCGACCGGAAGACGAGACCGGTATCCGTGACCACCAGGGTGCCCTCGAGCGGTGGCAACCCGTGGGCCGAGAAGTAGCCCAGCACCATGGCACCGAGACCGTGGCCGCGTCGAGCCGGCAGCCTGGTGGAGGCGAGCCGGACCCGAAGGGTGTCGCCCGAGCCGGCCGCGACCTCGTAGCCGTGCGGCACCGGCGTGGCCGCAGCGCACAGCCAGACCGCTGCGAGTGCCGCGGCCGCCAGCGGACCACCGAAGCTGCGCCGCGGGCGGCTCGTCACCGGTGCGCGAGGCTCGTGCCGTCGGCGGCCGGCGGCTCTGCTGCGCTGGCCGAGTCGACCCAGGTCGTCTGGATGAGGAGGACGGTGAGTGCCACGATCAGCAGGACCATCGAGCCGAGCACCGCGAAGGCGGTACGCTCGGAGACCGGGGCGGGCGGGGCGGCCGGCGTGCTGCGGTCAGGGGACACGGGGCTCTCGGCGCGTGCTGGTTGAGGTGAAGGTCAGCCGGGGATGCGGATGCGCGTCCCGGCACGAAGGGTCTGAGTCAGGGCCAGCGCGTTCACCCGACGCAGCGAGCGAACCGAAACGCGGTAGCGCCGCGCGATGCCGGTCAGCGTCTCACCTCGGCGCACCCGGTGGGTCGTGCCCCTCGCGTACATCGCTCGCCCCGACCCGAGGGTCCCCGTCGCCTTCATCGCGAGCGCGGAGGGAATCGCCACGGTCGGGATGACCAGGCGGGTACCGCTGGCGGGGCGGGCCGTCCGCACCTTCGGGTTGGCCGCCTGGATCTCCCGCATCGGCAGGTGATAGTGCGCCGCGATGGCGCTCATGCGCTCGCCGCGTCGGGTGACGTGGGTCAGGTAGTGGACCCGCGCCTTGGGGCTCAGCCTGTCGTAGCGCTGGGCCACATCCGAGCCGGTGCCGGCGGGCAGGCGGATGACCATGGTGGATCGCGGCGGCGTGGCGAGCCGGAGATACTGCGGATTGAGGTCGCGCATCTCGGCCAGGTCAGTAGCGGCGAGCCGGGCGATCACGTCGAGCCCGGTGGCGTCGTGCACCACGATCGAGTCGTAGACCAGGGAAGCGGGGACCGGGGCGGAGAAGCCGTACCGCTCCGGCGCCTTGGCGATCAGCGCCGCGGCGATGAGCTTCGGCACGTAGTCCTGGGTCTCGCTGGCCAGCAGGTCGTTCGAGGCGAGCCGGAAGAAGGCGGCGTCGCTGGTGATGTCCTGGACTTCCGGGGCCGCCACGTCCTCGATCGGAGCGGAGCCGGCGTCGGCAGAGACCGGGTCGGACGCGGCGCTGTCGCTCGAATCGGCGGCGGCGAGATCGGTGGCGTCCGTCGAGTCGGTCGCCTCGCCGGCGTCCGGGTCGAGGTCGGCGGCGGTCTCGAGCGTATCGGCGGCCGCGTCGGCTAGAGCCGGGTCGGCAGGCTCGGCGGACGCCGTGTCGGCAGCAGGCTCGGCGGGGGCGTCCCACGCGAGCTTGCCGAGGCTGCGGGAGACCTTGCCGGCCCCGGCATTGTACGCGGCGGCCGCGAGATAGAGCGAGCCGAACCGCTGCCGGAGGTCGCGCAGGTGCCGCGCGGCGGCGTCGGTGGCCTTGATCGGATCCCGGCGCTCGTCCACCCACGAATCCACCCGCAAGCCGTACCCCTTCCCGGTCCCGCGCATGAACTGCCACATCCCGACGGCGTACGCCCGGCTCACCGCCTGGTTCGAGTAGCCGCTCTCGATGAGCGCGAGGTAGCCGAGGTCGCCCGGCAGCCCCTCGGCCTGGAACCGGGCGCGGATGCGCGACTCGTACCGCGCGCCGCGGCTCAAGAAGACTTCCATCCGGCTGCGCGCGGGGCCCTGGAAGTAGGCGAGGTAGTAGCGGACCCGCGGATGGCTGGCGTAGGTCAGGACATCGATGTCCCAGCGCACGCCGCGCGCGTCGAACGCCGGGACGACGGCATCGCTCGGGGCGGCGTCGGCCAGGTCGTTGAGCACCGCGGCGTCGGCGGCGGAGCTTTCGTGGGGGAGCGCGTCCAGGTCCACTACGGGCGTGAGCGAGTCGTGCACGGCCGAGGACATCGGCACGGCGGTCGGGGCGGGCGGCAACCCACTTGCGCAGGCCGCCAGGGCGACGAGCGGGCACCACGAGAGCAATCGCTTCATGCCTGGCGGAATCGGGTACGGGGTTGCGGACTGGTGCGGATCGCGTCGGTAACACGCACGATTCAGGCCGCCATGGCGCCTTATGTAAGCTGTTGATTTGCTGCTTCTTGGATCGTTCCATCGGTGTCGGCATTTCAGCCGGCGGTGCAAAATCTCTGGCCGGTCGCAAAACACCGCCGCGGTTATCTTCCGGCCGCCATGAGCTTACCGCTCCCCCGCCATGATCCGTACGCGTCGCTGCGGATCCCGAATTTCCGCTGGTTCATTGTCAGCTTGCTCACGATGAACGTGGCCACCCAGCTCCAGGCGGTGGTGGTGTCGTGGCAGATCTACGCGCTCACCCGAGACCCCCTCTCGCTCGGTCTCATCGGGCTCGCCGAGGCCGTCCCGTTCATCGGATTCGCGTTGCCGGCCGGACACCTGGCGGACCGCGAATCCCGGCTACGCATCGCCCGGGTGGCCCTGAGCGCGCTCCTGGCCTGCTCCCTGTCCCTGCTCTGGTTCACCGTCCAGCCCGGCGTGATCCACCCGGGACGCGTGTGGCCGATCTACCTGGTCATCTTCGTCAGCGGTATCGCCCGAAGCTTCCTCCAGCCCTCGCGCACCGCGCTCAGCGCGGAGGTGGTTCCGCGGCCGCTCTATCCCAACGCCGTGACCTGGCGCAGCTCGACTTGGCAGCTGGCGGCCGTGCTCGGTCCGGCCCTGGGCGGGCTGATCTACGGCTTCGGCAGCGTGACGGCCGCGTACGTCGTGGACGCGTCGCTCATGCTCGCGGCCCTGGCGGCGATCGCGCGCATTCGCCACATGCCCGCCGCCCGCGCCCCCTCCGGCGAATCGGTGCTCGAGAGTCTTGGCACCGGGATCCGGTTCGTCCGGAACCAGCCGGTGGTGCTCGGTGCACTCGCGCTGGATCTGTTCTCGGTTTTGTTCGGCGGGGCCACGGCGCTGCTCCCGGTCTTCGCCGACGCCATCCTCCACGTGGGACCGCAGGGGCTGGGCCTGCTTCGCGCCGCGCCGGCCGCCGGCGCGGTGGCCATGTCGCTGGTGCTGGCGCATCGGCCGCCGCTCCGACGGGCGGGCAGGACCCTGCTCGTGAACGTAGCGCTCTTCGGGGTTTCGATGATCGTATTCGGGTTGTCGCGGAGCTTCGCGCTGTCGCTGGTGGCGCTCGGTGTGAGCGGCATGGTGGACACGGTGAGCGTGGTGGTTCGCAGCACGCTGCTCCAGGTCATGACCCCAGAGCATCTGCTTGGCCGCGTCTCGTCGGTGAACGCCATTTTCATCGGGAGCTCCAACGAAATTGGCGCCTTCGAATCGGGAGTGGCGGCCAAGCTGCTGGGGACGGTGCGGTCGGTGGTGGCGGGCGGGCTCGCGACGCTGGTGGTGGTGACGGTGACCGCGCTGCGGGTGCCCGAGCTGCGGCGCTTGAGGGAGATCCGATAACAGCACGGGGGCATGTCCGAAGACATGCCCCCGTCTGGTGGATGACTGCCGCGCCCGCTCTGACCGGCCGCTCGGCGACCCCGGCCTGCCGGCGCTATGCGGCGGAGGACTGCCCGCGATTCGCTCGGCGGGTTTCGGCCTGGCGCTTGAGCCAGTCGATCTGGTCCTTGATGGTCTGCCTCGTGGCCTTGGTGGCCAGCCACTCGAGGGCGCGGCGCCGCTCCTCTTCGGTGAACACCGGCGATTCGGCCAGCCGCTGATAGAAGGCCACCTGCTTCTCGGTGGGCGCGTACGGACCCACCTGGGTGACGACCTCGCCCGCGGGCGCCGGCGCAGCGGCCCGGTCTCCGGCAACCGGCGGCGTCTCGGCTGCCGCCGGTGCGGCCTTCGAAAGGCCGCGGAGCGACCCCGGCTGGGCCTCGAGCACCCGGGCCTGACCGGCCTGGCGGGCGCTTGCGATGATCTGCGCGCGCACGTTGCCCGGGATGAGCCGGAAGCGGGCGTTCCGCGCGGCCTTCATCGCGCCCGCCTCGTACCAGTGCGGGTTCAGCTGACGCTCGCGTTGGGTGGTGACTGCCTCGCCGCCGAGGATGCGGCGGACGAAGTCGCGGATAGCGGGCTCACTGAAGTGCTCCGCCATCCAGCCCAGGTAGTCGCGGCCGTCCTCCGATTGAAGCAGTTCCCGGTAAGTGCGACCCTTGTACTTCTTGCTCGGCGCGCGCGCATCCAGGTCCAGCTGCGCGGGATCGTAGTAGAGCGGCTGGCGCTTGACCCCGATGACCTGATCGAGCCGCACCTCCAGCCCCTCGGGGGACACCGCGAACCGCGCGGCCTTGACCTTGAAGAGCGCTTCCCGGTCCTCACCCTCGCCGATCACCTCGTACTGCAGGTGCTCCTCGCGGATCACCTGGCCCTGCGAGACCAGCGCCATGCAGCACTCGTCGACCCCGGTCTTGGACAAACCGACGACCTCCTGGCCTCCCTCCTTCACGACATAGACGAGATCGGTCGTTCCGACCCCGTCGAGCTCCCTCCGAAGTGCCTCCTCATCCAAGCGGTCCATCAACTGAAACGGATCCCACGGTTGCGGCGCCTGAGAGGCCGCGTCGGCGGGATGGGGCATCGTGTCCGACATGATTGCTCTCCTGAGTCCAGGGCATGGGACCGCCGACGGGCGGCCCCTCCGGTTCCAAACGCCCCGCGGCGCGGGGCGACTCGTGGGTTGAATCGGGCGGGGAGAACCGAGGCGGGCCATCCAGCGGCGGAAGCTCCAGGCGACTCAACGTAACATACAATATAACAACGAGTTACACCGTGTCAACAGAGGCTATCTTCCCGCCGGGCAACGGGTTAGCGAGAGCTGGTTTCGGGTTTCCTTCAGGGGTACAAAAAGGAAGGGGCCGGCGTCGTTGCCGGCCCCCTCACTCCGTGCGGACTCCGTGGGAGCTATTCATCGCCCTGTTCTTTCTTATAGAGCCAGTATTCCGGGCCGGCGAGGTTTTCCGGCCATTCGCCGAGGTGGAGATCGCCCCGCCACGCCTCGTTGTCGCCGCTTTCCCACTCCCCCTCCGGCGTGTCCCAGGGGAGATCGCCGCCGCCCTCCCAGGGCAGCCCTTCGTTCGCGCTCATGTCGCTCTCCTTCGATCCGACGTGGGTGGTCTGCCAGCGTACCCGGAAAACGCAAATGCCGGGCCCGTTCCGGCAGTTCCCTCCGCTGGGGCGACTTAAGTATCGGCTGGGGGCAAGGAGAGAGGAGGTGTGGGGGGTCACCCGGGCGAGGTGCCCCGGACCCAACCCCTCGAATGGTGCCATTCGCCGCACCCGCCGTGGAACGCCGTGCCCGAGAATCGGTCATCCAGCCTGGCCCGCCCCCGGGACCCGCCGGGTCCTGGGGGAACCCGGACGGCGGGGATTGAAGGCAGCCGAGCGGATCCCGGCCGGCCCACGGCCTTCCCACATCGGATACCGGGGGCTAGAATTCCGCCTCGCTCGACGGGACGTAGCGCAGTCCGGTAGCGCACTGCAATGGGGTTGCAGGGGTCGCGGGTTCAAATCCCGCCGTCCCGATTCCTGCCAGGGGCCGACCTTCGGGGTCGGCCTTGTCGTTGATGCCCCTCCATCCATCTCCGCGGAGTCTTGCATGCGTCGTCAGCTCACTCTCCTCGCGCTGCTCGCCACCGCCGCCGCCTGTCGCTCGGGCCCCAAGGGCGTGGGCTTCAGTGCGTCGCTCGGCGTCGACACGACGAAGATGACGAAGGCGCCGTCAGGCCTGTGGTACACGGATGTCGCCGCGGGACAGGGGGAGCCCGCCGAGGCCGGCCGCACCGTGACGGTGCACTACACCGGCTGGCTGCCGAACGGGACCAAGTTCGACAGCAGCCGCGACCGCGGAGAGCCGTTCGCCTTCACCCTTGGCGCCGGCCAGGTCATCGCGGGCTGGGACGAAGGCGTGAAAGGGATGAAGGTCGGCGGACGCAGGAAGCTGGTGCTCCCTCCCCAACTCGCGTATGGCGAGGGCGGGGCGCCCCCCGCCATCCCCCCCGGCGCGACCCTGGTCTTCGACGTTGAGGTGCTGAAGGTCGAGTAGGGCCCGAGGTGATACAAATCACCGCCATTCGGTGACCTCCGCGCCGATGTTGAGGGGGCGCGCCGAGTCTTGGGCGCCAGTTCCATCTCAAGGCAGGAGGGTTCTCATGTCCACACGGCATCGCGGTGTGCAGACCATGGTCGCGCTCGGTGCGTTGGGCGTGGCGCTCGGACTGGCCGGTTGCGCCGCCAGGGTGAAGCGCGAAGAGTTCAATACCGAAGTCGCCAAGATTCGGGAAGAAATGCAGGCCGGAGACCGCCAGGTGGCGAGCCGGGTCGATTCGACCAATCAGACCCTGGCCGATCACGCGCGCCGCCTCGACGCGCTCGACCAGGAGCTGCAGGCGTTCCGGAGCGAATACCAGGTGAGCATGGAGAAAGTGAAGACCATGCTCAAGTTCGACGTGCCGGTGCACTTTGAGTTCGCGAGCAGCGACCTGCGCGAGGCCGACCGGCCGGTGCTCGACCGGTTCGCCTCGGTGGTGAAGGAGTATTATCCGGGCGCGATCATCACCGTCGAAGGGTTCACCGACCCCGCGGGAAGCGAGGCCTACAACCGGCGGCTGGGACAGCGCCGCGCCGAGTCGGTGCGGGAGTACCTGGCGACGTCGGGCGGGTTCAACAGCGCGACGATCCGGGCGGTGAGCTACGGCGAGGTACGCAACCGGCAGGTGGTGCCGGGAGCGAAGGGACCGGGCGACGAGGGCGTAGAGAACCGGCGCGTGGCGCTGGTGATCGACCACTCCGCGATCGCGTCCGACCAGGTGACGATGCGCTGACCCGCGCACCAGCGGCGGGGCGGGGCGCCACCGCGCTCCGCCGCCGGAGCTCCACCCGCCGATTGAGCGCCCGACCTTCCGGCGTCCGATTGCTGGTGACCGGCCGGTCGGGGCCGAACCCCCGCGCGGTCATCCGCTCGAGCGGCACGCCCTGCGAGTGGAGGTAGTGCCGGACGGTCTCGGCGCGCGCCCGGGCGAGCACCACGTTCCGCCGGTAGATGCCGCTTGAATCGGTGTGCCCCGCCACCTCGATCGCTTCCTCGGGCAGCGCCACGAGCTGGCGGGCGATGCTGTCGAGCACCGGCATCGAGCTGGCGATCATCACGGCCTTCCCCGTTTCGAACTGCACATCGCGCAGGGTCAAAACCGGCGCCGCGGCCGTGAACAGCGGCGCGCAGCCGGAGGCATCTACCACTCCGCCTGCCGGCGTGGCCGGACAGACGTCCCGCGTGTCGGGCACCAGGTCGGCGTCGGCGTCTGGCGGCGGGGGCGGCACCTCAGGGATGACGCGGTACAGTGTGTCGGCGGTGGGTGCCGGCACCGTGTCCGGCTTGGGCGCGGGCGGCACAGGGGCAGTTGGGGCGGGCTCAGCCCGCCGCAGGATGATCTCGATGCCCTGCGCCCGATCCTCCGCCTCCGCCACGGACTCCGTGGGGGCCGTGACCACTTCCCAACGGCCGGGCAGGAGGAATTCGTCCAGCGACACCGACACCTCCACCCGTTTCGGCCGGCGTGCCCGCACGAAGAACTCGCCGCGCGAATTGGTGAACGCCATCTCGCCGCTGAGCGCGACGGCAGCGCCTTCCACTGGTGTGCCAGACTCATCCCGCACCGTGCCGCGCACGATGTACCGCCCCATGCTCTGTCCGCCCAACTGCTGCGGCTGCACCCCACCGAACGCCCCCATGTACAGGAACGTGCTGCCGGAAGCCGAGTAGTCCACGGCGCCGTCCGGCCGCACATAGGTGCCGAGGTTGGTGGAATATCGGCCGAGTTGGAGCCGGGCGGTCAGGTTGAGGGCGCTGCGAAACGGCTGGAACGGCTGGAACGGCTGGTGGACGATCTGATAGTCCGCGCCGAACTCGCCCAGGGCCGTGATCAGACTCGCGCCGAACAGGATCGTGGGATGGCGCTCGTGCACCGAGAGCTGCTGCATGAGACGCAGACGGGGCGAGAGCCGCCAGCGAAGGTTCACGATCGGCGTGGTGCTCATGGTCCGACCCGAGGGCCGGCTCTGCAGCAGGAACAGCTCCGCATCGAGCCAGGACGTGACCTCCCGCCCGACCGCGAAGTAGGAGCTCAGGTTCCTGAAACCTTCCGAGTGCGAGTCGTACACACCAGCGGTGATCCGGACCTCCTGCACCCGGCCGCTCGCGTAAGCGGAGTTCCCGCTGGCCCGAATCGGGGTGGCGACGTCGGCGGAATCCTGCAGGAAGTGCTGGCGGGCGACGCCGAGTTGGAACGCCGATCCGATGTCGTACGTGAGCGCCACGTTCTCCTTCTCCGACTCGGTCTGCGTCGGACCGGGCACGTCCGCGCGGCGGAATCGGTCCGGGTTCCACGCGTACAGCGCCTGGATGCCAAGCCTGCCCCGGCGCGCGGTGACCGAGGTGGCGGCGTATGGGCTCCCGGCCCCCGTGCCTGCCACCAGCGCGGCTGTGAGATCGGGCATCGGCTGCCACTGAATGCCGGGCACGACGGTCTGGTGCTGGGCGACCAGCACGGTGCCGGTGAGCCGGACGGTGGGTGACAGGCGATGCTGCAGGAACAGCGCGCCCATCGGCTTCTCGATGCTCGTCGCCTGAAACGACGGGGCCGCGAGGCTGGACGAGCTGGCGCCGGCGAAGGCGAGATACGACGTGCGTCCGCTGCCGCCGCCAACGCTGGCGCCCTGCACCAGTAGGTTGTATCCGCTGCTGAACAGGTCGGTAGGGAAGCGCATCACGAGGGCATCGTTGCCCAGCCGGAGGGTATCCTTTCCCATGGCCGTCCGCAGGAAGGCACCCGCGCGGAGCCCGTTGAGGTACCCCAGGCCAATCCAGCCGTCCACCCCGTTGCGCCAGAAGTTGGCGGTGGCGCCATAGCCGTCGACCAGCGAGGAGCCGCCACCTTGGACCTCCACCACGGTCTGCGCCGAGGCCCGTCCCGACACGACGAACGCCGCCACGAGCAGCATGGCGGCGACGACGGCGGAACGGCGGGAGGAACGCATGGCTCTAGGGCGACGCGGTCGCGTTGAGCGACGTGTCGATGGTGAACTTGGCGAGCCGCACGGTCAGGTGCTCGGGCGACTCGGGTCCGGGCCAGGCCAGCTCGGTCCACCGAATCATGTGCGGAAACAGCGGAAACCCGGCGCCCGGCGGGCTCACGACCTTGCCAGCCGAGGCCGTGACCTCCTGCACCCTGCCCAGGTTCGGACCGAGGTTCTCGAGCTGGACCCGGACCTTGCCGGTGGCCGAGTCCACCTGGATGGCGCGGATGGCGACCTGGTCCTTGTGCAGGGCTTCCTTCTGGTTGAGGTAGACGACGTGCGGCAGCAGCAGGCGGAGGTTGAGTCCGTTCTCGGTTCGCGCTCCCGTCATGGCGCTCAGGATGTTGAACCAGGCCGGCAGGCTGTCCGCGGAGGCCTCGTAGAACACGGTGTACGTCCCCCGTGGCGGGATCCGGAAGCTCATCGCCGAGAGCTTGATTTTGAGTCGGGTGGTGTCCAGGGGGACATCCTCGACCTCCCCCTGCTCGGTCACGCGGAAGCCGTGGACCTCGAGCACGACACTGAGGGGAAAGATCCCCGAATTGATGAGCTGGAAGCTCGATCGGGCGCGTTCCTGGTATTCAGCGATGGGGGGACTGACGGATTGGGCGGCCAGCGGATGCGCGAAGGCGAGGCACGCGAGCGTGCCGAGCACGAGACTACGGTGGCGGACCGGCCGCCGGCGCGGACTGCTGCTGTCGCTGACTGCGCGCATAGATCCTCATTGCGTGATCACCAGCAGGCTGAGGATCCCGGTATAACTTCCGGCCGGCAGGTCGGAGGCGCCCGTCAGATCGATTCTCACCTGCAGATTGTCGTTTCGGCCGCCGACGGCGTTGGCGCCAGAGATCGGCTGTGTGAAGAGCACCAGGGTTCCACCCGCGGCCCCGGCGACCGCACTGCCGGCCGACACGGGCCCTCCCACGACCGCCGCGAACGCCTTGGGGCCGCCAGTCGGCACGCGCCCGTGCACCGCGGTGGAGGGTATCGCCCCGGGAGCGGAGGATAACCGCGCCGGCTGCTCGAAGTAGGCGACCAGCGTGACTGCCGAGGTGCGCCGGGGATCCACTTCCCATGCGGTGGTGACGGGGATGGGGGCGAAGTCGTTCGGCCCGGTGACGAGAGCGCCTGGGAGGGTGGCCGAGCTGCCGCCGGGGAGCGAGACGCTCACCGAGCCGGCTTTCGTGGCCGAGAGCGCGACCGAGGTGCCGGCCGACGCCAGCCCGATCTGCGCGTGGAGCACCGGCGCCCACAGCGCCAGCGCGGCCACGACGGCCGAACGACTGGTCATGCCCGAGCCTACGGCTGCGATCGGGCGCTTGCCACCAGCGGCTGGCACGGACCGGGCTCCTCAGGCTAATCGGTCGGGTCGGGGCACCTCTCGAGCTAAGGTTGAGTATCGCTCCCCGGCCGCTCGGCCTTGAGGGGAGGGAGTGCCTATTGCGTGACGGCGCGGAGGTTCAGCGTACCGCTGTAGGTCCCCGGGGCCAGGGTCGGGAAACCTACCAAGTTTATCTGCAGATTGAGGTTATCGGTCCGGCTGGACTTCTTGTTCGGACCGCTGATGTTGAGCGAGAAGAGGCGAAGGCTGCCGCCCACAGTGCCGACGCCGCCAACCGCGTTCTGGGTGATGGCCGTGAATGCGACCGGGAGACCCGTCGTCATCTGGCCGAGCACCCGGCTGGAAGGGATTTGGGTCGCCCCTCCCGTGAGGGCCTGGGTCGGGGTCGTGAAATACGCCATCAGGTTGACCGTGTTCGTCTGCCCAGGGTTTACGTCCCAGGTCGTCGTAATGACGACCGGGCTGGGGAAGGTGTTCACGGCATTGTCCGTGAGGCTGGGGATAGACTGCACGGCGCCCGATGTGACCGTGACCGACAGCTGTGAGGTCTTGCTGGCCAAGAGGGCAATGACGCGGGCCGCCGACACCGTACCGCCCTGTGCCCGCGCCTCCCGCGCCCCGAGCGCCAGGACGGCGCACGAAGCGAGGAGGCTGAGGCAAGTACTGAGGGCACGGCCGACCCGAAGCTGCATCGACGGCTACTGAACGACGGCCTGGACGTTGAGCGTGCCGGTGTAGGTACCGGCGGTCGTCGTCGGGAAGCCGACCAGGTTGAGGCGCAGGTTGAGCTGGTCGGTCCGGGTGCCGAGGAGATTACCGGCAACAGACTGGTTGAAGAGCTGCAGACTTCCAGCGGCCACACCGACGCCGCCGACGGCTCCGCCCGTAAACGCGGTCCACCCGGCGCTGTTGATGCCGCCTTCAACCTTGCTCGACGGAATCAACGCGGCGCCATTGGCCAGGGCGGAGGCCGGGGTCGCGAACCAGCCGATCAGGTTGACTGACGTTCCAGCCGTCAGGTTCCACGCCGTGGTCAGGCCGACGTCGGGAAACTGATTGGCCAGGGAGTTGTCCGCGATGCTGGCGATGCTGGTCGTCGCGGTCGTCGGGCTCACGGTCAGCGTGGAAAGCTTGGTGGCGTTGAGCGTCACGGTCGCTGTGTTCGACGTGAGGCCGACCTGCGCCTGCGCGGTACTCGCCAAGGCCAGGGCCAGGGCCACGGCGGCCAGGGCGCGGTTCAGGGGGCGCTGCATTCTTGTTGCTCCGGGCTAGGGTTTGGGGGCGATCTGCCGATAATGGCCCAAGGGCCTACGGGCTGAGGTGCGCGGATTTACAAGACCTATGCCACAGGTGGCATTTTCTTCCACGCCGTAGACTTTGTTGACGGCCAGAAGAGAGTCAGTTGCCGGCGCCGACGCGCCAACCTGTGATGGGGTGTGGGATTATCAGGTAGGGGACAGGCTGGCGGGACACGGCAGGGGTTGGCTGTCTAAGAGCACGGCACTCGGACAAGAAGGCCGAGTGCCGTGCTGAATGTTGTCATATTGCGGTGCGCGCCGAGTTTAGACTCGGCG
>JBOHSB010000357.1:0-7744 GCA_050733015.1 Gemmatimonadales bacterium
GGCCTGGACCATCGCCGCGAGGTGGCCGGCGTCGATCCGGTCCACCTGGTCGGCCGGGGTGTGGTAGTCGGCGTGCATGCCGTAGGACGAGAGCGTGTGCGCCGGGATGCCGCGGCGCGCGAACGCGATGTTGTCGCTCCGGAGGAAGAACTGCTGGGCGGGGCGCGGGTCGGCCACGACCGGGATGCCGGCGGCTGCCAGCCACTCGCCCATGGTGGACCGCTCGAAGCCGGTGAGCCACCCCTTCCCCGGCCCGCCCGCGAGCGAGTCGGGGCGCCCGATCATCTCGATCTCGAGGTTGGCCACGGTGCGCTCGAGCGGGACCGCCGGGTGGTCCACGTACCACCGGGTGCCCAGGAGCCCGAGCTCCTCGCCGGTGGTCGCGAGGAACACGACGGTTCGCTTGGGCGGCGGACCGCTCCCCAGCGCCCGCGCCGCACCCAGCACCGCCACCACGCCGGAAGCGTCGTCGTCCGCCCCGTTGTAGATCGAGTCGCCGTTCACCGGCGGCCCGATGCCGAGGTGGTCGTAGTGGGCGTCGATGAGGATGGCCTGGTCGCGGAGGGCCGGATCGGCGCCGCGGACCATTCCGATCACGTTGACCGCGCGAACCGTGGCCCTGGGCGACTCGCCGGTCGGGACCAGGGACCAATGGTGCCTCCCGGTCGAGTCCGTGGTGGCGGCGAGCGGGACGCGCTGGAAGTAGCCGCTGTCGCCCGCGGGGGCCAGCCCGAACTCGCGCATCCGGTCGGCGATGAGCCGGGCGGCGCGGTCGCCGCCGGGCGTGGCGGTGCCGCGGCCTTCCATGCTGTCGTCGGCGAGAGCCGAGATCATCGCGTGCACCTCGGAGGGGCCGAGTGCGCCGGCCGCCGGCGTAGGAGGCGCGGCCGCGCGTCCACCGCAGGCGGCCAGAAGCGCAAGCAAGGTCGCGCGTGCCAAATGCATTGGTCGGGTACCGTTTTGAGGTACAGGATCGCAGTCTCCCCGCAGCGCGGCGGTGTGACGCCGCCCGCCTCGCGCGCGGGCTTGGCGAGACAACGCAACATAGAGGGGGGGTGAACCCGACGGGGTGGTTTGGGTCACCAGAGCGGACCGGTCGGCGGCGCGTAGCGTGAGCGGATTACCACTCCAATCCAGAGCTTATCAGCACGGTGCGCGGCGCGCGGCCGGTGAACGGTGATACAGGCGCCGAATATCGGGCGCGATTATGTTCGCGCATGCGCCAACCCATCCTGTTCGCACTCGCCGGCCTGGTCGTCGTAGGGGGTATCATCGTGGCGCGCCGGCACGAGCGCGTCCCCCTCCCGACCGTCCATCCCGTCACCGAGCCCATGCTGCTCGCCGCCGATACCGCCGGCGGGTGGCTGACCTACGGTCGCACCTTCGGCAATCAACGGTTCGCTCCGTTCACCCAGATCGATCGCCAGACGGTGAGGCGCCTGGCACCGGTGTGGCACCAGGGCAACCGGCGACTCCTCAAGACTTACCTGAGAACCGAGAGCACCCCGGTCGTCATGGACGGCATGCTGATCTACACCGATCCGGGGATGCGGCTGGCCCAGCCGGGAAATCATGTGATCGCCGTGGACCTCGCGACCGGCCGCCAGGTGTGGTCCTGGTATCGCAAACCCGATGCGGCCGCACTGTGTTGCGGCCTGGTCAACCGCGGCGTGGCCGCGTACGGCAGCAAGGTCTACGTGGGCACCCTCGACGCCCACCTCGTGGCGCTCGACCGCCGCACCGGCAAGGTCGTCTGGGATACGCGGGTCGAGGGAACCGACCCGGCCCAGGGCTACTCGTTCAGCATGGCGCCGCTCGCCGCGGGCGGAAAGATCCTGATCGGAACCAGCGGGGGCGAGTTCGCCATCCGCGGGTTCCTGGACGCGTACGACCCGGAAACCGGCCGCCGACTCTGGCGATTCTACACCATCCCGTCGCCGGAGGAAGGCGGATGGTGGGGGCGCCTGGCAATGACGACGCCCGACGGCGATGTCCTCCCGCGGGACACCGCCCAGGAGCGTCGCGACAGCGCGGCCTATGCGGACAGCTGGAAGCGCGGTGGCGGACCGGTGTGGACCACGCCCGCCTACGATCCGGAGCTGGGCCTGGTCATCTTCACCATCGGCAATCCGAAGGCCGAGGACGGCTCGCCGCCGGGAGACAATCTCTACACCAACTCGATCGCGGCGGTCGACATCACCACCGGCAAGCTGCGCTGGTACTACCAGATGATCCCGCACGACATGTGGGACTACGACCCCGCCAGCCCCCCGGTGCTGGTTGACCTCACCCTGAACGGGACCACAGTGCCAGCGGTCGCGGAAGCGGGAAAGACCGGCTGGGTCTACGTGGTCGATCGCCGCACCGGCAAGCGGCTGCTGCGCTCCGATCCGTTCGTTCCCCACGAGCATCCGCTCCCCGCGCCCAGCCGCAACTTCGTCCGGATCGCGCCGGGATCGCGTGGCGGCAGCGGCTGGCCGTCAGCCGCGTACTCGCCCAGGACCGGCGCGCTCTACGTGCTCGGGAGCCACTATCCGCAGATGTACGGGCCGGACTCCGCGATGTCGGCGCTGATGGACCGGCGGACTGGGCATCCCGGACACCTCTTCAACCGCTTGAAAGACCTCCCGCCGGAGACCCGGCACGGCACCTTCTCGGCGGTGGACCTCGCCACCGGCAAGATCCGTTGGCAGAACACGCTGCAGGGTCCACTCATGTATGGCGGCGCCTTGGCCACGGCCGGCGGCCTGGTCTTCTTCCCCGAGCCGGCATACCTCAACGCGGTGGACGCCGAAACCGGCCGCCTCCTCTGGCGCCACGAGCTCGACAAGGGCCCCGTCGGCCCGCCGATCACATTCATGGACCACGGCCGGCAGCGGGTCGCGGTCACGTCGACGGAGGGGGTGACGGTATTCGGGATTGACGGCCGGTGAGGGCGAGGAGGGCGATAGGGCGAGGAGAGGGAGCGTCAGTGCGGCTCCGCATGGGGTGGTGCGAGTATGCACGAACCGCACTGCAGCGACCGGCGCGAGCGCCGCCCCCACCGGAGCCGGAGCTCCAGCCCGCGCCGATCCAGCCTATTCCGAATCCGACAGCCGAGCCGCAGGCACCGCGGACTCCGCCACCCACACGGTCTTGGTGTTCACGAACTCCCGAATCCCCTGCGCGCACAGCTCCCGCCCATAGCCGCTCTGCTTCACCCCACCGAACGGCACCCGTGGATCCGACGCCACCATCGCGTTGATGAACACCATGCCGGCCTCGATCTCGTCCACGAACCGCCGGCGCTCCCCGGCGTCGGTGGTCCACGCGCTGGCGCCGAGACCGAAGGGCGAGTCGTTGGCCACCCGGATGGCCTCGTCCACGTTGCGCACGCGGAACAGGATGGCCACCGGCCCGAAGACTTCGTCGTAGTAGGCCGGCGAGTCGGGCGTGACGTTGGTGAGCACGGTAGGCTCGTACCAGAACCCGGGGCGGTCGAGGCGCTTGCCGCCGGTGAGCAGCCGGGCGCCCGCTGCCACCGAGCGCTCCACCTGCTCGCCGATGGTCACTACCTGGCTCTCGTTGGCGAGGGGGCCGATGTCGGTCGCGGCGTCCATCGGGTCGCCCACCTTGAGCGCGCGGAAGCCTTCGACGTAGCGGCGCTCGAACTCGTCGGCGATGCTCTCGTGCACGATGAAACGCTTGGCGGCGATGCACGACTGGCCGTTGTTGATCGTGCGCGCCTTGACCGCGGTCCGCACCGCGGTGTCGAAGTCGGCGCTCGGCATCACGATGAACGGGTCGCTGCCGCCGAGCTCGAGCACGGTCTTCTTGATCACCTTCCCCGCGGCGCTGGCCACGGCGCTGCCGGCGCCGGTGCTCCCGGTGAGCGTCACGGCGACGATGCGGTGGTCCTCGATCACCCGCTTCACGTCCGCGGTATCGATGAGCAGGGTCTGGAAGCACCCCTCCGGGAAGCCGGCCCGGCGGAAGATGTCCTCGATGGCGAGCGCGCACTGGGGCACGTTGGACGCGTGCTTGAGCAGCCCCACGTTCCCGGCCATGAGCGCCGGCGCGGCGAACCGGAACACCTGCCAGAACGGAAAGTTCCATGGCATGACGGCGAGCACCGGCCCGATCGGCTGGTAGGCGACCCAGCTCTTCGAGGCGCTGGTCTCGATCACCTCGTCGGCCAGGAACCGCTCGGCGTTCTCGGCGTAGTAGCGGCAACCGAGCGCGCACTTGGCCGCCTCCTCGATGGCGGCCTTGAGCGGCTTGCCCATCTCGGTCACCATCAGGCGGCCGAAGGCCTCCTTCTCGGCCTCGAGGATTTCCGCGGCCTTGAGCATGAGCCGGCGACGGTCGGCGAAGGCCGTGCGGCGGTGGCGGCGGTAGGCCGACTCGGCGCACTGGAGCCGAGCCTCGAGCTCGGCCGGCGTGAGCGGCGTAAAGGTGCGGAGCGTCTGCCCCGTGGCGGGGTTGATGGTGGCGATGGTCATGGCGGAAAACTATCCCGGAACCGGGGCCGCCGCGACCGCGCGGATCGGGGTGCGTGGCTCCGGCCGAACATCTTCGGACGCGCGGCCGTCGATTTGGGCGCCGCGACTCCATTTGACTCGCTATCCTTCGGCATGGCCGACACTGCCCTTCACGCGCTGCTTGCCGGCGCCGTCGACTATGCTGGCCTGTTCCCGCCGGCCGGTCTCCCCATGGCAACTGCCGTGGCCAAGTACGCCGAGTATCGCGCCGGATCCGACGCCTGGGCGCTGGGGCGGTTCGTCGTGCCCACGGCTCGTCTGGCCGAGCTGGAGCGCGCCGCCGAGGAGTCGGCCACGAAGGCGCCCATCGAGCCCTGGCGACTGAGCGCGCTGGTGGGCGCCAACGCCGCGGAAGACCTCCGCTCGCTGGGCGAGTTCAACTGCCGTCACGCCGCCCCGGGCGCGGTCGCCCTCGCCGCCGACGTCATCGAGGCCAAGGCGGAGACGGTGGAAGCGGTGAAGCGCCTGCTCGCCGCGGTGCCGCGCTGGGCCCAGGCGTATGTGGAGGTCCCCCTAGCAACCGATCCCCGGCCGTTAGTGGACGCCATCGCCCGGCACAGTGGACGCGCCAAGATGCGAACCGGCGGGATCACCCCGGAAGCGATTCCCACCGCAGCCCAGATCCTTCATTTCATCCGCGCCTGCACCGACGCGCGGGTGGCGTTCAAGGCCACCGCCGGGCTGCATCATCCGCTCCGCGCCGAGTACCGCCTCACCTACGAGGCCGACAGCCCGCACGGCACCATGTTCGGCTACCTCAACGTGTTCCTCACGGCAGTGCTGCTCCGCCAGGGGCTGTCGGCGCCGGATGCCCTCGCCCTGCTCGAAGAGCGCTCCCCCGCCGCGTTCCGCGTCTCTCAAGACGCCGTAGAGTGGCGCGGCCACCGCGCCGACCGCCAGGCCATCGAAGTGGCGCGCCGGGAGGGGATCGTGGCGTTCGGGTCGTGCTCGTTCACGGAGCCGGTGGGGGAGATGAGGACGATAGGACCGTGGCAAGATCCCTCGCTTCGCTCGGGATGAAGACGCCACCCGTCCTATCGCCGGTTCGCCCTATCGCCCTATCGCCGGGCCGGTTATGCTAATCGAAGCCAACCACCACCATCCACTTTACGGGCCGATCCCTGAACGATCCGCGAACCACCCTCGAGACCGGCCTCAGCGGTAGCTATGCGGTCGAGCGTGAGCTCGGCCGCGGCGGCATGGCCACGGTCTACCTCGCCCAGGACCTGAAGCATGGCCGGCCGGTGGCGCTCAAGGTGCTGCGGCCGGCGCTCGCGATGTCGATGGGGCCCGACCGTTTCCGGCGTGAGATCACTACGGCGGCCCGGCTCCAGCATCCGCACATCCTGAGCGTCCACGATTCGGGAGAGACCGAGGGCCTCCTGTGGTACACCATGCCGTACGTGCGCGGCGAGAGCCTCAAGGAGCGGCTCAAACGCGACGGCCGCCTCCAGCTCCAGGAGGCCATCCGGATCACCGGCGAGGCGGGGCGCGCGCTCGACTACGCCCACCGGGAAGGCGTGATCCACCGGGACGTCAAGCCGGAGAACATCCTCCTCACGCTCGACGGCGACACGCTGGTCGCCGACTTCGGGATCGCTCGAGCCCTGGGCGGGCCCAACGAGAGCCGGCTCACCCAGGCCGGCCTCGCACTGGGTACGCCGGCCTACATGGCCCCCGAGCAGGCCACGGGCGAGCGGGGCGTGGACGCACGCACCGACCAGTACTCACTCGCCATCGTGTGCTACGAGATGCTGGTGGGCCGGCCGCCATTCGAGGGCACGACCGCGCCGGCCATCATCGCCAAGCGGTTCACCTCGGCGACGCCCAGCGCGCGGGCGGCGCGCCCGGAGGTGCCGGACCAGGTGGACCGGGCGCTTCAGCGCGCGCTTTCGCTGGACCCGGCGCAGCGGTTCGGCTCCGTGGCCGAGTTCGTTCGCGCGCTCGGCGCCGTGGCCGGCTCCACGCCGCCGAGCGGCGTCCTGGCCATTCCCGATTCGGTCGCGGCCCTGCCGATCGAGACGAGCCACCCGATGCTCCAGCCCAAGACCAGGCTGGTGCTGGTAGTGTGCGTGCTGGCGGCCGTGGTGATCGCGGCGGTGCTGTTTGCGATGGGGGGGTGAGGGGGGACGGAAGGACGGTAGGGACGGAAGGACCAGCGGGCAGGACGAAGCCCGCCGGGTTGTCATCCCGAGCGCGGCGAGGGATCTTGCTCGCAGAGATCGAGCCGGGCGCGGAGGATTGCTGCCCGTCTCGCAGGTCGGGATGACAACTTCCCCGGACCGTCCGACCGTCAGACCGAGCATCCGCCCGTCGCCCCTCTCCCGCCGGAGCCTCCGTGGACGAAACGCACGACCCCGCCCGCGTCTCCTGGGTCGAGTCCGCCCAGGGTCATCCCGACTTTCCGATCCAGAACCTCCCGTTCGGCATCTTCCACCGGCGGGACGACAAGGACGACCCGGCGCCCGCGCGGGTGGGCACGGCGATCGGTGACTCGGTGCTCGACCTCACCACCTGCCACGACGAGGGCTGGTTCACTGGCGCGGCGGACGGGGCGGGCGCCGCATTGGCGGAGCCGGCGTTGAATGCCTTGCTGCGGCTCGGGCGCGACACGTGGACGGCACTCCGACGCCAGGCAAGTGCTCTGCTCGCGACCGATTCGCCCGCGTACCGCGCCAACCGCCGGATCGGCGATCACATCCTCGTCCCGATGGACGAGGCCGAGCTCCTGCTGCCGGTCGCCGTGGGGGACTACACCGACTTCTACGCCTCGGTGCACCACGCCACCAACGTCGGCAGCATGTTCCGGCCCGACAACCCGCTGCTGCCCAACTACAAGTGGGTACCCATCGGGTATCACGGCCGCGCGTCGTCGCTGGTGCCGAGCGGCACGCCGGTCAGGCGGCCGAGCGGGCAGCTCAAGGATCCAAAGAGCGACGCGCCCGCGTTCGACCTCTCGCGCGCGCTGGATTACGAGATGGAGCTCGGATTCGTGGTCGGCACGGGGAACCCGCTGGGCGCGCCGGTGCCGGTCGCCGAGGCGGCGTCGCACCTGTTCGGGCTGTGCCTGGTGAACGACTGGTCGGCGCGCGACATCCAGCGCTGGGAATATCAGCCGCTTGGGCCGTTCTTGGCGAAGAGTTTCGCAACGAGCGTTTCGCCGTGGGTGGTCACGCTGGGGGCGCTGGCGCCGTTTCGCGTCGCGGCGTTCGCCCGGCCTGAGG
>JBOHSB010000358.1:0-3693 GCA_050733015.1 Gemmatimonadales bacterium
GCACTCGAGCAGTGGCCGACCGAGGGCGTGCCCGACAAGCCGGGCGCGTGGCTCATGGCGACCGCGAAGCACCGCGCGATCGACACGC
This sequence comes from Gemmatimonadales bacterium, assembly GCA_050733015.1. GTDB lineage: Bacteria > Gemmatimonadota > Gemmatimonadetes > Gemmatimonadales > GWC2-71-9 > CAVVWJ01. The sequence goes on from JBOHSB010000358.1 coordinate 89, forward strand.
TGCGCCGGCACACTCTCCAGAAGCACAAGCACGCCGCGATCGAGCGCGAGGCGCAGATCGATCTCGAGGTGTTCGACGACTCGGACGTCGAGCCGTTCGACGACGACGTCGGCGACGATTTGCTGCGCCTGATGTTCATCGCGTGCCACCCGGTGCTGTCGACCGAGGCGCGCGTCGCGCTCACCCTCCGCCTGCTGGGCGGGCTCACCACCGAAGAGATCGCCCGCGCCTTCCTGGTGCCGGTGCCGACCATCGCCCAGCGGATCGTGCGCGCCAAGCGCACCCTGTCGGAGGCCCACGTGCCGTTCGAGGTGCCGCGCGGCGCCGAGCTCACGGCGCGGGTCTCGTCCGTGGTCGAGGTGCTCTACCTGATCTTCAACGAGGGCTACTCGGCCACGGCGGGTGACGACTGGATGCGCCCGGCATTGTGCGACGAGGCGCTTCGGCTGGGACGAATCCTGGCCGAGCTGGTGCCGCAGGAGGCCGAGGTGCACGGTCTGGTGGCGCTGATGGAGATCCAGGCCTCGCGCACGCGCGCCCGGGTCGGGCCCGCAGGCGAGCCGGTGCTGCTGCTCGACCAGGATCGCGCCCGGTGGGACCACCTGCTGATCCGTCGCGGCCTGGCCGCGCTCGCCCGGGCCGAGCGCCTGGGCGGCGGGCTCGGCCCGTATGCGCTGCAGGCGGCGATCGCCTCGTGCCACGCCCGCGCGCGCACGGCGGACGAGACCGACTGGACCCGCATCGCGGCGCTGTACGACGCCCTCGCGCAGCTCGCGCCCTCGCCGGTCGTGGAGCTCAACCGCGCCGTCGCCGTGGCGATGGCCTTCGGCCCCGCGGCCGGCCTCGAGCTGGTGAATGATCTGGCCGACGAAAAAGCGCTGGCGAACTACCACCTGCTGCCCAGCGTCCGCGGCGATCTGCTCGTCAAACTGGGCCGCATGGAGGAGGCCCGCCAGGAATTTCTGCGCGCCGCCGGACTGACGCGGAACGTGCGCGAGCAGACGCTGCTGCTCGAGCGAGCTGCCGGCTGTGCGCCCGGCAAGGCCGCTCGCGCCCGGGATTAGGGGCGCCCCTCCGGTCCTTCCGTCTTTCCGTCCTTCCGGCCCCTCATGTAGATTGCCGATCCACCTCTCGGCCGGAGTCCATGCTCCCTCGTCGCTGCTGTGCGATGGCGTTCGGCGCGGCCCTCCTCCTGGGCCGCGCGGAACGGGCTTGGGCCCAGGAGCTCTCCTGGAAGAACAACCTCACGTTCTATCTCGATAACACCGAGTTCTTCAACCCGTACCGCACCGGCGAGACACTCCTGGGCGGCCAGGTCACCAGCTTCCTCTCCGCCGCGCTCGGGCCGCGCACCGAGGTGGTCGCGGGATTCCACGGCAATCACGAGAGTGGCGACAGCCGGTTCCTCAACCCCTTCAAGCCGATCCTCGGCTTCCGGTACCGGACCGACCGGTCGCTCGGTGCGCTCGGCACCCTGGTCACCGAAGACCGCCACGGTTACCTCGAGCCGCTCGAGGGCACACTGCTGGACATCACCCGGCCGGTGGAATACGGGGTGCAGTGGCGCGAGGTGCACCCGCACGGCGGTGGCGAGATTTTCCTCAATTGGCAGCACCTCAACACCTCGAGGAGCCGAGAGATATTCGACTACGGCCTCCTGCTCCACGGCGATCCGCTGCCCTGGCTCCGGCTCGAGCTGCAGGGTCACGGCCTGCACCATGGTGGTCAGCTGTACAGCGCGGGGGAGCCGGTGGTGAACAACCAGGTCCTCGCGCTCGGCGGCCAGATCCACGGCCGGCTGCCCCTGGCCGGCAACAGCTCGCTGCGGGTGTTCCAGCTGCTGAGCCACGGCGACGTCGACAGCCTGCCCCTTGGCCGGCCCGATCACGGGCACGGCACCTACATTCGCGCGGGGTTCCGGCCCGGCAACTGGCTCGAGGTCTTCGCCATCCAGTGGTGGGGGCGGGACTTCGTCTCCAACGAGGGCGACGCGAACTACAACTCGCAGGGCTCCGATCCTTCCTTCTATCACTCCTACCGCAAGTATCAGGAGGTCGGGCTCGCCCGCATCACGCCGATCGAGGCCGGGCTCACGCTCGACACCGAGTTTCGATTCCACCGGATCGACGACCGCCACAGCATCGCGATCGGCACTTCGCCATGGGAGTATTCCTACCGCCTGATGGTGCGGGCACCGTTCAGCATGCGGCTCCGGCCGCCGAGAGAAGCCCCACCGGCCGACGCGGAAGGGACGGCGCCCTGAGGACGCGGCGGGCATAGGTCTCGAGTTACGCTGAGTCACCCTCGGGGGGCATGCCCATGCGTGCCCCTCTTCGCGTTGTCGGGAGTCGCTTGGGGAACCTGGCCCGCGGCTTGAGCGTCCGCCGGCCCCGGCACCGTCACGCCCAGACGCCACTTCCGCTGCACGACCCGGCTGGACCCGGCTGCCTGTGGCCCCGGAATTGCCTCGTGGGGGCGGCTGGAAGATTCGCATCGCAGGGTATCCCACCTTACAGGAGGACGCATGGCGGCTAACCGACTGGCAATCCTGACGCTCGCGTTGCTCGCGGCGTGCGGCGGCGACCGCGGCGCGAGCATGGCGGCCGACAGCCTGAGCCGCGACTTGCAACGGCTCCCGGTCGATTCTTCGGCCATCCTGAACGACCAGGCCGGCGCCACGCCAGTCGCGGCCGCGCCGGTTCCCACGCCCGCGCCGAAGCCGGCTCCCAAGCCCAAGCCGACACCCAAGCCCAAGCCGAAGCCGGCTCCGGCCCCCGCGCCCCTCGCGCTCGGCGGCGGGACGACGCTGGCGACGACGATGGATCGTGAGATCAGCTCGAAGACGGACAAGCCGGGGGCGACCGTGACCGCGTCCGTCGCGAGCGACGTGATGGATGCGTCGGGTCGCGTCGTGATTCCGGCGGGCTCGCGGGTGACGATGACCATCACCGAGATCCACGAGTCGGAGAACAAGGGCGACAAGACCGGCAAGCTGACGCTCACGCCGACGGCGGTGGAGATCGGTGGTCAGAGCTACGCGCTCAGCGGCTCCGCGACCGCGCTCGACCGAAAGCTGGTCGACCGGAAGACCAACGCGGGTGACGTCGCGAAGGTCGGGGCGGGCACCGCGGCCGGCGCGATCGTGGGCCGCGTGATCGGCGGTAGCACGAAGGGCGCGGTAATCGGCGGCCTGATCGGTGGCGCCATCGGCACCCAGCGCGCCATCGAGACCCAGGACCGCGATGTGGTCGTGCCGGCCAGCTCGCGAGTCGAGGTCACGCTTGGGGGGACGTTTACGAAGTAGGAGGGTCGGACGGTCAGAGGGTCAGACGGTCGGATCGACCTAAGCTGAGCACGAGAGGGGAGCGCCAGGGTTCGCCCCGGGCGCTCCCCTCTCGCTCTTGTCGCCTCGTCGTCACCGACGTGTATTGTGCCTGGCTTCCGTTCGATAGAGCGCTCTCCCCGTGTTCGACCCACTCCTTTCCTACGCAGTCTGGCTGTGGTGGATCACGCGATCGTTGCTTCCTCCATCGCCCGAGCATTCCACGTTCTGACCGTCCTACCGTCCTACCGTCCTACCGTCCTACCGTCCTACCGTCCTACCG
>JBOHSB010000359.1:0-7801 GCA_050733015.1 Gemmatimonadales bacterium
GGCCGGCGCACTCAGTGTCTGGGGCGCTCAACTCTCCAGGCGCCTGCCTCGTGAGGCATAGGCCGGCCTCCTAGAGCGCGTCAACAGCCGGGGACATGAGTAACAGATCAGTCCGGGGCCGTACGTCCTGGTAGGCGTTCAGTGGAGTCGGGGCAGCATCTGCTCGTAGGCGAGTTGACGTCGCCAGCGGAACAGCAGAACAAAAAAGCCCCGCTCAGCCAGAGATCACCAAGCAGGGCAACGCTTTCAAACCAATGGGCCTGGGTAGAGTTGAACTACCGACCTCACGCTTATCAGCCGCCCAACGCCGGCGACGACCAGCGCCCATCAGCGTAAATCAAGGAGTTAGGGCCCCTGCCCCGCCAGCCGGCGCCAGCCAGCGCCGGCTCGTATGTTACTGGGAACGTTACTGGCAATGGAGGTTCTGTGTCGTCGGAAGATCAGGGGAAACGCAATCCACCCCTCCTGGGCTCGGACGCACAGCGCGAGCGCCGAATGAAATGGCCGGCGCTGTTGCGCCGGCCATTGCCCCTCCTGGGCTCGAACCAGGACTCTCCTGATCCAGAGTCACGGGTACCACCACAGGTACCAGTAACCACGCATTTCCTTGCCCCCTCGTGCCGCACGCCGCCGCACTTCCCCTCTTAGCATGATGCCTCCCCAGGGCATCTCCGGCACTTGAGGGTGGCGGCGGCTGGTACACAGCAACAAGTCAGATCACCGAAGCAGGCAGGGAAGCCCTCGCGGAGAAGTGAACGGGGGGAGAGGAGGCGCTCTACCTAGCCAATCCCTGCGAGGACACGGCCCGGGCAGCTACCAGCGATTCATCGAACAGGTGCGCAGCGGTGAGGGGAATGGCGGGCCGGTCCACTGCCGGCGATGCGGCGGCCTTACCTACTACGGGCGCTCCTGGCGGAACGGGCGAGGCTGGGGGCCGAGTAGCGTGGAGCGGGGCTGACGCATATACTTCAAGTGCCGCCCCTCGAAGGCGGTGCACGGGAATGGCCCGGGCGGGCTTTCGATCCCGCCGCCTCCCTAGCGGGGAACTCTGACCAGTTGGAGTTACCGGAGCTGCTCCCTAGACCGCCGCATGGCTTGCTCCGTGCGGCGGCCGCCTTTTACGGCATCCCGCCCCCGGCCTGAGTAGTCCGTCGATCGCCTCCCAGAGCGTGCCAGCATCTCCGCCGGCACTCCAGCGAGCCGCAGCTCAAAGATGAGCAACTCGAGCCTGCGAGCGAGACCCATCCCTTGACTCCCCAAGGCGTGACGTGGGTAGACTAGAGCCATGGGATCAACCCGATCGTCAACACTGGGCTCGAGTGCCCCCTCACCTCGCCTGGAAACGCCCCGGTCTTCCGAGAGACTGGGTCCGCGTGCTCGAGCGACACTCCGAGGGCGTGAAGGGCCTCCCCCTACCTGGCTTGTCGCTGGTGAGGCGCGCTGGTTCGTGCGGGCAGCGCGGCCTGATCCAGAGGGGCCACCCTAAGCCCATGAACTCCAGAAACTTGCAACCATTCACGCGAGTTCGTGTCACCCGCTGCTGGGGTTTGACGCCTTCCAAGTCAGACTTTGCCGTAGTTGACTCGCGCAGATGTCGAAGTTGGTCGCAGCCCTTCGAGGCCATCGAGCCGACGTTAGTTGTTCTCGCTCTTCCCCACCTTTCCCGTATCATTAAGACGCAATCGCCTCTGCTGCTTCCCCGTTACTGGATCACGGTTGCCCGACCTCCGCACCCAGTACGGGACAGGTTGGCTCCAGCCGCACCCGCTCAAGGGCTACGTCTGGCTCGAGGTAAGCGGACGGCCGCGGCACGTCTGGGCGGCGCACCTCAAGATGCGGTCAGAACCGCTGGTCGAAGGGGAAGGGTGACGGGATGGACGAACGATCGAAGGATCCGCCGGCTGAGGCGAACGCGGCTGAGGCCGGACGCCAGCACGCCGAAGCCGATCGAGACGAGGCGGAACAGCGGCTAGTTGACGAAGCGGAGCAACAAGATGCCGCCGAGGGCGAGCGGCGGCGGGCGGAGAAGGGGCGCGAGCTCCATGAGGAGGTCCGCGCGACCGCGGAAGTGATGCGGGATATGGGCGAGAACGCCCGCGAGGCCGCAGAGCAGGCCAGGGTGTCGGCCGCCGAGGCCCGCGAGGCTGCCCGACAGAGCGCCCACGACCTGGCCGCCGCTCAGGCCGAGCCTGCGCAGGCGCTCGCCGATGCGGCCGAGATGCGCCGGCTCCTCGAGTTCGCCCGCGGGGCCGCAGAGGAGCAGCGCCGGCTCTTGGAGGAGATGCGCCGCTCGCTCCGAGAGTACGAGCGGCGATTCGGGCCCGACGCCGGCCCCAGCAAGTGAACCGCCCCCTCGCGAACGAGCGGGCGGCGTGGTGCACGGAGAGGGGGCGGGAGCGCTGCAGTTGGCTGAGAGCCTGAGAGCCCGCGATTTAGACGCGGGCCGCGGCGCGTGTGGGCGGCGCACTGCATTATCTTGCGGTCAATTCAGGTGGGCTCAAACGCCTTGTGCCCCGGTCCGCATCGCGCGTGTCAACTTGTATGCCAACTTGGGGCGCGCGGCGCGCCCGTTCGGGGGTGGCCGTGCGAGCAGCGTGCACCCGTCTCCCTCGGCAACGGTGCAGGGTGCGCACCCCGCCGCTATAACGCCCTCTAGTTGTGCAGCCCACGCCAGGGTACCCGCGGGGCAACCCCCTGACCGAATCGATGCCCTTCACCGACGGGGGCGGAGTGGGCTGGCTGGCCTACATCGAGGGGGTCCCAACAGACCGCCCATCGCGACTACAAGGCCGAACTACGTTGCCGGGCCGTCGCCTCCGGTTTGACTCCGCCACCGAGTCCCGCATGACAACGCAGGTGCCGGCGGGCTCACCCTTCCTGAGCGATGCGCGCCTCCAGAGCCTGCTCGACGACGCGCAGCCCGTCCCGCCCCCGCCACCCCGCCGGCGGTCAAGCGACGTCCGTGGCCGCCGGTATCCGGTGGTTGCGTGGGTGAGCGAGGCCCGGGAATTGGGCGCGGTGCTGGTGGACCAGTCGCGGGCCCGGCGGCGGGCGACGGACCCGCGGTATGCAATGCTCTACCGACTCCGGCAGCTCGTCTCCACAGCCTTCGACAGTTTGCTTAAGCGGGTCGAGGCTGTCCTCTCAGGTCGGCAGCGGCCTCGGCCATGAACCCCTCGGTGTCGCTCTGGGCGTGCGGCGCCCGCGTGGGCCTACAGCCACCTGTCAGTCCGCGACCGAACGAGTGGCGGATCTCGAGCGAGTTGCCGCCAAGTAGGGACGATGGAGAGGCGCTGGATGACCGCTGAGAGAACTTCTGAGACGGCTGAAACGAGCGACAGCCCGGATTTCGAGGGGCCGCCGGAGCTTCCCTCGGCGCTGCACCTGACGCTCGCGTATCATGAGCGCACGAAGCATCGGCCGTTTCGGTTCGCCGCCGCCCTCGGCTACATGGATTGGGACACTCAGCCCGATCCGTTCCGCCGATTCGAAGGTGCCGTTGGGCTGCCTCTCGATCTCCTCCCGGTGGGGCCGGAGCCACGCTATGAGCCTGCGTTCGCCTTCGGTCACATCGCCCGAACTCCGCTGGACCGTGTCTCGATCTCCCAACTCTTTCTCGATGCGCTCGCGCTCTCCTCCTGGAAGCAGGCGGGGAGTTCTCGTTGGTCGCTCCGGGTCAATCCATCGAGCGGCAATCTTCATCCGACCGAGGGCTATCTGGTCGCCGGGCCCATCGCCGGTCTTCACCCACGGCCCGCAGTCTACCACTATGCCCCGTTTGAGCATGCGCTCGAGCTCCGGGCGGAGCTGTCAGGCGGAGCGTGGCTGAAGATTGCGGCACAGCTACCTGAGGGTGCGGTCCTCGTGGGCCTCACCTCCATCCACTGGCGCGAATCGTGGAAGTACGGCGAGCGGGCCTTCCGCTATTGCCACCACGATGCCGGTCACGCGATCGGAAGCTTCGCTGTGTCTGCCGCGGGGCTCGGCTGGGAGGCGAAGCTGCTCGAAAGCGTCATCGACGGCGATCTGGCTGTTCTCCTGGGGGTGCGCGTCCAGACCGGAGTCGAGGCCGAGCACCCCGACTGCCTCTTGGCCGTTTTCCCCCAGGGAGCCGGCTTCACGATCGACGAGCAGCGAATATTCACCATTCCCGGCACGGTGTGCGACGAGCTCCGTGGTGCACGGTGGTCTGGAGTGCCGAACCAGCTGAGCAGCGTTCATCATCAGTGGCCCGTCATCGACGAGGTAGCCATCGCAACGGAGAAGCTCTCGCCCCCTGGCGAGGCGTTCTGGTCTGCGATCGTCTTCGAGAACAACTCCCTCGAGATCGGCGACTCACCGCTCGCGCTTCGCCGCATCATCCACCAGCGGCGCAGCGCCGTCGCACTCGATGGCCATACGGGGATCACCCGCGACGCCTTGTACCAGATCTTGCTCAAGGTCATGCCAGGCTCGTGCCAGGTCCCGTTCACCACGCTGCCGTGGCGCCCTTGCGTCGATCTCCTGCTCTTCGTCCACCGCGTGGTGGACTTGCCCCCCGGTTTTTATGCCCTCTTGCGCGACCCCGCACGCAGGGAGGCGCTCGACGAAGCGATGGATCGGACCTTTGTCTGGACCCGACCAGCCGGGTGTCCTGGGTCCTTGCCTCTCTTCTTCTTGCAGGAGGGGGATGCCCGCCGTGCCGCCCAGCAGACGAGCTGCGATCAGGAAATCGCTGCCGACGGCGTCTTCGCAGCGGCCATGCTCACCGAGTACCGCACGTCCCTCGATGCGTTCGGGCCCTGGTTCTACCGCCGCCTGTATTGGGAGACCGGCGTCATCGGACAGGTCCTCTACCTCGAGGCCGAAGCAAGCGGCATCCGCAGCACCGGCATCGGCTGCTTCTTCGACGACCTCACCCACCGGGTCTTCGGACTCACTGGAGACCGCTTTCAGGTGCTCTACCACTTCACCATGGGCGGGCCGGTCGACGATCCACGCTTGCAGACCCATCCACCGTATAAGCACCTCGCGCGTGCCTAGGGGCGCGAGGTGCCACGGCAGTAGCGCCTACCAGAAGAAGAAAGGACCGAAGCAGATCACCGCTTCGGCCCTTGTGGCGCCGTCAGCGCCCCCGTCAGGGTGAGTAGAGTTAGGGCTTCAGCTGGTTCCGCATCGGGTCGGGGTCTGGATCAGTCGCGTGGTACGTGGCGAGCACGGCCCCTCGTTCATGCCCCCGATCAGCGGTCAGGCGAAAAGAGGCGCCCGCGGGCGGAGTTCTGTTGTGATTTGCTCACGCGAGACTCAAATATGCTGCCTACACGCCGTTGTCGAGGGGAAAGCAATCGCATTCGACGCCGACAAAGCAGAGGGCTCGGTGGCTTCCCCTTTATCTTTTGAATCGCGCCGCTTCCCCCGAGCCGCCAGTGACGTCGCCAGCGCTGTACGAATGCGCCCCGGCCCCGGCGAGCTGGCCGCCTGCGACAATCAAGTATTCCTCCCGAATGGGATGCCCCTCGAACCAGCATTCCAGAATCTCGCGCACCCCGGCCGCGTAGCGCGCTTGGGCTGACAAGCTCGTACCGGACACATGCGGCGTCATCCCGTGGTGTGGCATGCTCCGCCAGGGGTGATCCTTCCTGGGGAAAACAACTGGATGCTTGCGGGGGCGCGTACTGGTCCGCGGCCCCTTAGGTCCCACTCATCCGAGCACGGCATGGAGCGACGAACGGTCGGGCCGGCGATGCTGCCCACCGTCGCCCCGTCACCATGCCACGCCGGGCCGGCTGTGCCCTTACGTGGCGTCGAGGTTTACAGGTGTACGCCGACGACGGGCGGCCTTGACGTGGACGCATCACCAACCTTTGTAACGACCCCGATTCCTTCCGTCTCCCCCCCCGGGGCGCGATTAGCTATCCTTATTGTCATCATTGTCATCAGGTCGACGGACTCACGGGGAGCTGCACATGGGGAGGGGCGATCGGAAGTCGCGGCGCGGCAAAATCTTTCGGCACTCCTACGGGAACCGGCGCCCCCGGCCGCGGAAGAAAAGGGTTATAGTGAAGAGCGCGGAGAAGTGACCGCCTCCGGCGCGAGCAATTCAAGCCGCCCCACGGCCGCTAGCCGCGCCGTCTCGGCCTAGCTCCCGAGCATCGGCCCGCGATAGCCGCAGCCGCCGATAAGTGAGCACTCTCGGGCGAGTCTAAGGATGACGGCCCCCTGCAGTGCGCCACACCCTAAATAGCCCAGGGGTGAACCACCGGACGCATGCTCTTGATGCACCGGCTTTCTTGTCACGGACTGGCGGCGAGGTTCGAGCGATGCAGTTCGGACAAAGGTGGAGTCGGTGTGGCCACCGGATCTCCCGCCATCGGTGGCGGTGGCTCTGCGGTGCCTCTACTGTAGGGCGGTCACGCCGTGGGCGCGACTGACCGTTGTAATCGTCCTGGCCGGACTCCTCACCGCCCTTGCCATCGTCCTCTTGCACCTGTGATGGCGCCCGGTCCGGCCACCGTCACCGACCCCCTCCGTCGCTATGCCCCAAGAGATCTCCTAGCGCCTAGACCAGCCTCGAGTGATGCAGGGTGTCGCCCGACTGCGCGCGTGCCCTCAGCCGGAACTCGCGGAGCACGACCTGGCCCACCTTTTCCGGGTCGCTAGCCCCGCTCACGTTGATCGTGATTGGCCCGGTCACGTTAGGACATCACAGTTGAAGGAGCTAACTAGTGCGAACCCGCCGGATCGAATCGTAGGAGCGGATTAAACTGCGCACCATGGAGCGACTATGACGTATATCATTGCCGAGCCCTGTATCGGCGTGCTGGATAGAGGCTGCGTGGATGTGTGTCCGGTGGACTGCATCTACGAGGGCGAAGACCAGCTCTACATCCATCCTGACGAGTGCATCGACTGCGGAGCCTGCGTGCCCGAGTGCCCGGTGACGGCGATCTTCGACGAGGTGGAGGTCCCGCCCAACTGGGCGTCGTACACCGCCAAGAACCGCGACGTGTTCAAGAGCGACCATCCGCCGGGCGGGCCGAAGCGGTAGCGAAGCGCGGGGCACCGCGGACGCGGACGGCCAGGGCATTGAGTTGATCCAGCGCCGCACGAGCCAGGCGTACCTCGTGCAGCACCGTGTGAAGGACTGCGACGCGTGCCGTCGTGTGTACGACAGTTCGCAGACATGCAGAATGCTGGCGGCGTGGTCACGGAGTCCGTGTGCCGCGTGGAGGGTGACCCCAACCTCGTCATGGTCCCCCATCAGTTCTCCAGCATGTCGGCAGCGCACGACTTCTTCGCCAGCCCGGCACTCGCTGAGGCAATGGGGCGAGCGGGTGTGGAGGAGGGCACGGTTCGGATTGAGTTCTTCGAGGACGCCTAACACTGCCTGACCTGGCGAGACTTACGCGGGCGGCTGGTAGATCAGCCGCCCGTGGCATTTCGGACAGCGTAGCTGCAGGGCGGCGGCGTAAGTGCGTCGCCTGCAGCAGCCCGCGCGCGATGTCACCGAGGAGCCGGCATCGCGATGTCTGCTAGCTTCTGCGACGGAACTGAAGTACGCCCCGCTCAAGGATCTCTGCGCGCTCGGAGGCCGGAAGAGCCCGCAGACGGTCCTGACCTGCTACCAACGAGCGGATGCGGTGTCGATGCAGCAGGCCCTGGCGGCCCGGCGACGGCTCGAAGCCTGAGCACGAACGGACAACGCAACGGACAACATAGGGGTGGAGCATCACGAAAATGACAACCCCCGCGAGCGGCGAAACACTCGCGGGGTGCCGAGATAGCAGAATGGGCCTGGGTAGAGTTGAACTACCGACCTCAC
>JBOHSB010000360.1:0-5433 GCA_050733015.1 Gemmatimonadales bacterium
GGCCCGCGCCGAGCGCTGGGCGGCCCGGGCCGCCGAGGCCATCACGTCCTCGGCGGTGGCGGCCGGCGTCCCGGTGACGGTGCAGCGGGTCGGCACGATGTTGACGCCGTTCTTCAGCGACACGCCGGTACGCGACTACGCCGAGGCCAAGCGCTGCGATCGCGCGGCGTACGCCGCCTTCTTCCACGCCATGCTCGAGGGCGGCGTGTACCTGGCGCCCTCGGCCTTCGAAGCTGCGTTCACCTCCGCCGTACACGGCGATGCGGAGCTGGCCGCGCTCGAGGCCGCCCTGGGCTCGGCATGGGTGCGGTAGCGATCGTCGGGGGCGGGGTCGCAGGCCTGAGCGCGGCCTACCGCCTCAAGCAGCGCGGCATCCGGGTGGTGGTGTACGAGGCGGGTGACCGGGTCGGCGGGGTGGTCCGCACCGAGCGACGCGAAGGGTTCGTCGCGGATCTGGGCCCCAACTCGATTGCGGCGCCGGCGCCCCCGTTGCGCGCGCTGCTGACCGAGCTGGGTCTGGACGGCAGTCTCCTTCCCGCCTCGCCGGCCGCACGCACCCGCTACATCGTCAAGAAGAAGAAGCTCCGGCCCCTGCCGATGTCGCCGCAGGATTTTCTCACCACGCGGCTCCTCACCAACGGCGCCAAGCTCGCCGTCTTCGGCGAAGCGCTGGTGGAGCCCGGCGACGGCACGGTGGACGAGAGTGTGGCCACGTTCGTCCGGCGGCGGTTCAACCAGGAAGTCCTCGACTACGTCGCCAACCCGTTCGTCGCCGGGATCTACGCGGGGAACCCGGAGCAGCTCTCCGTCCGGCACGCGCTGCCACGGCTGTACGGGCTAGAGCGCACCCACGGCTCGGTCATGAAGGCGTTCGCCGGCATGATGCGGGCGACCAGGCGCGAGTCAGACTCGGTGGCAGGGGGCGACGGCGGCATGATCTCGTTTCGGGGCGGCCTCCAGGAGCTGCCCGAGGCGCTGGCCCGCGAGCTCCACGCCGAGATCCGGACCCGGGCGACCGTCACGCAGCTCCGCGCCGGGCCCAAGGGATGGACCGTCGGCGCGGCGTTTCAGGCGACCGAGCTGTACGACGGGGTGATCTACGCGGCGCCGGCGCACTGCGTAGACGATGTGGACCTGGCGTTCCCCGGCGGCGACCGTCTCAAGACCCTCGCGAGCATCACCCATCCGCCCGTGGCCGTGCTCGTGCTCGGCTTTCGCCGGGAGGACGTGACCCACCCGCTCGACGGATTCGGGTTTCTAGTGCCCGAGATCGAGCGGCGCCACGTGCTCGGGGTCGTGTTCTCCTCGACCCTCTTCGCTGGGCGCGCGCCGGACGGGCACGTGCTCCTCACCGCCTTTGTCGGCGGGGTCCGCAATCCCGACTTGGCCAACGCGGACCTGCCGACGATCACGGCGAGGGTGCACGACGACCTGCGCGCCCTGTTGGGCGCCACCGGCGAGCCGACCTTTCGGACGTTTCACCTCTGGCCCAAGGCCATTCCGCAATACGATCTCACCTACGGCCGCTTCAAGGACATCATGGATGATGTGGAGCGGCGGAATCCGGGCTTCGGGCTGGCCGGCTCGTACCGCGAAGGCGTATCCGTCGCGGAGGCGATCGCTTCGGGCGAAGCGGCCGCCGAGCGGGTCGCGGCCGGCGCCGGCACGGCGAGCACGGCCGGCGCGTGAGCGGGGCGCTTCGGATCGGCACCCGCGGAAGCGCGCTCGCGGTGTGGCAGACCGAACACGTGCGGGCCCGGCTCCACGCCGCCGGAATCGAGACCGAGCGGGTGGAGATCCGGACCACCGGCGACCTGGTGCAGCACGTGCCCCTGGCCCAGATCGGCGGCCGGGCGCTGTTCACCCGCCAGATCGACGAGGCGATGCTCGAGGGGCGAATCGATCTCGCGGTGCACTCGCTCAAGGATCTTCCGACGACGCTGCCGGAGGGGATCGCGCTCGTGGCCGTGGGCGAGCGCGAGGATCCGCGGGACGCGCTCGTGGGCCGGGCCCCCATCGACTGGGACGGGCTGCCCCCCGGGGCGGTGCTCGCGACCAGCAGTCTCCGTCGGCGGGCGCAGCTGCTCCACCTCCGCTCCGATCTCGACGTTCGCGACATCCGTGGCAACGTGGACACTCGCCTGGCAAAGCTGGACGCCCATCCCGAGTGGTCGGCGATCCTGCTGGCCGCGGCCGGTCTCGTCCGGCTTGGATTCGGCGGGCGCATCGGACAGCGGCTGCCGCCGGAGATCATGCTTCCGGCCCCCGGCCAGGGCGCGCTGGCGGTGACGGCCCGATCGGGCGACCGCGCCGCGGCTTCCGCCGCCGCGCCCGCCGTCCATCACCCGGCGACGGCGCTCGCCGTCGCCGCGGAGCGTGGGTTCCTCCGGACGCTCGAAGGCGGATGTCAGGTGCCGGTGGCGGCCCTTGCGGCGCTCGAGGGAGCATCGCTTCGGCTGCACGGGCGGGTGGTGTCGCTTCGTGGCGAGCACGCCGTGGAAGGCCAGGAGACCGCGCCCGCGCGCGACGAGCACGAGGCCGCCGACCTTGGCGCCCGTCTGGCTCAACGGCTACTCGACGACGGCGCGTCGTCCATCCTGGCGGCGGTCCGGGCCGCGGGGGCACCGCCCGTTCCCGAACCGTGAGCCCCGCGACCGTGGTCCTCACCGCGTCCGCCGGCGCCTTTCCCGGGCTGGTCGAGGCGCTGCGGGCGATTCCGGTCGCCGTCGAGGACGCCCCGCTCATCACGTTCGCGCCGCCGCTCGACTGGGGGCCCGTGGATGACGCGGCGAGGCACCTTGCCCGGTACGGCGCGGTCGCGTTCACCTCGCCACGCTCGGCACGGACCTTTGCGAATCGCCTCAGGACTCTCGGAGTGGTGCCGACGTCCGGTCCCGCCGTGTGGGCGGCCGGCGCCGGCACCGCGCAGGCGCTCGGCGACGACCTCGGCCCGATCCGCCGACCCGAGGAACGCGCCGTCGACGACCGAGGGGCCGCCGCCGCGCTGGCTGACGCGCTCGTCGCCTCGGGGCTCACCCCGCCGGTGCTGTTTCCCTGCGGCGACATCCGCCGCGACGAGCTGCCCGACCGCTTGCGCGACGAGGGGATCGAGGTCGTTGAAGTGGTGTGCTACCGGTCGGTGCTGGCCGGCGAGGCCGAGGCGCGCAAGACGGCGGAGCGGGCCCAGGTGCTCGTCGTGGCGAGCCCGAGCGTCGCCGATCTGCTGGCGCGCGCCTGCCCGCCCGGCGTCCGGCCTGCCCTCGTGGCCGTCGGCCCGAGCACCGCGGCCGCGGCGCGCGCGTCGGGCTGGCCACCCGCGCGGGTCGCGTCCCATCCTACCGCCGAGGCGTTGGCCGCGGCCGTGCGTGCGCTGCTCGCCACCCGCTGATCCGGTGCGGAGACCATGAGCGATCTCTTCCTTCGGGCCTGCCGACGTGAGCCGGTCGAGCGGCCACCCGTGTGGATGATGCGCCAGGCGGGACGCTATCTGCCCGAGTACCGGGCCGTACGCGGGCGCGCCGACTTTCTCACCATGGTCGGGACGCCCGAGCTGGCGGTCGAGGTGACGCTCCAGCCGGTGGAACGGCTCGGCGTCGACGCGGCCATCATCTTCAGCGACATCCTGGTCGTCCCGCAGGCCATGGGCATGGCGCTGTCGGTGGACGAAGGCGTGGGGCCCCGGTTTCACCACCCGCTACGATCGGCGCGTGAGTTCGACCGCCTGCGCGACATCGTCCCCGAGCAGGATCTCGGGTACGTCCTCGAAGCGATCAAGCTGGCGCGGCGCTCGCTCGACGGGCGGGTGCCGCTCATCGGCTTTGCCGGTGCGCCGTGGACCCTGATGAGCTACATGGTCGAGGGCCAGGGCTCGAAGTCGTTCACGCAGGCGAAACGCCTGCTGGCGCAGGACCCGGTGCGGGCCCACGTGCTGTTGGCCCGCCTGGCGCAGGCGGTAGGCGCCTTTCTGCTCGCCCAGGTGGCCGCGGGAGCCCAGGCGGTACAGCTGTTCGACTCGTGGGCCAGCGCGCTCGGCCCGCGTGATTTTCGAGAATTCGCGCTGCCCTACTTGGCGGAGGCGGTCCGCCTGGTCCAGGCGGCACGCGTCCCGGTCATCGCCTTCGCGCCGGGCGCCGGGTGGGCTCTCGAGGAAATCGCCCGCGTCACCGGCGCCGACGTCATCGGGGTGGACTGGCAGACCGACGCCGGGGACGCGCGCCGCCGACTCGCGGGGTTTCCAGTGGCGCTGCAGGGGAACCTCGATCCCAACTGGCTGTATGCGTCGCCGGGGGAGATCCGCGCGCGCACCCGGGACATGCTGGCGGCCTTCGGCGGCCGCGGCCACATCGCCAACCTGGGCCACGGCATCAATCCCGACGTGCCCGTGTCCCACGCGCAGGCGTTCGTTGACGCGGTGAAGGAATGGCGCATCCCGTGACCTCGCATCCGCTCCGGGACCGGGTCGCCGCGATGATGGAGCGGCTGCACGACGAGACGACGGAGTTCTTCACCCGGCTCGACGGTGGCGGCGGCTTTCGCGAGGACCGCTGGGAGCGGCCGGGCGGCGGCGGCGGCGTGGCGCGCGTGCTCGCCGAGGGGGCGACGTTCGAAAAGGCCGGCATCAACCGCTCGGCGGTGAGCGGCGTGCTCCCGCCCGGCGCGGCGCAGCGCCTCGGCGCGCGGCTGGCCTCGGGCGACGAGACGCTGTTCTACGCCACCGGGATGAGCGTCGTCGTGCACCCGCGGAGCCCGATGGTGCCGACGGTGCACCTCAACGTCCGTTACTTCGACCTGACCGACCTCGAGGGCATGCCGCTCGACGCGTGGCTCGGCGGCGGGACCGATCTCACTCCGACCTATCCGTTCCCGGAGGATGCCGTTCATTTCCACCGCGCCCTCAAGGCGGTATGCGACCGGCACGAGCCGGCCTTTTATCCCCGGTTCAAGAGCTGGTGCGACCATTATTTCGTGAACGCCCATCGGGGTGACGAGCGCCGCGGCATCGGTGGGATCTTCTTCGACAACCTGCGGGAAGGCGACGCCGGGCTGTCGCTCGAGCGGCTGGTGGCCTTCGAGTTCGACGTCGGCCGCTCGCTGCCGGTGATCTACGAGCCGATCGTCGAGCGGCGCCGGTCGCTGCCGTTCGGGGAGCGCGAGCGGCGGTTTCAGCTGGCCCGGCGGGGACGGTATGTCGAGTTCAACCTCGTGCACGACCGGGGCACGCTGTTCGGCCTGCAGACCAACGCGCGGAGCGAGAGCGTGCTCATGAGCCTGCCGCCACTGGCGGCATGGGAGTACGCGCCGGAGTACCGCCCCGGGAGCTTCGAGGCGGAGCTGATCGCGATGCTGGAGCCGAGGGACTGGGCGGGGCAGGGCTAGGGTCTGAGAGCTGAGCGCGGCTCGTTATCCCGAGCGGAGCGAGGGACCTTTTCCGCC